>NZ_JAPEPB010000001.1:3570454-3879772 GCF_026340565.1 Kitasatospora sp. NBC_01287
CGGCACCGACTTCTGGTCCGAGTCCACCAACACGCTGATCCCGGTCTTCACCGCCGCCCTGCTCGGCCTCGGCCTGAACGAGGCCGCCTACATGGCGGAGATCGTGCGCGGCGGCATCCAGTCCGTCCCGCTGGGCCAGACCGAGGCGGCCCACGCGCTCGGCATGAGCAAGGGCAGGACGCTGCGGCGGATCATCCTGCCGCAGGCGATGCGGGTGATCATCCCGCCGACCGGCAACGAGACCATCTCGATGCTGAAGACCACCTCGCTCGCCTACTCGATCTCCCTGGTGGAGCTGCTCGGCGCGGCGCACGACATCTACTCGCGCACCTTCCAGACCATCCCGCTGCTGATCGTGGCGAGCATCTGGTACCTGTTCCTGACCTCGATCCTGACCGTCATCCAGTACTACATCGAGCGCCACTACGCGCGCGGCGCCAACCGGATCCTGCCGCCGACCCCGCTGCAGCGGCTGCGCGGGCTCTTCCGCGGCAGGCGGGTGCCGCCGACGGACGCGGTCGACGTGGTCCCCGGCCTTGAAGGAGGCGGTCATCTATGAGCGAGACGCAGGCGCCCATCGCCCCGGACCGCGCCCCGGGCGGGGTGATGGTCCGGGCCGAGGAGGTGCACAAGTCCTTCGGCCAGCTGCACGTGCTCAAGGGCATCGACCTGCAGGTGCGGCAGGGCGAGGTGTTCGTGCTGGTCGGCCCGTCCGGCTCGGGCAAGTCCACCTTCCTGCGGTGCATCAACCACCTGGAGAAGATCAACGCCGGCCGGCTCTGGGTCGACGGCGAGCTGGTCGGCTACCGGCAGCAGGGCGACAAGCTCTACGAGCTGAAGGACCGCGAGGTGGCGCTCAAGCGGCGCGACATCGGCATGGTCTTCCAGCACTTCAACCTGTTCCCGCACATGACCGCGCTGGAGAACGTCACCGAGGCCCCGGTGCAGGTCAGGGGCGAGGCCAAGGCCGCGGCCCGGGAGCAGGCCCGGGCGCTGCTGGAGCGGGTGGGGCTGGCCGAGAAGGCGGACAGCTACCCCTCCCAGCTCTCCGGCGGCCAGCAGCAGCGGGTGGCGATCGCCCGGGCGCTGGCCATGGAGCCCAAGCTGATGCTCTTCGACGAGCCCACCTCGGCGCTCGACCCCGAGCTGGTCGGCGAGGTGCTGGACGTGATGCGCGGCCTGGCCGAGGACGGCATGACGATGATCGTGGTCACCCACGAGATGGGCTTCGCCCGCGAGGTGGGCGACGCCCTGGTCTTCATGGACGGCGGGGTGGTGGTCGAGTCGGGCCACCCGCGCGAGGTGCTCGCCAACCCGCGGCACGAGCGCACCAAGGCGTTCCTCTCCAAGGTGCTCTAGGCCCCGCGTAGGCGCCGGTCCCCGGGCCGGCGCCTACGCGTTCCGGGCAAAAGGTAATAGGCTTCGAGCAGACTACCTATTACTTCCTGCGGAGGGTTCCCGGTGGAGCTGGCCCTGTACGCCGACTACGCCGTCCGGCTGGTCAACAGCGAGGAGCCGGAGCGCGGCACCGACGCGCTGGTCAGCGTGGACGCGGTGCGCGCACTGTTCGGCAACCCCGAGTCGGAGACGGCCCGGCTCACCGAGACCGCCGACGTGGCCCGGCTGCGGGCGGTGCGCGGCCGGCTGCGGGCGGTCTTCGAGGCCGCGGCCGGCGGCGACGAGGTCCGCGGCGTCGACCTGCTGAACGGGCTGATGATCGAGCACCCGGTCAGCCCGCTGGTCTCCGGCCACGACTACCTGGACGAGCAGGGGCGGCCGCGCTGGCACCTGCACCTGGCGGACAACGCGGGCACCGCGACCGCCGCGTTCACGGCGGTGGCCTGCATGGGGCTGGCGATCCACCTGACCGAGCTGGGCGCGGACCGGCTGGGCATCTGCCAGGCCGCGCCCTGCCGCAACGCCTACCTGGACACCTCCACCAACCGCTCGCGCCGCTACTGCTCGGACCGCTGCGCGACCCGGGCCAACGTGGCGGCCTACCGGGCCCGCAAGCGCCAGGAGGCCGCGCTGGCGGCCGAGGACGGGCCTGCGGCCGAGGACGGCCCGGGCGGCGCGGCTACAGCTCGGGGCTGAGCCGCCGGAACACCCCGAACCGCGCGGCCAGCCCCGGCCAGCGGCCCAGCGGGCGGGCGCAGAGCAGCCGCTCCAGCCAGCCGGCCGGCGCCAGCCAGACCGGGTTCGGGGCGATCCGCAGCAGCACCCGGCCCAGCACCAGATCGTCAGGTACCGGGCCGTACTCCCGGCTGTCGTTCTCCACGAACTGGTTGTCGGAGAGCAGCCACCAGCCCTTGGCCCGCCGCTCGGTGGCCCGTTTGACCACCAGCAGGTCCTGCCGGAGCGGGTGCCGCACCAGCACCACGGCGCCGGGCCGCACCCGGGCGCCGTACCTGACCACCAGCCGGTCACCGTGGTAGAGGGTGGGGACCATCGAGGGCCCGGCCACGTCCATCAGCCCGAACGGGACCAACCCACCCTCCGTACGCTCCACGGGCTCTGGGCCCGCGTCAGTGCCCTTTCGCCGCATCGCCGTGCCTCCTCGTCGCGCCAGCCGGTCCGCTCCGTCGCGCACCAGCATCCCGTACATCCTCCAGGGACAACGCGCGCCCGATATCGACCGGTTCCGACTCAACCTTTTGCCCTAGGCCGCCGTCCCGGCCGCGAATTCCGGGAAGCCGCGGGGTAGTCTCAGGCCCGGGAAGACGATCTCCAAGGAAGGACTCACATGCTCTCTCGCCTGTTTGCGCCGCGGGTCACCGCTCACGCCCACTGCGACCTGCCCTGCGGTGTCTACGACCCCGCTCAGGCGCGGATCGAGGCCGAGTCGGTGAAGGGTACTCAGGAGAAGTACCAGGCCAACGAGGACGCCCACTTCCGCGCGCGCGCCATCATCATCAAGGAGCAGCGCGCCGAGGCCGTCAAGCACCACCTGTCGGTCCTGTGGAGCGACTACTTCAAGGCCCCGCACTTCGAGAAGTACCCCGAGCTGCACCAGCTCTTCAACGACGCGCTGAAGGCCGCCTCGGCCGCCAAGGCCTCGACGGACCCGGCCACCGGCCAGACGCTGCTGGACTACATCGCCCAGATCGACAAGATCTTCTGGGAGACCAAGCAGGCCTGAGGCCGCGCACGGTCAACCCGCGACTGACGCCCTTCGCTCCTTCGAGTGAAGGGCGTCAGTCGTGCCCGGACCCCAGTACCCTCGGAAGCATGATCAGAAGCGCCGTCGCCGAGGACGTCCCCACCATCATCGAGCTGATCCGCGAACTCGCGGAGTACGAAAAGGCCCTGGACCAGGCCAAGGCCACCGAGGAGCAACTGCGCGAGGCCCTCTTCGGCGCGCACCCGGCGGTCTTCGCCCTGATCGCCGAGTCCGTCGACGAGGCCACCGGGAGCCACCGGACGGTCGGCTTCGCCCTCTGGTTCCGCAACTTCTCCACCTGGACCGGCACCCACGGGATCTACCTGGAGGACCTCTACGTGCGCCCCGCCGAACGCGGCGGCGGCCACGGCAAGGCCCTGCTCACCGAACTGGCCCGGATCGCGGTGGAGCGCGGCTACGGTCGCCTGGAGTGGGCGGTGCTGGACTGGAACGAGCCCTCGATCGGCTTCTACAAGTCGCTCGGCGCCCAGCCGATGGACGAGTGGACGACCTTCAGGTTGGCCGGCGAACCGCTGCGCGAGCTGGGAAAGCGCTGACGACCTGCGAGGAATCCGGTCACAGGTCGCGACATCCATCGGCCGATCGCGGTAACGTCTCGGCGGGCGGCCCGCGTCCGGAGCCCCCCGAGCGGGTAGGACTGGGACGTACCGCACCACCCCTCAAGACAGTTGGGGCGAAGCAGTTGAGCCAAGCAACAGAACGTGCCGCGGCCCACGGGTCACCAGCACAGCACGTCACCCAGGAGGTGAGGGTGTCCCAGATCAACGGCGCTGCCGAATCCGGGGACGAAACGGCCGCCACGGATTTCGTGGAGGTCCGACTGCCCGCCCAGGGCGCTTACCTCTCGGTGCTGCGGACGGCCACGGCCGGCCTCGCGGCGCGGCTGGACTTCACCCTCGACGAGATCGAGGACCTGAGGATCGCGGTGGACGAGGCCTGCGCCATCCTGCTCCAGCAGGCGGTGCCGGGCTCGGTGCTCACGTGCGAGTTCCGGCTGGTGGGCGACGCGCTGCGGGTCACCGTCTCGGCGCCGACCACGGACGGCCGGGCACCCGAGCGCGACACCTTCGCCTGGACGGTGCTCTCCGCACTGGCCGGCGAGGTGGAGTCCTCGGTCGCCGAGGACCGCACGGTCAGCATCAGCCTGCACAAGAAGCGCGGCGGGACGATCCTCCAACCGTGAATCCGGCCGCCCCGGCCCGACCCGCCGAGGGCCCGGGCGGGGCGCCGCCGCACACCCTCCCGGAGCGGCGACGTTCCCGCTCCGGGGCCCGAACGCGGTACAACCAATGTGATGGCCCGGCCGCGACTGTGGCCCGGGCGCTCCCGGAACGGAACGGGGGATCGCCGTGAGTGATCTGGATCGGAACTCTGCTGTCGGGCCGCTGCCCGTGGACGGCCGCGCCGCGGACGAGGCGTCCGCCGATGACCGGGCCGTGCCCGGTCCGGCCCGCCGTCTTACCGTGCCCGCCCCCGCCTCCCCCCACGACGCCCACCCGAAGGACGCCCACCGGATGAGCCAGCCGACCGACCCGACGCCGGAACCGACGGCCGGGCCACGCCCGCCGGCCGACGAGACCGGCCCCCTGGGCGAGCAGGCGGCGGAAGAGGTGCCGACCGCCGAGCTGGTCAGGGCCACCCTGCCGGCGCAGGGGGTCGGCCAGCACCGCAGCGGCGCCCCGGACCGGGAGGCGGCGCGCGCGCTCTTCGTGCGCCTGGCCGAGCTTCCCGAGGGCTCCGCCGAGCGGGTGGAGCTGCGCAACCAGCTGGTCCGGATGCACATCCCGCTGGTCGAGCACCTGGCCCGGCGCTTCCGCAACCGCGGCGAGCCGCTGGACGACCTGACCCAGGTGGCCACCATCGGCCTGATCAAGTCGGTGGACCGGTTCGACCACGAGCGCGGGGTGGAGTTCTCCACCTACGCCACCCCGACCATCGTGGGCGAGATCAAGCGGCACTTCCGGGACAAGGGCTGGGCGGTGCGGGTGCCGCGACGGCTGCAGGAGCTGCGGCTCTCGCTGACCACCGCGACCAGCGAGCTCTCCCAGCGGCACGGCCGCTCCCCCACGGTGCACGAGCTGGCCGAGCACCTCGGCATCTCCGAGGAGGACGTGCTGGAGGGCCTGGAGTCGGCCAACGCCTACTCCACCCTCTCGCTGGACGTCCCCGACAGCGACGACGAGTCGCCGGCCGTGGCGGACACCCTGGGTGCCACCGACGAGGCGCTGGAGGGCGTGGAGTACCGCGAGTCGCTCAAGCCGCTGCTGGCCCAACTGCCGCAGCGCGAGCAGAAGATCCTGGTGCTCCGGTTCTTCCGGAACATGACGCAGTCTCAGATCGCCGCCGAGGTGGGCATCTCGCAGATGCACGTCTCGCGGCTGCTCGCCCGCACTCTGGCCCAGCTGCGGGACAAGCTGCTCGTCGAGGAGTGAGGGCGGGCGGCCCGGTGGGCCGAGGCACCCGCCGGGCCGCCCGCTGAGCCGCCCGGCACCCGCTGAGCCGCGGGTCAGTCCTCGGCGCGGTAGAGCAGGGCGGTGACCCGCGGGTGGAGCGTGGTCACCAGGCCGGCCAGACCGACCACGGCGACCAGCGCGCCCAGGGCGGGCATCGGGCCGTGACTCTGCAGCATGTAGTACGCCACCGGCAGGCAGGTGGAGTGGGTCAGCACCGCCGGGCTGCGGCCCCAGCGCCGCAGCTTGAGCAGCGCCCAGGAGGCGAACAGCGGCAGCAGCCCGAGGATCAGGATCACCGCGCCGCCGTACTCGACGAGCCCCTCGTTCCTGGTGGTCTCGACCAGCCCGGCCACGATCATGTAGCCGCCCCAGGCGGCCAGCGCGGCGCCCTCGGCGGCGGTCAGCAGGACGGCGGCCAGCAGGAGGGCCGGCCGGGCGGGCACGGAGCTGGCGGCAGGGGCGGCGGCGGAGGTTTCTGCGGTCACTCCAGCAGGGTAGCCGCCGCCCCGCCGCCGGTGAGCCGTAGGCTGAGCCTCATGCGCGCGCTCCTGGTCGTGAACCCGAAGGCCACCACCACCAGTGGCCGAACCAGGGACGTACTCACCCACGCGCTGCGCAGCGATCTCAAGCTGGAGGTGGCGGTCACCGACTACCGCGGCCATGCGCGCGACCTGGCCCGCCAGGCGGTGGCGGACGGCACCGTCGACCTGGTGGTGGCGCTCGGCGGGGACGGCACGGTCAACGAGGTGGTCAACGGGCTGCTCTCGCACGGCCCCGGCGAACGGGTGCCGCGACTGGCCGTGGTGCCGGGCGGCAGCACCAATGTCTTCGCCCGCGCGCTCGGCCTGCCCAACGACCCGGTGGAGGCCACCGGGCAGCTGCTGGACGCGCTGGACCACCGCCGGGAGCGGGCCGTCTCGCTCGGCAAGGCGATGACCGAGGGTCTGCCGGACCGCTGGTTCACCTTCACCGCCGGCCTCGGTTTCGATGCCGGCGTGGTCGGCCGGGTGGAGGAGCAGCGCAGATCGGGGCGGAAGTCGACGCACGCGCTCTATGTGCGCGAAGCACTCCGGCACTACGTCACCGAGCGTGAGCACCGCCGGAACGGCCCCGTGACCCTGGAAATCCCGGGCCGCGCACCGCAGCCAGGGCTGGTGATGACCATAGTGTCGAACACCTCGCCGTGGACTTTTCTCGGTAATCGCCCGGTGCTGCCTTCTCCTTCGGCTTCCTTCGAAACCGACCTTGACGTCTTCGGCATCACTCGAATGACAGCGTTCGGAACCGCTCGTACGGTCCGTCAGATTCTGCGGCCGCACACTCCTTCGGAGCAATCCCGGAAGGCTGACGGACCGACCGGGAAGCACGTCGTCTCCTATCACGACGTCAGGCACTTCACCTTGGTTTCACAGGAACCGGCGCCATTTCAGGTCGATGGGGACCACCTTGGAGACAGGAGTCGCGTCAGTTTCACAGGCGTACGCCGGGCACTGCGTGTGATTGTGTGACCAGAAGGGGGTCCCGCCCTTCTTCTCGAACGCGCTAGCCCCCTTCACCCCATAGAAGTACCGCCTGTGAGGTAGGCGACACCGAAGAATCAAAAATTCCTCCTCGAAGGGGGTTGTATCCGAGCCCGAGGTTTGCGAACCTCTACATGGCGATCGGGACGCGTCGCAGCGGGACAAGCGAGGCGGCCCCCCTGAGCAGCACCTGGCGCCTACGGCCGCTGGAGCTCCTCAGGGTGAGTACCTGCTGAGCAGTGCCTCAGGATGCGCCCGAACCCCCCTTCTGCACAGACTGCCGGGCCGCGAAGGCCTTAGGTCCCTTTTGCCGTTGTGGGATTCGTGAAAGCGTTCACATTCACAAGCCATCGATAGTGCCGCCCGGGTCACCGCCCGTCGGCAGGAGGAGTTGGACGACCATGGACTGGCGCCACCGCGCTGTCTGCCGCGAAGAGGACCCGGAGCTGTTCTTCCCGATCGGGAACACCGGTCCTGCTCTGCTGCAGATCGAGGAAGCCAAGGCCGTGTGCCGCCGCTGTCCCGTCATGGAGCAGTGTCTGCAGTGGGCTCTTGAGACCGGCCAGGATGCCGGCGTCTGGGGCGGCATGAGTGAGGACGAGCGTCGTGCGATGAAGCGTCGCGCCGCCCGCAACCGCGCCCGCACCGCCTGAGCGGTGCCTCGGCACCGCACCGCTGACGCAGGACCCGGTCAGCGGCAGACGACAGAAACACTGAACGACAGCAACACCGAACGACAGCAACACTGATCAACGGCAGTACTGATCAACACATGATCACAGGCTTCGACCGCCACTCCGTCGAAGCCTTCCGCAGGAGCCGTCGCGCAGCGGGCAACTGGTCGGCGCGGCGACCTCGACACCTTGGCCGGCTCGGTCCGGACACTTGATACTGTTCACTCAGAGCAATATCGTGGACCTGGGACGCTCACCGTACGCAATATGACGGAGCGGGCGACCTGGTAGTGACTGACGCGCCCCACTGGGTGTCGCGCACCACAGAGCCCCCGTTCCGACCGACTCCCCCCGACGGCCGGAACGGGTTGAGAGGCCCTGTCGACCCTCCCCCCCCCGGTCGACAGGGCCTCGTTTCTTCTGACCGCGCCCGCTGCCCCCGCTCCCCCGGGGCCCTGGCCCGGCCCCGCTCGCCCGACTCGGCGATCGCCCGGCTTCAGCGGACCGGGATCTCCAGCACCACCTTGGTGCCACCGCCGGGCGCCGCGACCATGTCGAAGGTGCCGCCCAGTTCACCGGTGGCCAGGGTCCGCACGATCTGCAGCCCGAGGTTGCCGCCCTGCTGCGGATCGAAGCCCTCCGGCATGCCGCGCCCGTCGTCCTGCACGGTGATCAGCAGGTACTCGTCCGGCTTCGCACCCCCGTTCCAGCTGTCCGACCAGCCCATCCCGCTGGACGGCGCCCGCCCGCGCAGCGCGCTGACCGAGAGGTTGCCGGCCGCCTTGGGCCCGAACGCGTGCTCCAGCGCGTTCTGCAGCAGTTCGGTGAGGACCATCGCCAGCGGGGTGGCCACCTCGGCGGAGAGGATGCCGAAGCTGCCGCTGCGCCGGGTGGTCACCTGGCCGTCCTGGGACAGCTCCATGACCATCGCCAGCACCCGGTCGGCGATCTCGTCGAAGGCCACCTGCTCGTCCAGGGTCTGCGAGAGCGTCTCGTGCACGATGGCGATCGAACCGACCCGGCGCACCGCCTCGTCCAGCGCGGCGCGCGCCGACTCCTCCGGCAGCCGGCGGGCCTGCAGGCGCAGCAGCGCGGCCACCGTCTGCAGGTTGTTCTTCACCCGGTGGTGGATCTCCCGGATGGTGGCGTCCTTGGTCATCAGCTCCCGGTCACGCCGGCGCAGCTCGGTGACGTCCCGGGCCAGCACCAGCGAGCCGGTGTGCACGCCCTTGGGCTTGAGCGGGATCGCCCGCAGCGTCACCACCCCGCCCTGGGCCTCCACCTCGGTCTGCCGGGGCGCCCAGCCGCTGGCCAGCTTCACCAGCGCCTCGTGCACCGCGCCGCGCGAGGGGAGCGCCAACTCGGCTGTCGTGCGCCCCAGGTGACCCCCCACCAGATCGGTGGTGAGGCCGATCCGGTGGTAGGCGGAGAGCGCGTTGGGGCTGGCGTAGGTGACGATGCCGTCGGCGTCCAGCCGGATCAGGCCGTCGCCGGCGCGCGGCGCCGCGTCCATGTCCACCTGCTCGCCCGCGTACGGGAAGGTGCCGGCCGCGATCATCTGGGCCAGGTCGGAGGCGCTCTGCAGGTAGGTGAGCTCCAGCCGGCTCGGGGTGCGCACGGTGAGCAGGTTGGTGTTGCGGGCGATCACCCCGAGCACCCGGCCCTCGCGGCGGACCGGGATCGACTCGACCCGCACCGGCACCTCCTCGCGCCACTCCGGGTCGCCCTCGCGGACGATCCGCCCCTCGTCGAAGGCCGCGTCCAGCAGCGGGCGGCGCCCGCGCGGGACCAGGTGGCCGACCATGTCGTCCTGGTAGGAGGTGGGGCCGGTGTTGGGGCGCATCTGGGCGACCGAGACGTACCGGATGCCGTCCCAGGTGGGGATCCACAGCACCAGGTCGGCGAAGGAGAGGTCGGAGAGCAGCTGCCACTCCGAGACCAGCATGTGGAGCCACTCCACATCGGCACCGGTGAGGGTGGTGTGGCGGCGGACGAGTTCGTTCAACGAGGGCACAGGGCGAGAGTAGCCCGCCGAGCCGGGGTGTCCGCTGGTTGTCCAGACCAATGCCCGGCGAGTCCTGGACATCGCAATTGGTCTAGTCCACAATGGAAGGGCACCAAGGAGAGGCCACTCGCGCAAACTGCCCTGACCGCGCGCGGCTCCTCCTCGGTCGGCCGCCGCGCCACCGGGACCCCGCACAGTCCCGGCACCGCACCAAGGCGGCCGACGACAGCTCCGGGTCGCGGTGCCGCACAGGCTGAGGGTCCTGTGTCGGCGCCGTGGCCCGTAGTGTTTTCCGGCCGCCCCAGGACCGACAGCTCCGGGTCGCGGTGCCATGGGCCCCTCCTGCCCGTCGCGGGCAAGGAGGGAAGGCTGAGGGTCCTGTGTCGGCGCCGTGGCCCGTAGTGCTTTCCGGCCGCGGGCCCGTCAGTGGGTCTCGGTGACCTTCGCCAGGGCGCGCGGGGCGTCGGGGTCCTGGCCGCGGGCGATGGTGACCTCGTAGGCGAGCTGCTGCAGCGGCAGGATCTCCAGGATCGGCTGCAGCTCCTCCGGCACCCCGGCGGGCAGCGCGAAGCCCGCGGAGGCGGCGTCCACCTGCTCCTGCTGGCCGACCACCACCAGATCCGCGCCCCGCCCGCGCAGCCGGTCCAGGACCGGTTGCAGCGCCTCCCCGCCCTTGCCGTCCGGCACGATGGCGATCACCGGCGAGACGTTGTCCACCATCGCCAGCGGCCCGTGCAGCAGATCGGCACCGGAGAACGGGGTGGCCGGGATGTAGGTGGTCTCCATCAGCTTCAGCGCCGCCTCCCGGGCGGTCGGGTAGCCGAAGCCGCGCGAGGTGATCACCAGCCGCTGCGCGAACCGGTACCGCTCGGCCAGCGCCCGCACCTCCGGCTGGCGGGTCAGCACCTCGGCGGCCAGCCGCGGCAGCTCATCGGCGAGCGCCGCTCCCCCGCCCCCGCGCAGGCCGTCCACGAAGAGGTAGAGCGCGAGCAGCTCGGCGGTGTAGGTCTTGGTGGCCGGCAGCGCCTTCTCCGACCCGGCCAGCACGTCGATGTGAAACTCGGAGACCTCGGCCAGCGGCGAGGCCGCGTTGTTGGTGACCGCCAGGGTGATCGCGCCGGCCTCCCGGGCCGCCTTGGTGGAGGCGACCAGGTCCGGCGAGCCGCCGGACTGGCTCACCGTGATCACCAGCACGTCCCGCAGGTCGGGCTTGGCACCGTAGGCGGTGGTGGTGGACATGGAGGTGAGCCCGGCCGGCTTGCCGAGCAGCACCTCGATCAGGTACTTGGCGTAGAGCGCCGCGTTGTCCGAGGTGCCGCGCGCGGTGAGCAGCACGAAGCGAGGCTCCCGGAGCGCGATCTCGGCGGCGATCTCCCGGATCCGGTCCGCCCCCTCGTCGAGGATCCGGCGCAGCACGGCCGGCTGCTCGGCCATCTCGGCCGCCATGATCTTCCCCGGGAGGTGCGACTGGTGGTCCGACATCAGCTGAGCCTCCGGTGCCTTCGCCTGGGTCCTGTCCGGCAGGATCGGCCGGGCCGGCAGGGCCTCGCCCGCGGGGGTCGCGGGCAGTGCCGATCCTAGGACCGGCGCTAGGACTGGGTGTTGATCAACCGGTTGATCTGCGTGTCGGCGGCCTTGGTCGCCTGGTCCACCGACTGCCCGGCCAGGATCCCGTTCAGCATGTTCACCAGGACGTTCTGCTTCTCGATCGCCGCCCAGCCGGGGGCCAGCGGGGTGAACCAGGCGTCCGGCACCGCGTTGGCCGCGGCCGCGGTCTCCGGCTTGTACTTCAACGGGTCCAGCTGGCTGAGGTTGTTCGGCAGGATGTTCTTGCCGGCCAGCACCGCCTCGGACTTGGCGCTGGTGAAGAGCTTCACCCAGGCGGTGGCCGCGTCGGCGACCTTCGTCCTGGCGGTGATCGCGAGGTCCGAACCGCCGATGAAGCTGGGCAGCGGCTTGCCGTCGGGGCCGGGGAAGATGGCCGGCTTGAGGCTGTTGGCCAGCGCCGGGTTGCCGGCCGGCGCGGTGACGGCGCTGGTCGCCTCCCAGCCGTTGCCGTAGATCACCCCGGCCTCCTGCTTGCCCAGCACGTCCGACTGGTGCAGCTCGTTGACCGTCAGGTCGCCGTGGTTGTAGCGCTTCACCAGGTCGACGAAGTGCTGGATGCCCTGCTGCGCCTTGGGGTCCTCCAGGGTGCCGTGCCAGTTGCCGGAGGAGTCGAAGCGGGCGATCGTGCCGCCGTAGGCGGCCACGTAGGACATCGCGGCGTACCAGTACGGGCCGGGCAGGTAGAGCGCGGAGTAGGACTTGTCCCCCTTGTGCGCGGCCTGGAGCTTGTCCAGCGCCGCGGTCAGCCCGTCCTCGGTCGTGGGGAAGTCCGCGCTGCCGGTGGCCTGCTGGAACATCGCGGTGTTGTAGATGCCCACCCGGGCACCGGCGTAGTACGGCACGCAATAGAGCTTCTCGTTGTATGTACAGGTGTTCTCCAGACCCGGGATCCAGCTGTCCGAGTTCTCGAAGTCGGTCTTGTCCACCTGTGCCAGCGAGCCGTTCAGGATGTACTTCATGGTCTCGGTGTTGCCAAGTTCGACCACGTCCGGTGCTTTGCCCTGGCCGAGTGCGGTGTCCAGGTTGTTCACCTTGTCCGCCCAGCCCTGGTAGCTCAGCTTGAGGGTGATGTTCGGGTACTCGGCGCCGAACTCGTCGTTGACCTGCTGCACCAGGTCGGGCCAGCTGGCCTGGGCGTCGCTCATCAGCCAGACGGTGAGGGTCCCGGAGGCCGTGTTGGGGCCCGTGGACTGCTTGGCCTGCGAGCCACTCCCCCCGGCGCAGGCGGCCAGGCCCGCGACGAGCGCGATGGTGACGGACGCGGCAAGCAGCTGACGGCGCTTCACATGAGCCTCCGGAGTGGTTCAGACCAGATTCGAGGAGCCTGGCCTAGACCAAAGCGGCTGTCAACGCATTCCAGAGTCCTCGCGGCAGGCCGTTGCGCATTCGTGTCTTAATGCTTGCTTAAGGCATGACAATTGATGGACGATCGGATTTCCGAAAAGACAAAGGGGCCCCGCGGAGGAGGAATTCCCCCGCGGGGCCCGCATTGTTGAGCGGCGGTCAGGTGGTCGAACGGCTGGTCCTGCGAGCGGTCCTACTGGGTGCGCACCGTCGGCTGGCCGGTGAGCACCTCGACGGCGGCCAGGCCGCAGACCCGGGCCGCGCCGTGGGTGGCGATGTGCAGCGCGCCGACGGGGGCGGCCTGCGGCACGCCCATCTCCACCACCAGGGCGTCGGGGCGGGCCGCCAGCAGCAGCCGCAGCGCGGCCGCCATCCACTCGTGCCGGTGCAGGTCGCGCACCACCAGCACCAGCCGGCGCCCCTCGGCCTCGCGCACGGTGGCGGCGACCAGCTCGTCCAGCTCGCCCGGCGCGGCGATGTCCTCCGGCGAGACGCTGCGCACCCGGGTGCCGGGGAAGCGCTCGGCCAGCATGCCGGCCACGCCCCACGGGGTCACGTCGCCCACCGCGATGTTCGGCTCGGGCGAGAAGGAGGCGACGTAGGGGCGCTCGGTCACCGGGGTGAACGGCTGCGCCGGGTCGGCGGTCACCAGCAGCGCGCGGCGGGCCGCCCGCAGGCCGACCGCCAGGTCCGGCTCGGTGGGCGCGGCCTGCGCCGCCCCCGTGCCGAACGAAGCGAGCCGGGCCCAGCTGCCCAGCGAGCGCACCCGCTCGGCGGCGTCGGCCAGCCGCTCCTCGGGCAGCCGGCCGGACCGGACCGCACCCACGATGGCGTCCCGCAGCTGGAGCACCGTCTCCTCGTCGGCCAGACCGCCGCCGACGCAGATCGCGTCGGCGCCGGCGGCCAGCGCCAGCACCGTCCCCTCCTCGATGCCGTACGTGCTCGCGATGGCGCCCATCTCGATCGCGTCGGTGACGATCAGGCCCTGGTAGCCGAGCCCGCCGTCCTCCGGGCGGCCGCGCAGCAGCCCGGTGAGCACGGCCCGGCTGAGCGTGGCCGGGTACACCTTGTCCACCGCCGGGAGCATGATGTGCGCGCTCATCACGGCCTTGGCGCCGGCCTCGATCGCGGCCCGGAACGGCACCAGGTCGCGCGAGCGCAGCAGGTCCTCGTCGACGTCGATCATCGGCAGGCCGTGGTGCGAGTCGATCGCCGTGTCGCCGTGGCCGGGGAAGTGCTTGGCGCAGGCCGCCACGCCCACCGACTGCAGGCCCTCGACCCAGGCGGCGGTGTGCCGGGCGCACAGCTCGGGGTCGGCGCCGAAGGAGCGCACTCCGATGACCGGGTTGCCCGGGTTGGAGTTGACGTCCGCCGAGGGCGCCCAGTTGTAGTTGATGCCGCACTCGGCCAGCGCCCGGCCCAACTCGCGGGCCACGTCGCGGGTGAGCGCGGGGTCGTCGACCGCTCCCAGGGCGAGGCTGCCCGGCCAGGAGGAGCCGGAGCCGACCTCCAGGCGGGTGACGTCGCCGCCCTCCTCGTCGATCGCGATCAGGATGTCGGGGTTCTCCTGGCGCAGCTCCGCGGTCAGCGCGGCCAGCTGGGCCTGGTCGCTGACGTTGCGGCCGAAGAGCGCCACCGAGCCGAGGCCGGCCGCCACGTGGCGGCGGACCCACTCGGGCGAGGTGGTCCCCTCGAAGCCGGGCTGCAGGACGGTCAGGGCGTCGCGGTGCAGCTGGTCGCTGTCCGGAACGCTCGGGATGAGGATGCTCACGGCGGTCGGTCAGCCCTTCACTGCGCCGGCGGTCAAGCCACCGACGGCCTTGCGCTGGAGGATCAGGAAGATGATCAGCACCGGGATGGTGAACAGGGCCGAGGCGGCCATGGTGGCCCCCCAGTCGTCACCGAAGGTGGTCTGGAACTCGGTCAGCCAGAGCGGCAGCGTCTGGGCGGTGCCGGGCCCGGTGGACTTGTTGAGGATCAGCACCAGCGGCAGTTCGTTCCACGCGGTGATGAAGCCGAAGAGCGAGGTGGCCATCAGACCGGGGGCGAGCAGCGGGAAGACGATCTTGACGAAGGCCTGCGGGCGGGTGCAGCCGTCCACCATCGCCGACTCCTCCAGCTCCTTGGGCACGGCGGCCATGTAGCCGCGCAGCGTCCAGATCGTGAAGGGCAGCACCATCATCATGTAGAAGAGCAGCAGCGGGACGATGCTGTCGAGCATCGACTGGTCCCGGACGATCATGTAGACCGAGATCGTCATGACCTCCCAGGGCGCCATCTGGGCCACCATGATCACCAGCACGAAGGCCTTGCGACCGCGGAACTTCATCCGCGAGATCGCGAACGAGGCCAGCGTGGCGATCACCAGCGAGGCGACCACCGCACCCACCGTGGCGAGGAAGCTGTTGCCGACCATCTCCCAGAACTGGGCGGCACCGGTGGCCCGGGTGAAGTGGTCCAGGGTGCCGCTGAGCGGCAGGAAGACCGGGGTCTTGCTGATGATGTCGGCGTTCTGCTTGAACGCCGTGCTCACCATCCAGTAGACCGGGAAGGCGAAGAACACGAAGAGGACGACCGCGACGATGTTGGGCCAGCTGCGTCCGATGAGCGAGCGCCTCACAGCTCGTCCTCCTGCTTCAGAATGATCCGGAAGTAGTACGACATCAGCACGGCCAGCATCAGGATGGTCAGCACGGCGATCGCCGAGCCGACGCCGTAGTGCTGGTTTCCGCTGCCCTCGATGTAGGCGTAGACGGGCAGCGTCTCGGTGAGCCGCTGCGGGCCGCCGTTGTTGATGGCCAGGACCTGGGTGAAGCACTTGAACACCCAGATGACCTCAAGGAAGGTCGTGCCGAGGAAGAACGGCTTCAGGCTGGGGTAGACCACCTTGGTGAAGATCTTGACCGGGCCGGCGCCGTCCAGCTCGGCCGCCTCGTAGAGCTCGGTGGGGATCGTGGTCAGCGCCGCGTACATGTTGAAGGCGACGAACGGGATCGAGCCCCAGACGATCAGCAGCACGATCACGAAGAAGGTCGAGAGCTGGCTGCTGTACCAGTTGTAGGTGGCCATGCTGTGCCAACCCAGCTGGTCCAGGAACCAGTTGACCACGCCGTACCGCGAGTCGAAGAGCCAGGTGAAGACGGTGGTCTGGGCCACGATCGGCATCGCCCAGGCGAGTACCAGGCCGATCTGCAGGAAGAGCCGCATCCTCCTGCCCAGCCGGTTCATCAGCAGGCCGACCAGGGTGCCGCCGACCATGATCAGCACCACGTTGACCGCGGTGAAGGCGATCGAGCGGCCGGTGGTGTGCCAGAAGTCGGCACTGCTGAGCAGCTGCTTGTAGTTGTCGAACCCGGTCCACTCGGTGGTGTGCTGCACCAGCTGGCGGCGGTTGAGGTTCTGGAAGGACAGCAGCAGGGTCTTGACCAGCGGCCAGCCCAGCAGTGCCAGCGTGGCCACGGAGGCCGGCAGCAGCAGCAGGTAGGGCGTCGCGCGGCTCAGCAGGCTCGAACCGGCGGCCGGCCTGCGACTCTTCTGGGCGCCGCTCGCCCCCGATTGACGGGGGGACCGTGCCCGCACCGGTTCCGACTGAACAGCCATCGTTCTCTCTTCCTCACGCCTGGCCGGACTGGGTGGCCATGAAACAGGGGTACGGCGCCGCCCACCGGCCCCTCGGGGGAACCGGTGAGCGGCGCCGCTCAAGTGCTACTGCTTCTGGCCCAGCAGGTCGGTGATCTGACCGTCGTACTTCTTGGCGGTCGAGTCGTAGTCCGCGCCCTGGAGGACGGCGGTCATGAACTCCTTGATCGGGGCCGGCGGGTTCTCGACGTTCGACCAGTTCGCCAGGTTCGGCGTGATGGCACCGTTGACCGCGCCCTTCAGCGCGGCCTGCGCGAACGGGGTGTTGGCCAGCGAGTTCAGCGAGGACTTGTTCGGGAACTGGCCGGAGGAGGCCATCAGGCTCTCGTACTTGTCCGAGAGGGCGATCTTGAGCAGCCCCTTGGCCAGGTCGGGGTTCTTGCTGTCCTGGGCGGCGGCCAGGTTCGAGCCGCCGAGGAAGACGCCGGAGGGCTTGTCAGCGGTCTTGCCCGGGATCGGGAAGTAGCCCACGTTCTCGGCCGGCATGTCCTTGGGGGCCGGAGCCTCCCAGCCGACGCCGATCATCGAGCCGATGTCGCCCTTGGGGAACAGGGTCGACTGCTGGGGGGTGGCCTCGTCCTTGTCCTTCGGCGCGGTCGAGTAGCTCTGCAGCTTCTGGTAGGTCGCGAAGGCGTCCTTGGCCTCCGGGGACTCCAGGTTGCCGACCCACTTGCCGCCGTCCTGCTTGGCGATCTGGCCGCCCTCGCCGGCCAGCAGGCCGAAGTAGGTGTACCACTCCTGGCCGGGCAGGTAGATCGGGTTCGGCACGCCGGACGCCTTGAGCTTGTCCAGGTCGCCGTAGAACTCGTCCAGCGTGGTGGGCGGGGCGGTGATGCCGGCCTTGGTCCACAGCGCCTTGTTGTAGATGACCACGCGGTTGGTGTAGTACCACGGGGCGGCGTACTGCTTGCCGTCGAACACCGCGGAGGTGTTCAGGCTGGGCGTCCAGTCGTTGCCGCCCAGGTCCGCCTTGGCCGAGGTGAGGTCCATCAGGCCGCCGGTGGAGGCGTAGCCCGCGGTCTGGGTGTTGCCGACCTCCAGCACATCCACCGAGCCGTCGGAGAGCGCGGTGGTGATCTTCTGGCCGATGTTGTCCCACGGCTGGATCTGGATGTTGAGCTTGGCACCCGGGTAAGCCGCCTCGAAGTCGGCCTTGACGCCGTCCTGCCAGGCCTGCGGGGCCGAACCGGACATGAGCCACATGGTCACGGTCTTGCCGCTGGCCGACTTGCCCGCGTTGTCGTCCTTCTTGGCGGACGAACCACACGCCGCGATGCCGACGACCATTGCCGCGACGCCGACCGCCGCGATGAGCTGACGCTTCACGCCATCCTCCTGAGGGATGCCCGGTTGCCCCCCATCGGTGGCCTGCGGCATGACTCCCGTGAAGTGGGGGAAGTGAAGCCGCGAACCCTGAGATGGTGTGGGGATTCATGAGTTGGCCTGCAGTGGTGTAGACCAGATGCCTGGAGCTTGGCCTAGACCAATGGGCGTGTCAACGGCCCGAAGACCTATCCGGACGAGCCGTTATCAAGCCGACACCGCTCATCGTTCATCGCGTGATGAGCTCCCCGTCGCTCTGGCATACGTGCGACGATGTGTGCCGTTAACGAGGTAGTGGGGCCGTGCGGGTCCCACGAGGAGCGGAGAAGCCACCCATGAGCAGCGACGGGGGCACCACGGCCCAGCTTCGGGCGAACGAGCCCCAGGCGGGCACGCTGCCCACCCCCGCCGGTGGCGAAACCGCCACCGCGCGCGTGCCCAAGTACTACGGACTGAAGCGGCACCTGCTCCAACTCACCGAGACCCAGCCGGCCGGCACCCCGGTGCCGCCGGAGCGGGCGCTCGCCGCGCAGTTCGACACCTCGCGCACCACCGTGCGCCAGGCGCTGCAGGAGCTGGTCGTCGAAGGCCGGCTGGAGCGGATCCAGGGCAAGGGCACCTTCGTCGCCAAGCCCAAGGTGGCCCAGGCGCTGCAGCTCACCTCCTACACCGAGGACATGCGCGCGCAGGGCCTGGAGCCCACCTCGCGGCTGATCGAGGTCGGCTACGTCACCGCCGACGACCACCTGGCCCCGCTGCTCGACATCAAGCCCGGCAGCCGGGTGCTGCGGATCGAACGCCTGCGGCTGGCCAACGGCGACCCGATGGCCATCGAGGTGGCCCACCTGTCGGCCAAGCGGTTCCCGGCGCTGCGCCGCAACCTGGTCAAGCACAACTCGCTCTACACCGCCCTGCGCGAGGTCTACGGCGTGGTGGTGGCGGAGGCCGAGGAGACCATCGAGACCACCCTCGCCAACCCGCGCGAGGCCGGCCTGCTCGGCTCGGACCTCGGCCTGCCGATGCTGCAGCTCTCGCGGCACTCCTTCGACGCCGAAGGGGCGCCGGTGGAGTGGGTGCGCTCGATCTACCGGGGCGACCGGTACAAGTTCATCACCCGGCTGCAGCGGCCGAGTTAGGGCCCGTCCCGCCCGCTCCGCCGCCCCGCAGGGGGCGGCGGAGCGGGCGGCCGGGGTCAGGAGGCGGCCGGGGCCTTGGTGGCCTTCGACAGCATGCAGAGGACGTAGTTGTCGCCGGGCTCCGTGTGGGTCAGCTGGTTGTCGCTGCTCGGGTACTTCGCGCACGCCGTGTCGGCGTCGGTGGTGCCGTCGACCCTGGCCAGCACCGTGAACTGGGCACTCGGGTCGGAGCAGGGCACCACCGAGATCGCCGGACTGTCGTCCGTACCCGCGTTGTGCACGCAGTCGCCGGTGGCGACTTCGGGCGCGAGCCGGGTGGGCGTCGTCGTGGGGAAGGACGAGTCGTCCGTGTCGGACCCGCCACCGGCCACCGCCCCGGCGATGACCAGCAGGATCGCTGCCAGCGGCACGAGCAGCATCAGCATCGCCGGACGCCGGACCAGCGGCTTGCCCATGTCGAGCTGCGGGCCGAGCCCGCCCGGTATCGAGGGCGGCAGCTTCCTGATCTTGCGGTAGGCGACCACGTTCCACAGCAGCGTGAGCGGGGCGATCACGGCCGAGGCCCAGCTCCACCAGCCCCGCACGATCGTCTGGGCCGACATGTGGCGCACCACGGCCGTTCCACAGGTCCGGCAGAACGGGCCCGACCGGCGCAGGAACACCATCCAGACGACCATGCCCCGGTGGCCGCGGACGGTCGTCTGCACGGCCGGGTAGCCGCCGCAGAAGCGGCAGGTGAGCGTGCCGTCGGGGGCGGGCGGCGGGAAGCCGGGGGCGGGGTAGGCCGGGGCGGGTTGGCCGGGGAGCGGGGCGCCGTAGGCCGGTGCGGCGTACGGCGGTGCGGCGTACGGCGGTGCGCCGTGGGGCGGTGCGCCGTGGGGCGGGGCCCCGTACGGCGGGGCGGCTGCGGGCTGGCCGTACGTGGGCTGTCCGTACGCGCCGGGGGCCTGGTGGGGCTGGGGCTGCGGGTAGGGCTGGGGCGGCTGCTGCGGGTAGGGCTGAGGCGGCGCGGCGGCGTAGGGATTGGGGTTGGCGTACGGGTTGGGGCCCGGTGGCGGGTAGGGCGAGGTCAAGACGTGATCCCCCGTCAGAGTTCGGTCGGCGTTCGAAGATATCGTGCCGCCCTCCCCTGTCCGGACCCCGCGGGTGGCGGTGCGGGATGCCGCCCGCCAGGCTCCGGCGCGGTGCAGGCCCACTCAGGACGGCCTGACGCGCGCGTGGCGGGGGCAGGCGCAGTCGGGCCACAGGTCGAAGAGACGGGAGTGGAAGAAGCCCGGCTCGATCCGGACGGTGCGCTTGGGTGCGACTGTCACGCGCTTGCCGGTCTCGGTGATCCGGTAGACACGCAAGGTCATCCGGCTGCCGCCGCGGCTGCGGGCTGGACGGTCAGGCATCGGCGGTCAGCCCCTTGCGCAGCACGTCGGTGAGCTTGCCGACGACGTCGGGGCGGGCGGCGCCGAGGTCGATCAGGAAGCGGCCGGTGGCCTGCCCCATCCGCCAGTCGACCCCGACGCTGGGCAGGACGACGCCGGCCAGCGCGAGGGTGGCGAGGAAGTCGTCCAGGGCGTCGGCGGCGTCCTGGCGGGCCTGGGCGAGTTCACGGGTGAGTGGGGAATTCCCTGACATGGGCGTGTCGTCCCGTTCTGGAGTGCACACTGCGACGGTGCGGTGACTGTGTGATTCCAGGATCGGCACAGGGACATGGTCTCGATAGGGCTGACATGTTGCCTCACCTGACGGAACGTTGACGGCTGCGGTGAGCCCTGCGGCAGGAAGGGGAACCAGGATGGCCGGTCGGAAGAACGAGCTGGACCCGAGCGAGTCGCCCGGCAGTCTGTTCGGCGGGATGCTGCGCCACTACCGGGAGTTGCGGGGGATTTCGCAGCCTCAGCTGGCGGCGAGGATCCCCTGCGACGACAGCCTGATCAGCAAGATCGAGAGCGGCACGCGGGCGCCGAAGGACGACCTCGCGGAGCGGTGCGACGAGCTGCTGCAGACGGGCGGGGCACTGGGGTTGCTGATGCCTTATGTGAAGCGGCGGTTGGCTGAGGCGTTCCGCGAGGGATACATGGACTACGTGGACGAAGAGGCCAAGGCCGTCGAGCTGAGGAACTTCGAGACATCCTGCGTGCCCGGCCTGCTGCAGACACCCGCCTACGCGCGTGCCCTCATGGGCAATTGGGCAGCCTGGAGGAGCCCGAGGGATGACACGCCGGACACGCTTGAGGAGGCTTTGGCGCTACGGCTCGAACGTCAGCAGATCCTCACCTCCGACACTCCCGCCTTCGCATTCTTCGTCATCGACGAAGGAGCACTGCTACGGCCGGTCGGCGGCCAGGAGGTGATGCGCGAGCAACTCGACCGCCTGGAAGCCGCCGCCGAGCTTCCGAACGTCGTACTCCAAGTGGCGCCTCTGGCACTCGGCGAACAACTGCCGCTATGGAAGTCGGTGCACCTGCTGAGCCTTCCTGACGGCTCGACAGTCGGCTACACCGAATCGCTTCAACAGGGCACACTGGTACGTGATCACGCCACTGTTAGCCAATGGCAGCGTCGGTATGCTCTCCTCCAGGTCGCAGCCCTCGCCAAGGATGCTTCCCTGGAGTTGATCCGCAGAGTTCGGAAGGACATGTACTCATGAGCTACGAACTGGCTGATGCCCAGTGGCGCAAGTCGAGCTACAGCGACCACGAGGGAGAGTGCGTCGAGGTCGCCGACGGCCAGTTCGCCGACCTCGTCCCGGTCCGCGACTCCAAGGACCCGGCCGGCCCCGCGCTCAGCTTCCCCGCCGCCTCCTTCACCGCCTTCGTCGCGAGCGTCAAGGCCGGCACCTTCGACATCGCCTGATCTGAGCGAGCCGGGCCCCGACCGTCGATCGGTCGGGGCCCGGCCTATTTTCCACAGCAGGGGCGGCACTTGAGCGGACCGCTGATCCCGACGCCTTGACTGCCGCCAACTCAACCGGAGCCCTACCCGCCGGTTCCTGCTCCGCGTAACTCCGCGCTCACCCGATTGGTCTGGACCACGACCTGACGCCCGGTTAGGGTCTTGAGCCGACACCCCATCCGATCCGGCGGCTCGGCATGCCCCGATCCCCAGCCACCGGGCCGCCGGCAGCCGCGCCCGCCACACCCGCCACACCCGCCACCGCCCGACCTCGACCCCCGATCTCCCCAAAACCTTTGTTGACATGGCTAGTTGGTCTAGTCCAATGTTGACGAAGTGGACGTTTGCCGAGGTGAGTGAGCCAGGCGCCCGATGACGTGAGTCGTCTACGCGTGCCCGAGCTGCGACGGGCACGGAGCACACCGGTGGGGATCCCGACGAGCCGAGGGCGGCTTCGCCGTGCCCGGAATCGGCCGGCCGCTCCCCCGACCGCGCAGACCTTCGAGCCTTGGAGTGATCGCATGCCGACGCCCGACGACAGACACCTGTACCGCGCCGCCTCGCAGACCGCCTACTTCAGCGCCGACACCGAGTCCTACCTCGCCCGGACGCCGCTGCGCGACATCGAGAAGGCGCGCCCGCTGCGGGTGCTCTCCGAGGCGGACTTCGCGCACTGGCAGACGTACGGCTTCGTCGTGGTGAAGGAGGCGATCCCCGCCGAGGCGGCGCGCCGACTGCTGGACTTCGCCTGGGAGTTCGAGGGGCTGGACCCGGCGCGGCCCGAGACCTGGTACGAGGAGCGGGAGTACCGCGACGACCTGGACCGGGAGCTGCACATCTACGGCTTCGTCGAGGCGTACCACCACCAGCTGATCTGGGACAGCCGCCAGGCCCAGCGGGTCTACGACGCGTTCGTCGACGTCTGGGACTGCGAAGAGCTCTGGGTGACGCTGGACCGGCTCAACCTGAACCCGCCGAACGTCAAGAACCGCGACCGCGCGCTGATCGCGCCCACCGACACGGGCTTCGACATCGAGCTGCACTGGGACGTCGACACCACGCTCGGTGTGCTGCCGCAGCGGGTGCAGGGGATCATCGCGCTCAACGACACCGTGCCCGACCACGGCGGCTTCCAGTGCGACCCCGAGCTGTTCCGCCGGTTCGAGGAGTGGAGGCTCGCGCAGCCGGCCGACCGGGATCCGATCAGGCCCGCCGTCGACCGCACCGAGTTCCCGGTCGTCCGGCCCGAGCTCCAGGCCGGTGACCTGCTGATCTGGAACGGCCTGCTGGCGCACGGGGTGGCCCGCAACACCTCGGGGAGCGGGGTGCGTTCGGTCCAGTACCTGTCGATGATGCCCGCCCTGGAGGAGGCCGCGGAGCTGCGGCGGTCCCGGATCGACTCCTGGCGCGAGCTCTCCACCCCGACCTGGAACCGGACGCTGGTCGGCGACGCGCGGCGGCACGAGTCGCTGCGCTACGGCACCGCCACGCTGACCGGACTCGGCGAGAAGCTGCTGGGGCTGCGGTCCTGGAACGAGGGACCGGCATGCACCGAATCTGCCTGACCCTGCCGACCAACCGGGCCTGCGCCGGGACGATATCGGAGATCCGCGCCGAAGCGGCCTACGCGGCCGGGCACTTCGACGTCGAGGTGCACCTGCTGATCCTGGACTCCGCCGAGCGGCCGGTCTTCGCGGAGCACGCCAAGGTCGTCGCCGAGGCGCAGCCGGTACCGAACGTGCTGGTGCACCACCTCGACGAGGCGGCCCAGCGGGACTTCCTGCGGCGGGTGATCGAGCGCGCCGAACTCCCCGCCGAACTCCCGGGCCCGGCGGCGCTGCTGGACCTCATGCTGCCGTCCGGCGTCTCCTACGGCGCCTGCACCAACCGGGCGTTCCTGCTCGCCGCCGCGCTCGGCTGCCGCTCGGTGCACCGCCGGGACTCCGACAGCAGCTACCAGCTGCACGACGGCGAACCGGTCTTCCCGATCCACCACGAGCTCGCCTCGCTCGGCAAGCGCGCGCTGGACGCGGCCGCCGGGGTCTGCGAGACCGTGCTGGAGCCGGACCAGGAGCAGCGGCCCGTGGTCCTGGTGGGCAGCTCCTTCGTCGGCGAGCTGTCGGTGGACATCAGCGAGATCCAGCGGCTCGATCCGGAGGTCTACCACGAGGTGGTCAGCCTCTGGGCGCCGTTCGACCGGTCGGCCCAGGAGAAGCGCGAGCTGGTCGAGGAGTCCTTCCGCGGGGCCGGCACCGAGCCGTTCACCGGGGACCACTCACTGCTCACCGTGGTCGACCCGATGCGGGTCGACATGTGCAACGTGAGCTTCCACCAGGTGCACGAGCAGGTACCGCTGCCGCCGGCCACCGACACCATCGGCAGCGACTACTTCCTGCTGCACCTGGTGCGCGACGCCCAGCTGCCCGGGGTGCTGCACAACCGCAACATCGTCAACTTCTACACCGGCGAACGGCGCACCGACCCCGGCTTCCTGGCCTACCAGCTGCGGTTCGCCAAGTTCTTCCTGTCGATGCTCTACTTCAACGCGATCTACCGCGCGATGGCCGAGGCCGGGCCCTCGCTGCTCGACGAGGAGTACCGCGTCCGGGTCGGGGCGGTCACCGCCCTCGTCCGGGAGAGCGTCCGGCTGGACCGCGCGGAGAACACCTCCCGGCTGGACGTCCTGGACCGCTGCTACCGGCGCCTGGGCGGCCGCTACGCCGCGTTCGCCGACCTGCTGGCCGGGCGCCGGGGCGAGCTGCTCGACGAAGCCCGGTCCGACATCGAGGACTTCGCCCGGCTGATCGAGGCGTGGGAGCCGCTGATCCGGGCGAGCAAGGCCACGAGCGTCCACCAGCTGCCCTCGCGGTAGCCAGATCCGGACCCGGACCATCACACATGCCTGAGAACCTCCGGCTGCGCGCCGCCCTGGCCGCCGCCAGCGACGACCGGATCGTCTTCGACCTCGCGGGGATCGAGGGGCAGTACGCCGCGCTGCTGCGCGAACTGCCCGGCGTCTCCGTGCGATTCGCCATGAAGGCCTGTCCGGTGGACGAGGTGCTGGCCGCGCTGGCCGCGCGCGGCGCCGGCTTCGACGCGGCGAGCCCCAACGAGATCGCCCAGGCGCTCGGCACCGGGGTGCCGAGCGACCGGATCCACTACGGGAACACCATCAAGTCGGACCGGAACATCGCCGACGCCCACCGCCTGGGCATCCGGGACTTCGCCACCGACAGCCTGCCGGACGTGGCCGCGATCGCCGTCCACGCCCCCGGCGCCCGGGTCTTCTGCCGGCTCGCCACCAGCGGGGACGGCGCGCTCTGGGGCCTGAGCCGGAAGTTCGGCTGCTCGGCCGACGACGCGGTGCGGGTGCTGGCGGCGGCCCGCGCGGCGGGTCTGGTCCCGGCCGGGCTCTCCGTGCACGTCGGCTCGCAGCAGATGACCGCCGAGGCCTGGCAGGAGGCCTTCGAACGCCTGGCGCAGGTGCTCGGCGAACTGAACCGGCGGGGCATCCTGCTGGACCACGTCAACCTCGGTGGCGGCCTGCCCGCCACCGGCTACCTGGACCGGCGCGGCCTGCCGCTGGACCCGCCGCTGGACAAGATCTTCGCCGCGATCCGCGAGGGCATGCAGCGCCTGCGGGAGGCCTCCGTCACGCCGCTGGACTTCCTGGTGGAGCCGGGCCGCTACCTGGTGGCCGACCACGGCGCGGTCCGGGCCCACGTGCTGCGGCTCTCCGCCCGCGAGCAGCTCGACGGCGAGCGCGGGCACTGGCTCTACCTGAGCAGCGGGAAGTTCAACGGCCTCTACGAGATGGACCAGCTGCGGTACCGGCTGGTCTTCCCCACCCACCCCGACGGGGCCCGGGTGCCGGCGGCCGTGGCGGGACCGACCTGCGACAGCGACGACGCCTACGCGCAAGAGGGAGAGCTCGTCCAGGTGCCCGCCGCGGCCGCCTCGGGCGACCCGGTCTGGATCCTCTCCGCCGGCGCCTACGCCACCAGTTACATGACCCAGGGCTTCAACGGCTTCAGCCCGCTGCCGTACACCTGGGCGGCCGACGGCGGCGACTACGGGGACGACGGCGACGGCGACGGCGATGACGACGGCTCCGAGGTACGGGTGCGGCAGCTCGCCGAGGGCGACTGGGACCGGGTGGTAGCGCTGGAGGCCGCCGCCTACACCGAGTGCGCGCTCTCCGAGGAGCGCGCCGCGCTGGAGTCCAGAGCCCGCGTCTCCCCCGCCACCTGCTTCGTGCTGGAGCACGGGGGGCGGCTGGTGGGCTACCTGCTCGCGCTGCCGTACCCGCTGTTCAGCTACCCGGACCTGGCCCGCGCGGAGCAGGTCGCCTTCACCTCGCGCAACCTGCACCTGCACGACCTGGTCGTCGCCGAGGAGTTCCGCGGCCGGGGCCTGGCCACCCGCCTGCTGCGGCGGCTGGGCGCGAGGGCCGACGCGGCGGGGTACGAACGGATCTCGCTGATCGCGGTGGGCGGCAGCGACTCCTTCTGGTCGCGGCAGGGCTTCGCCCCCCGCGCCGAGGTCGCGCTCCCGGCGGGCTACGGCCCGGCGGCGCTCTACATGTCCCGCGCGCTGCCGGCCCACCCGACCCGGCAGCCGCACCCGACCGACGATCCGCTGCCCGGGTCACCCGAGTTCGACGAAGTGGGCTGATGCACATGTTCCCCGTCCGCGATGAGTACCGCCGAGCGCAGTTGGCGGTCGCCGCGCTGTTCTGCTTCCTGGGGTTCCAGTACGGGACCTGGGCGTCACGGCTGCCCGCGATCAAGGCCCGCCTGGACCTGTCCCCGGCGTCGGTCGGCCTGCTGCTGATGGCCACCGGCGTGGGCGCGGCCGCCTCGTTCCCGCTGGTGGCGATGCTGATGCGGCGGTTCGGCTCCCGGCGGCTCGCCTGGGTCTCGGCGCTGGGCCTGAGCCTGATCCTGCTCGCCCTGGCCTGGGTGCCGAACTACCCGACCGCGCTCGTGCTGATGTGCCTGGACGGGGTGGCCGTCGGCTGCCTGAACGTCGCGATGAACGCGCAGGGCGCCGCGCTGGAGGTGAAGTACCAGCGGACCACCATGGCCAAGCTGCACGCGACCTTCAGCGGCGGCTCGCTCTGCGCCGCGCTGCTCGCCTCCGCGATGAACGCCGTCAGCTCCTCGCTGGTGGCCCACTTCGCCACCGCCGCCGTCCTGCTGGCGCTGCTGATCGGCTACGCCGTGCCCGGTCTGCTGACGGCGGACCAGCAGCAGCCGGAGAGCGCGAAGAAGAGCCGCCGCAAGCTCACCCCGCCCTCGCGGCTGACCCTCTGGATGGGCTGCGCGATGGCCTTCGGCACCATCACCGAGGGCGCCATGAACGACTGGTCGGCGCTCTACCTGAAGGACGTCGCCAAGGCGGCGGCCGAACTGGCGCCGATGGGCATCGCGGTGGTCTCGGTCATGATGGTGCTGGCCCGGGTCTTCGCCGACGGCTGGCGCAGCCGCTGGGGTGACGGGCGGATCGTGCGGGTCGGCAGCGCGCTGGCCGGCCTCGGGCTGGCGCTCGCCCTGCTGGCGGGCGGTGTGGTGCCGGCGCTGATCGGGTTCGCCTGCGTGGGCCTGGGCGTGGCGGCCGTGACGCCGTGCGTCTACGTGGCCGCGGCCCGGCAGGACTCCGACTCGCTCGCCCTGGTCGCCGCGATGGGCACGGTCGGGCTACTGGCCGGGCCCGCGGTGATCGGCTTCATCGCCGATGGCAGCGGGCTGGTGTGGGGCATGGGCGCGGTGGCCGCCTCGGCCGTCATCGTCTCGCTCTGCGCCACGCGGATCCACTGGCCCGCGGCGGCCGGCGCCCGCGCGGCGGCTGCTGCCGTGCCCGCGGCGGAGCCGGTGGGCTGAGCGCGCCGGGGCGGCTCACCCTGCGGCGGCCCTGGCCGCCCTGGCGGCACCCGGGCAACTGGGCGGCTGGGCGGCTGGGCGGCTAAGCAGTTGGGCAGTTGGGCAGTTGGGCAGTTGGGCGGCTGGGCGCTCAGGCCGCGACCACCTGCTCGGCCGCCGCCCGGGCGGCCAGGGCCTGCTCGATCTGGCGGTTGCCGGCCACGGTGACGGTCACCAGCGCGGTGGCCGCCAGCAGCAGCCCGCCGACCAGGAACGGCGCCCGCAGCCCGGCCGTGTCGGCCAGCCAGCCGCCCAGCACCGCGCCGACCGGGGCCGCGCCGACCGAGAGCAACCGGCGGGCGGCGCCCACCCGGCCGGCCAGCTCGACCGGGATCAGCGCCTGCCCGAGGGCCGGCGCCAGCACCATGGTGGCCGCCATCGCAGCCCCGATCCCGGCCAGCGCCAGGCCGGCCAGGACCGGACCGCCGCACAGGCCGAAACCGGCCATCGCGCCGCCCTCGATCAGCGCGGTGGCGGTCAGCGCGCCGCCGGTGCCCAGCAGCGCGCCCAGCCGCCCGGCCAGCCCGGCGCCGAGCAGGCCGCCCACCGCCTGGCAGGCCAGCAGCAGGCCGTAGCCGAGGTCACCCAGGTGCAGGGTGTGGCGGGCGAAGAGCACCAGCACCGCGTCCGCCCCGACGAAGGCCAGGTTGCCGATCGCCGGGCGCAGCGCCAGGCCGAACAGCAGCTTGTCCCGCAGCAGGAAGCCGACGCCGACCCTGGCGTCGGCCCAGAGCGAGGCACCGTCGGCCGGCCGCTCGCGCTTCGGCGCCCGGTCCGCGGGCATGCTGCGGATCAGCAGCGAGCTGGCCAGGAAGGAGAGCGAGTCCAGGCCGAACGGCAGGGCGCGGCCGAGCGTGAAGAGCAGGCTGCCGACGGGCGGCCCGGCGAGGTCGGCGAAGAACGTGCGGGCGCCCTGCTGGCGGGCGTTGGCCCGCTGGAGCAGCGCCATGTCGCGGTCCAGCAGGCGCGGCAGGTAGGCCGAGCCGGCGCTGTCGAAGAGCACCTGGCCGATGCCGAGCAGGAACGCCACCGCGATCAGCAGCGGGATGCTCAGCAGGCCCGCTGCGGTCGCCGCGACCGGGACGGCGAGCAGCGCGGCCCGGCCCAGGTCGGTCAGCCACATGGTGCGCCGGCGGTCCCAGCGGTCCGCCAGCGCGCCGCCGAGCAGGCCGAAGACGAGCCACGGCGCCAGGGTGGCCGAGGTGACCAGGCCGATCAGCACCGGATCCTGGGTCAGCCGCGAGGCGAGCAGCGGCAGCGCGGCGAAGTAGACGCCGTCACCGAGCGAGGAGGCCGCGCCGGCCGCCCAGAGGCGGTGGAAGGCGGGCGGCAGCTTCGGCGCGGCGGCCTTGGTGAGCTCGGCGGGCTCGGCGGCCTTGGTGGCCCGGGGCTGGGTCAGCGTCACTTGGTGTCCTGGGGGCGGTAGAAGGCGAGGGCGAGGTTGGCGGTCGGGGCCTCCGGGTCGGCGGCGGCACGCAACTCGCTGATCAGGGCGGCGAAGCGCTCGGTGAACTCCTCGAAGCGCTCCTCACTGATCCGCACGTGGGTGAGGCCGACGAAGCGCGGTCCGGGCGGGGCGGCCTCCAGGTCGGCGATCGCGTGGCGCATCACGATGTCGGGCTCGCCGGGCGCCGGGTCGGGCAGTTCGATGCCGCGCGAGGTGCGGCCGTAGTACCGCTCGGTCACCCCGCGCACCTTGTTGGTGCGCACCACCTCGACCAGCCCGGCCCGCTCCAGCAGCCGCAGGTGGTAGCTGGAGCTGCCCTTGGCCAGCTCCAGCTTCTGGGCCACCTGGGTGATCGTGGCGGGCCCGTCGCGCAGCACCCCGAGGATGCGGTGGCGCACCACGTTGTTGACGGCGCGCAGCTGTTCGTCGGTGGTCAGCTGGACCGTGCCCTCGGGGACGGCGGGGAAGGAGGGCGAGGCGGGGCCGTCAGCGGCTGGTTGATCGCTCATGGGGTTAATGGTCAACGTTCCTTGACCGTATGTCAACGCTTCTTGACCATTCAGCGGCAGCCGGACCGCACGTAGCCGTCGGCCGGGTCGTCCATTGGCCGAGATCGCGCGTCCTGGCTCGTGACACGGAGCTGTCAGGTGCCCTACATTCCGTGCAAAGCCGATCACCAGGACGCCGCTGATGGGGACCCCAGGCCGAAGGCTGGGGGAGGGCGAGCCGGCCACCGGTCGGCGCGCCGCGGCGCTGCTGGGGATCCCTGTCCTGTGCCGGAGTCGCCCCATGTCCACAGAACCTGACGCCCCGCCGGCGCCCCCGGGCCAGCTGCCGGCGGTCACCCCCGCGCGCGTGCTGGCCGGGATCAGCCTGGCCGTCCCGGTCGTCGCGCTGCTCTGGGTCTCCTCGTACGCCTCGCTCACGCCGAGGCTCGGCGGAGTGCCGTTCTTCTACTGGTACCAGATCCTCTGGATCCCGGTCTCGGCGCTCTTCACCGGCGCCGCCTACCTGCTGCTGAACCACGACGCGAGGCGGCGCAAGGCGCTGCGGGGAGGTGCGGCGCGATGAACCACGGCGTGAACACGGTCGCCCTGGTGGTGTTCGTCCTCTTCTTCCTGCTGGTCACCGTGCTGGGCTTCCTGGCCTCGCGCTGGCGGCGCGGCGGCACCACGCAGCACCTGGACGAATGGGGCCTGGGCGGCCGCAGCTTCGGGACCTGGATCACCTGGTTCCTGCTCGGCGGCGACCTCTACACCGCGTACACCTTCATCGCGGTGCCTGCGGCGGTATACGGCGCGGGGGCCGCGGGCTTCTTCGCGGTGCCGTACACGATCATCGCCTACCCGCTGGTCTTCCTCTTCCTGCCCCGGCTCTGGTCGGTGGCCCGGGTGCACGGGTACGTCACCCCGGCCGACTTCGTGCGCGGGCGGTACGGCTCGCGGGCGCTCTCGCTGGCCGTGGCACTGACCGGGATCCTGGCCACCATGCCGTACATCGCACTGCAACTGGTCGGCATCCAGGCGGTGCTGGACACCCTCGGGGTGGGCGGCGGGGCGGGCGCCAACTGGTTCGTCAAGGACCTGCCGCTCTTCATCGCCTTCGCGGTACTGGCCGCCTACACCTACTCCTCGGGGCTGCGCGCGCCCGCGCTGATCGCCTTCGTCAAGGACACCCTGGTCTACATCGTGATCATCGTCGCGGTGATCTACCTGCCGATGCGGCTGGGCGGCTACGGACACATCTTCGACACCGCCGCGAAGAAGATGAGCACCGTCAATCCGGCCACCCACCAGCCGACCGGCGCGATGGTCAGCGGTCCCAAGGCGCAGTGGGCGTACGCGACCCTGGCGCTCGGCTCGGCGCTCGCGCTCTTCATGTACCCGCACACCGTCACCGGCGTGCTGGCCGCCAAGTCGCGCACCACCGTGCGCCGCAACATGGCGATCCTGCCCGCCTACTCGCTGATGCTGGGGCTGCTCGCGCTGCTCGGCTTCCTGGCCATCGCGGCCGGGGTGGGCAAGGGCGTCAAGGGCTACAACCCGCAGCTGGCGGTGCCGCAGCTGTTCGCCGGCCTCTTCCCCGACTGGTTCACCGGAGTGGCCTTCGCGGCGATCGGGATCGGCGCGCTGGTGCCGGCCGCGATCATGTCGATCGCGGCGGCCAACCTGTTCACCCGCAACATCTACAAGGAGTTCATCCGGCCCGCCGCCACCCCCGAGCAGGAGACCAAGGTCGCCAAGCTGGTGTCGCTGCTGGTCAAGGTGGGTGCGCTGGTCTTCGTGCTCGGGATGGACAAGCAACTGGCGATCAACCTGCAGCTGCTGGGCGGGATCTGGATACTGCAGACCTTCGTCTCGGTGGTGGCCGGCCTCTTCACCCGCTGGTTCCACCGCTGGGCACTGCTGGCCGGCTGGCTGGTCGGCATGGTCTACGGGACCTGGAAGGCGTACGGGATCGCCTCACCCGCCACCAAGCACTTCGGCGGCAGCAGCGCCTCGATCCCCGGCATCGGCGAGATCGGCTACATCGGGCTGACCGCCTTCGTGCTCAACCTGGCCGTCTCGGTGCTGCTCACCCTGGTGTTCAAGGCGGCGAAGACGCCCCCGGGCGCGGACGAGACCTCCCCGGCGGACTACAGCGCGGAGGCGGGCGACCCCGAGCTTGCCGGTGCGCCCCAACCGGCCGCGGCGCATTAAGCGCCTCGTCGCGCGCCCTGTGATCGCGCCGCCACCTGCCTCAACACTGAGGAGGTGGCGGCGCGATCACCTTTGTGCACAACTGGTGGTGTGCACCATTGGTGGTCCGCGCCACTGGTGGTCCGCACCACTGCCGGGTGGGCCGCCCGGCCCATGTCCTGGAGAGCAACGGGGAGCACTCGGATGCCAGAGCTGAGCACCATCCTCAACGGCCACGCGCGGTCGGAAGCCGCCGCGCCCGCGCTGCCGTCCGTCCTGATCGCCACCCGGCACGGCGAGAGCACCGCCAACGTCGAGTTCCAACTCGCCGAGGCGACCGGTGCGCTGGAGGTGCCGATCACCTGCCGCGACGCCGACATCCCGCTCTCCATGCACGGGCAGGCCCAGGCGCAGGCGCTCGGCCGCTGGTGGGCCGAACTGCCCAGCACCGACCGGCCACGCGCCGTGTGGTGCTCCCCGTACCTGCGCACCGCCGAGACCGCGCGGATCGCGCTGGCCCAGGCGGCCGGGCTCGGCGCGGTGCCGGTGGGGCTGCCGGTGCGCTACGACGAGCGGCTGCGGGACCGGGAGCTGGGCGTCCTGGAGATGCTCACGGCGGCGGCGATCGAGAAGCGGCACCCCGAGGAGGCGGCGCGGCGGCGGAAGATGGGCGAGCTCTACTACCGGCCGCCGGGCGGGGAGAGCTGGGCCGACGTGGCGCTGCGGGTCCGCGACTGCCTGCGCGACCTGTGCGCGGAGGAGGCCGGGCACCCGGTGCTGCTGGTGGGACACGACAACGTGGTGCTGATGCTCCGCTACGCGCTGGAGCGGCTCGGCGAGGAGAAGCTGCTGGAGCTGGCGCCGGTGCGCAACTGCTCGGCCAGCATGTGGCGGGCGGCGGACGGGCGGCTGCGGCCCGAACTGTGGAACGCGACCGGGCACCTGCCGGGGTAGCGGGGCGGGGAAGCGGGGGCGGGGTAGCGGGGGCGGGGTAGCGGGGGCTCGCCTCGGGCGGCTGGAAGTGCGCAGTCTTGCGCGTTTCGACGACTCACTTGACATGAATGAGCGTCAACGCTGCACTGGTTGCGCACTTTCCCATGCCCCCGCTCGGAAGGAGCCACCATGCCCTCGGCACGCCGTGCCCTCGGCCGACTCGCCACCACCTGCGCCCTGCTCGCCCTCCCGCTGGCCGGCGCCGCCGCCCCGGCCGTGGCCTCAGCACGTCCGGCCACGCCCGCAGCCGCTCCCGCGTCCGCGTCCGCGTCCGAATCCGCCGTACCGCAACTGCTCGCCGCCACACCACCGATGGGCTGGAACGACTGGGCGCACTACCAGTGCGGCATCAGCGAATCGACCATCACCGCCAACGCCGACGCCCTGGTCAGCAGCGGCCTGGCCGCCAAGGGCTACACCACCGTGACGGTGGACGACTGCTGGATGTCGAGCAGCCGCGACAGCGCCGGCAACCTGGTCGCCGACCCGGCCGAGTTCCCCCACGGGATGGCCTGGCTGGGCAGCTACCTGCACAGCCGGGGCCTGAAGTTCGGCATCTACGAGGACGCCGGCTCCAGCACCTGCGGCGGCTACCCCGGCAGCGGCCTCCCGCAGGGCGGCGGCGCGGACCACTTCGCCCAGGACGCCGCCTCGTTCGCGTCCTGGGGCGTGGACTACCTCAAGCTGGACGGCTGCAACGTCTGGACGGCACCCGGCCAGACCCAGGAGCAGGCCTACCGCCAGGCCTACGACGCCCAGGCGGCCGCCCTGCGCGGCAGCGGCCGGGCGATCACCTTCTCGGAGTCCGCCCCCGCCTACTTCCAGAGCGGCGAGTGGGGCAACCCGAGCTGGTTCTCGGTGCTGGGCTGGGTCGGCCAGGACGGCCAGCTCTGGCGCGAGGGCTACGACATCGCCACCTACGACGCGAGCAACCCGAGCGCCTCGCGCTGGAGTTCGGTGCTCTCCAACTACGGCTACAACCGCTGGATCGGCCGCTACGCGAAGCCGGGCAACTGGAACGACCCGGACTTCCTGATCGCCGGGGACGGCGGGCTGAGCGACGACGAGTCGCGCAGCCAGGTCGCGCTCTGGTCGATGATGGCCGCGCCGATGATCCTCTCCTCCGACGTCGCCCACCTGACTCCCGCCGCGCTCGCCGCGCTCGGCAACACCGACCTGGTCGCGCTCGACCAGGACAGCGCGGGCGAGCAGGCGGCCGTGGTCTCGACCAACGGCAGCACCGACGTGCTGGCCCGGCCGCTGGCGAACGGCGACCGCGCGGTGGCCGTGCTCAACCGCACCGGCAGCGCCCGGTCGATCAGCACCGCGCTGGCCTCGGTCGGCCTGCCCGGCTGCACGGTGAGCGCCAAGAACCTCTGGACCGGCGCGAGTTCGACCACCAGCTCGAACCTCACCGCCACCGTGCCCGCGCACGGCACCGCGATCTGGCGGCTCACCCCGCAGGGCTGCGCGGCTCCCGTGCCGACCGGGCAGCTGACCGGCAACGGCGCCAAGTGCGTGGACGACTCCAACAGTTCGACGACCAACGGCAACCCGGTGATCCTCTACGGCTGCACCGGCAACGCGAACCAGCGCTGGACGCTGAACTCCGACGGCACCGTCCGCACCCTCGGCAACTGCCTCACGGCCGCCGGCGGCTCAGCGGGGGCCGCCGTCACCCTGAACGACTGCGGCGCGAGCGGCCAGCAGTGGACCGCGAACGGCGACGGCACCCTGACGGCCGCCGGCTCCGGCCTCTGCCTGGACGTCACCGGCGGCGGCACGGCGGACGGTACCGAGCTGGACGTCTGGACGTGCGGCGACCACCAGGCGAACCAGGCCTGGTCACTGCCCGTCTGACGGCCGGTCCGACGGCCGGTCTGACGGCCGGTCTGACGGCCGGTCTGACGGCCGGTCCGACGACGCACCGACCGCGCACCGCCGCCCCGCGCCCGAGAGGAGCGGGAGCAGCGGTGCGCGGTCGCGTTCAGTCGACGGCCGGCAGGCCCAGCAGGTCGGCCATCTGCTCGATGGCGTAGGCGAAGAAGGCGTCGTTCGGCTGGACCGTGCCGGCCAGGTGGCCGAAGAGCTCGAAGCTGACCATGCCGAAGAGCTGGGTCCAGGCGATCAGCGCCAGGGCCACCACGGCCTGCGGCAGCTCCGGGGCGTACTGGGCGACCAGCCGCGCGGTCTGCGCGGACAGCTCCGGCGCCTGCGGGCGGCCCGGGACGGCGTCCAGCCGCGGCGCGGCGGTGCGGACCACGCCGAGCAGGGCGAGCGGGATCCGGGCGGCCGAGGCGATGGTCTCGGCCGGGGCGTGGTACCCGGGCACCGGAGTGCCGTAGATCAGCGCGTACTCGTGCGGGTGCTCCCTGGCCCAACCGCGCACCGCCGCACAGCACGCCCGCCAGCGGACCCGGGCGAGCAGCGCCTGCTCCAGCCGGGAGTCGTCGTCGGCACCGCCGGACGGTGCGGACGGTCCGGACGGGGCTGCCGGTGCGGACGGGGCCGCCGGTGCGGGCAGTGCGGGCCGGGCGGTCGCCACCGCGCGCTCGACCGTCTCGGCCAGGTCGGTGTACGCGTCCACGATCAGCGCGGTGAGCAGGTCGTCGCGGCTGGGGAAGTACCGGTACAGCGCCGAGGAGGCCATGCCGAGTGCCCGCGCGACGGCCCGCAGCGAGAGCTGCTGGGCGCCGTCCCGCGCCAGCTGGGCGCGCGCCTCCCGCTTGATCTCGTTGGTGAGCTCCGCCCGCGCCCGCTCCCGGGCCCCTCGAATCGCTGCCATGGCCCCAGCCTGCCACAGGCCGAGGGCGGGACGGGAGCGGCGGACACAAACGAGAGCACTGCTCTTGACCGGACCTTGAGGCAGTGCCAAGGTGGAGAGGTGAGAGCGAGAGCACCGCTCTCGAACAAGAGCATCGCCATCGTTACGGAGCACTGCTCCAACCGGCGATCGCCGCCCATCGCCGCCCACCCGGAGGCCCTCATGTCCATCACCACCCCGCACGCCACCCGCTACCTGCACCCCGGCCGGTGGACCGCCCTCGCCAACCGCGCGATGGCCGCGCTCAGCCGGGCCGGGCTCAGCATCCGGGGCTCACGGCTGCTCGCCGTGCGCGGCCGCAGCAGCGGCGAGTGGCGCACCACCCCGGTCAACCTGCTGGCCCACGACGGCGCCCGCTACCTGGTCGCGCCGCGCGGCCACACCCAGTGGGTGCGCAACCTGCGCGCGGCAGGTACCGGCGAACTGCGGCTCGGTCGGCGGGCGGAGGCCTTCCGGGCCACCGAACTGCCGGACGCCGAGAAGCCCGAGGTGCTGCGCGCCTACCTGCGGCGGTGGCAGTTCGAGGTCGGCGCCTTCTTCGACGGCGTCGACGCCGACGCCACGGACCGGACCCTGCTGCGGATCGCGCCCGGCTACCCGGTGTTCCGAGTCACCGCGATCTGACCCGCACCCATCTGAGTACCAGTCACTTCCTTTCCGGCACAGGCTGATTGACCGGCCCAGAGCACTCCCGGAAAGCGGGAGACACCGAACCGTCCTCCGGCTAGCGTGGCGAGTTTGTTCTTCACGCCGTTCAGGAGGAGATCGCCATGTACCAGCCGTCCCCACTGCCCGAACCGCACGCGCAGGGCCTGCTCGACGTCGGTGACGGCAACCGGATCGCCTGGGAGACCCGCGGCAACCCCGACGGAAAGCCCGTGCTGTGCGTCCACGGCGGCCCCGGCGGCGGCGGACGGCGCGGCGGCAAGGTGTTCGACCCCGAGGTCTTCCGGGTCGTCCAGTACGACCAGCGCAACTGCGGCCTGAGCCTGCCGCACGCGTCCGACCCGGCCGTCAGCCTCGAACACAACACCACCGACCACCTGATCGCCGACATGGAGCGCCTGCGCGAGCACCTGGGCATCGAGCGCTGGCTCCTCTACGGCGCCTCCTGGGGCACCGCGCTGAGTCTCGCCTACGCCGAGCGCCACCCCGAGCGGGTCTCCGAGATCGTCCTCATCAGCGTCTTCAACGGGCGCCCCGAGGAGACCGACTGGCTCTACCACGGCGTCGGCCGGCTGCTGCCCGGCCCCTGGGCCGCGTTCCGGGACGCGGTGCCGGAGGCGGACCGGGGCGGCAATCTCATCGCGGCGTACGACCGGCTGCTCAACAGCCCGGACGAGGCGGTCCGGTGGAAGGCGGCTCGGGACTGGTGCGCGTGGGAGGACGCCGTCATCGCCCATGAGACGAACGGCAGTCCGGGCATCTACAGCGCCCGGCCCGACGACGCGCTGCAGGCCCTCGCCCGGCTCTGCGCCCACTACTTCGCGAACGACTCCTGGTTCGAGGACGGGCAGCTGCTGCGCGACGCACACCGGCTGGCCGGCATCCCGGGGGTGCTGCTGCACGGCCGGCTCGACCTGGGCCTGCCGCTGAAGACCGCGTGGGAGCTGGCCCAGGCCTGGCCGGACGCGGAGCTGACCGTGATCGAGGACTCGGGCCACACCGGCAGCCCCGGCCTGCGGGCCGCCACGCTGAAGGCGCTCACCAGGTTCAGCGGGACACGCGGCGCGTAGCGGTCACCCGCGGCGGGTCGGCCCGAATGCCGCGGAACACCGGGCTCCGGCCGACCCCGACCTCCCCGACCGCCTGCACTCCACCGCCACCACGACACCTGCCATGGCCGCCGTCCCCGCCTCGCCCGTCCCCGCCTCGCCCGTTGCCACCACGCCCGCCCCCCACGCCCGCCATCACCCCTCCCCCGAACCCCGACCGCCTGCGCGGCACCCTCCCCGCCGCCTCCGACCTGCGCCTTGGCACACTGGTTCGATGGACATCCTCATCCGCGCCGCGACCGAAGCAGATCTCGACCCCGCGGGCGCGATAACCGTCGAGGCCTTCGTCGGCGATGGCCACACCTCCGCCGCCAGCCCCTACGTCGAGCAGCTCGCCGACACCCGCCGCCGGGCCACCGAGGCCGAACTACTGGTCGCCGTCGACCCGGCCGACCTCTCCGCCGGCCCGACCGGCCGGGTGCTGGGCTGCGTCACCTTCGCCGTCGGCGGCACCCCGTGGGCCGACATCGCCACCCCCGAGGAGGGCGAGATCCGGATGCTCGCCGCCGCCGCGAGCGCCCGCGGCCGCGGCGTCGGTGAGGCCCTGGTCCGCGCCTGCGTCGAACGCAGCCGCGCCCTGGGCCTGTCCGGCATGGCCTTCTCCACCCGCCCGGCCATGACGGCCGCGCACCGGATCTACGAGCGCGTCGGCTTCCGCCGCACCCCGGAGCGCGACTGGTACCCGCGACCCGAGATCGAGCTGTGGGTGTACGCGATGCCCCTGCTGCCCTGAGGTGCTGCCGAGGCGGACCCGGGTCACGGAAAGGCAGCTGCCCCGACCGAGCCGCTCTTTCGGTCATAGGCATGGCATATGATCCCGAGCCATGACTGATGGCAGTGGCGCGCAGGACGGGGTGGCCCCGGCGAACGGGGAGCAGCCGGCGCAGCCGAGTGGCGTTACGTGGCAGTCCGGGGGGCCTTCGAGTGCTCAGCCCCCCGGTCAGGCGGGGGTGCCCGGAGCACGGCCCGCGACCCCCGGACCGGTCGTTCCAGGACCGGTCGCACCCGGACCGTTCCCGTCGGCCGGACACTTCCCGCCGACCGCGCCCGCCGCGCCGGCGGGCCAGTTCCCGCCGGCCGGGCCGGGGCCGTACCCGCTGCCCGCGCAACCGGCCCCCGGCCAGTACCAGCAGCCTCCCTACCAGCAGCCGGGCGGCCAGTTCCCGCCGCCGCAGGAGAACTTCGGGCCGCAGCCCTCCTCCGCCATGGACTGGGAGGCCCTGGCCGACCAGACCGCGCAGACCAGCAGGCGCAAGCGGCGGCTGCGGCTCGCCGCCATCGCGCTGGCCGTGGTCCTGGTCGGCGGCGGCGGCGTCGGCGGATACCTCGCGCTCTCCTCCGGGAAGAAGGGCGGCACCCCCCAGGCCGTCAAGACCCCGGCGCACGGCAGCCCGACGCCGTCCGTCTCCGCGTCCACCCCGGCACCGCAGATCACCACCGCCAACGGCGCGCTCGCCGACAGCGGCGGCGCCTACCCGGCCACGATCGGCCCGCACGCCTGGGTCGCCGAGGAGAAGGACCGCAGCGGCCACGGCCTGGAACTCCAGGGCGTCGACGGCTCCTTCGCGCAGACCGCGGGACCGGTGATCGACAGCTCGCACAGCTTCACCGTCTCGGCGCTGGTCCGCAACGACGCCCCGGTCGGCAGCCGCAGCGCGATCAGCCAGGGCACCACCGGGGGCTTCTCCTTCGAGCTGGGCCGCGAAGGCTACAACGGCGTGAACAAGTGGGCCTTCAAGGTCAACACCGCCGCCGGCGACGGCAACAGCCAGGAGGCGCTCTCCCAGCAGGACGCGACCACCGGGCGCTGGACCCTGCTCACCGGCGTCTACGACCAGTCCACCCAGAAGATCAGCCTCTACGTGGACGGCGCGCCGGCCAGCACCACCCCGGTCACCGGCGTGCTGAACGTCGCCGAGCCGCTCTCGATCGGCAAGGCGGTCTACAAGGGCCAGCCGGTCGACTTCTGGAGCGGGGCGATCGCCCGGGTACAGGTCTGGAACCAGGCGCTGCCGGCTGACAAGATCTCCCAACTCTCATCGGCGAAGGGCGCCTTGGCGGATACGCCGGCCACCGCTTCGTGGATTATGGACTAGTAGCAGTCGAACGACTGGCGACTGGTCGCCTCCGGTCGCCGGAACCGCCCCGCGGGAGCTGGTTCCGGGTGACCGCCCTGCCCGATTTGCGTTAGGTGTCCTGGTGAGCCCTAAGAACAGCACCGCGACGGCGAACCGCCGGCGCGGTACTCCGGCACGCCGGAGCCGGCCGCCCGCATGGCGCGGCCTCCTGCCGCAACCACCGGACGACCAGGAGAAGTACTCCTACGCCAAACGGCACGTGTGGGTGCTGACCCTGCTGTCGGTGGTCTGCTTCGGGTGCCTGGCGGTCAGCCAGTTCCGCTTCTCGTCGTCCAGCCCGTGGTTCTGGGTCTTCGCGCCGTTCCTCGCGCTGATCAGCCTCGACTACCTGATCTCCCTGCGACTGGACAGCTTCACCCACGACTTCGACCTGCGGGCGCACCGGCGCCGGGTGCTCGGCTGGCAGCCGAGCGAGTACCCGAGCGTCGACATCTTCCTGCCGGTGTGCGGAGAGCCGATCGAGGTGCTGCACAACACCTGGACCCATGTGCGGCGGCTCTCCTGGCAGTACCCCGGGATCGCCCGGCCGTACGTCCTGGACGACTCGGACGACCCGCAGATCGCCGCGATGGCCAAGGACTTCGGCTTCCGCTACGTGGTGCGCCCGGACCGCGGCCGCTTCAAGAAGGCGGGCAACCTGAACCACGCGCTGGGCGGCACCGAGGGCGAGTACATCCTGATCCTGGACGCCGACTTCGCCCCCCGCTCGGACCTGCTGGAGGAGTTGCTCCCCTACCTGGCCGAGGATCCGAAGGCGGCCATCGCCCAATCCCCGCAGTACTTCCGGATCCTGGACCAGCAGAACTGGATCGAGCGCGGCGCGGGTTCGGTCCAGGAGCTGTTCTACCGCTCCGTCCAGGTGTCCAGGCAGCGCAGCGGCGGTGCCATCTGCGTCGGCTCCTGCGCCGTCTACCGCCGCTCGGCCCTGCTGGAGGTCGGCGGCATCACGCTGATCGACCACTCCGAGGACATCTACACCGGCTTCGACCTGGCCAGTCGCGGCTACAGCCTGGAGTACGTGCCGGTGCCGCTCTCCACCGGCGTCTGCCCCGACTCGGTGGCCTCCTTCCAGAACCAGCAGTACCGCTGGTGCGCCGGCTCGTTGAGCCTGGTGACCAGCAAGCGGTTCTGGGAGACCGAACTCCCCTTCACCACCCGGCTCTGCTTCATCTCGGGCTTCCTGCACTACCTGCAGACCGCGCTGTTCACCCTGCTGGCCCCGCTGATCCCGATCTTCCTGCTGCTGCTCCGCCCCGACCTGCTGCGCGCCGAGCAGACCGTCTGGCTGCTGCCCAGCGTGCTGTACACCGCTGTGGCGCTGCCGCTGTGGCACCGCAACCCCTACCGGCTGGAGGCCTGGGCCGTGCGGCAGATGTACGGATGGGCCCATGTCTTCGCGATCTGGGACCAGTTGCGCGGCAGGGAGATCGGCTGGAAGCCCACCGGTTCGGCGGGCGCCCGGCAGACCCGGTCGCTGCGGCGGTTCTGGATCGGCATGTACGGCTGGTGCGCGCTGACCGCCGCGCTGTGGGTGGGTGGCGCGGTGTGGCGGCTGCTGACCCTCTATCCGCCGGACTTCGCCCTGGTGCTGAGCGGTGGACTGTTCTACGCGTGCGTGGTCGGCCGGGTGCTGATCCAGCCGCACGCCCAGGAGGTGCTGTCATGATGCCCCGGCCCACCGATCGCGCCGGCCGCGCCCGATGGCGGCGGACCGGGACCGCCCTGCTCGCCCTCGGTGTGCTGCTGGCCTGCCTCTCCGGCTGCTCGACCTTCTCCGCCGCCGGCCGCGCGCAGTACAACACGGACCAGATGGCACCGCAGCCGCTGGTCCCGACCACCGCCGCCGCCACCGCCACCGCGGAGCCCTCCGCGTCGGGCAAGCCGGCCCCGGACCTGCCGTACGACATCCGCCCGTTGCTCGACCCGGCGCACAAGTACTTCGGCGTCGCGGCCGAAGGCGCGCCGGACTCGATGCAGTCGGTGCAGGAGTACACCAACCTGGTGGGCAAGAAGCCGAACCTGGTCGAGTTCTACTCCGCCTGGGGCGACCCCTTCGACGGCGGCGGTTCGGCCAACGCCTGGAACTCCGGTGCCCTGCCGTTCATGTCCTGGGAGCCGAAGACCGTCTCGCTGGCCGACATAGCGGCCGGCAAGAGCGACGACTACATCCGCCAGGTGGCCACCGCGATCCGGCAGACCAACCGGCCGCTCGCGCTCAGCTTCGGCCACGAGATGAACGGCGACTGGACGCCCTGGGGCAACAAGCACGCGACCCCGGCCGACTTCGTCGCGGCCTGGCGGCACATCCACGACCTCTTCCAGAGCGTCGGCGCCACCTCGGTGATCTGGGTCTGGAGCCCGAACCAGACCAACATCGCGCACGACCCGCTGCAGCCGTACTGGCCCGGGGACGGCTACGTCGACTGGGTCGGGGTGATCGGCTACTACGGCCAGAGCGAACTGCACACCTTCAAGGCACTCTTCGAGCCGACCCTGGACGAGATCCGGGTCTTCACCGCCAAGCCGTTCCTGATCGCCGAGACCGCCTCCTCCCCCGGCGCTGGCAAGGGGAACGACATCACCGACCTGTTCACCAGCGTCGAGGCACGCGGCGACATCCTCGGCTTCGTCTGGTTCAACTTCCACAAGAACGTCGTCGGCGAGACCAACTGGCGGGTCGACAGCAGCCCGCAGGCACAGGACTCGTTCCGGCGCAACGCCGCCGACCCGCGCTTCGGCTTCGACGTGCGACAGCCCTGATGGACATGACCATGAAGCCCGCCGAACCGACCGACCCGACCGCCGCGACCGACCCGACCGCTGCACCCGACCTGACCGCTGCACCCGACCCGTCGGAGCCCACCGAACCCAGCGCGCCCACCGAGCCCACCGAGCCCGCGGAGCCCACCGAGCCCACCGCGGCGCCGGCCCGGCCGGACCGCGGCTACCAGTTGCCCACACCGCCGGATGCCGCCTGGTCCGTCAACTCGCGGCGGGCCAGCCGGATCAGCCGGCTGCTGCTGCTGGGCATCCTGGCGATCCAGGCCGGGCTGTCGCTGCGGATGCGCGGCCGGGCCTTCGAGGACGAGGCGCTCTACATCGCGGCCGGCCACCTGGAGCTGCACCACCTGCTGCACGGCGCCCCGGTGCCCGCCGACTTCAACGGCTTCTTCTCCGGTTACCCGCTGCTCTACCCGGTCCTCGCCGGCGCGGTCGACTCGGTCGCCGGCCTGACCGGCGTGCGGCTGGTCAGCCTGGCCATGATGCTCGCCACCACCGGCCTGCTGTTCGGCATGACCAGGCGGATGTTCAACGACCGGGCCGCGCTGGGTGCCGCCGCGCTCTTCTCGGTGGTGCAGTCCACGATCTTCCTCGGCTACTTCGCCACCTTCGACGCGGCCGCGCTCTTCCTGCTCGCGGTGTCGGCCTGGACGGTGGTGCGGACCACCGGCAAGCACCCGGCGACCGTGCTGCTGGCCGTGGCACCGGCGGTCCTGGCGATGGCCGTCAAGTACGCGGCCGGCCTCTTCCTGCCCACCCTGCTGGTGCTGGCCGTGCTCTCCGGAGCGCCGGTCAAGAAACGGCACCAGGCGCTCTACCGCGGACTCTGCTTCGGGCTCGGCACCGGCACCGTACTGGGGGTCGTGGCGTACTTCTCCGGCGCGGTCAGCGGCCTCAGCCAGACCACCACGGCCCGCGCGCACGGCACGTCCTCGCCGCTGTCGCTCTTCGAACTGTCGGGCCAGTGGGGCGGGCTGGTCTTCCTGACCGCGGTGGGCGGCGCGATCGCGTACGTCCGGCGCTCCCGGATGGGCGAGATGCCCTGGTCTGCGGGCGACACCCCCGGACGGGTCCGGCGCCTCCTGCTGGGCGTGACGCTCTGCGGCTCCGCCCTGCTCGCCCCGGCCTACCAGTCGTATCTGCAGACCGACACCTCGCTCTTCAAGCACGTCGGTTTCGGCCTGCTCTTCGCCGCCCCGATGGCCGGGCTGGGCCTGTCCCGCCTGGTCGGTCCACATTTCCGGCAGCCGCAGCTCGGCATCATGCTCTACGTGACCGTGCTGATCTTCGGCATGGTCCAGGCCCACCACGAGTTCACCCCGCCCGACTCCACCCGGATGGCCGAGGAGGTCCAGCGGCTGACCGTGCCGGGCGGCCACTACCTCGCCGAGGAGTACGAGATCCCGGCGTACTACCTGCGCAAGAGCACCAGCTGGGACCAGTGGCAGTCCACCTTCGCGATCGACTACGTGGGCAAGGACCACAAGCACCACTACGGGAACGACGGGTTCGGCACCGCGGTCAAGGACGGCTACTTCAACGTCATCGTGCTGACCGGGAACGTCACGCCGGACGCCGACACCGCCATCACCGACGCGCTGCGGGGCAGTTCCGCCTACCGCCTGGTGGCGACCCTGCCGTTCCACACCCAGTACGGCGACAACACCTACCGGATCTGGACCCGCCAGTGACCCCGCCCAGCAGGCCGGCGACCCGCGGCCGTGCCACCCGACCCCCCAGCGGAGACTCCCCCATGAGCCTGGACGAGGCACCGGCCACCGAGCTCGCGGCCGTCCCCGGGCAGCGGCCGGCCCCGGCCGCCACGCCCCCCGCGGGCAGCCGCCGGGACAGGCGCCGGGCCGAGCGCCGCGACCGCGCCGGCGGACCGCTCTCCGCCGCCCTGCTGGTCGCGCTGCCGGCCGCCGCCGCCCTGGCGAGCTGCCTGCACGACATCGGCGAGCGGCAGATGTGGCGGGACGAGCAGGCCAGCTGGTGGGCGTCCACCCTGTCGATCGGCGACCTCAGCAAGCTGATCCACAACGTGGACATCGTGCTGCTGCCCTACTACCTGTTCCTGCACGGCTGGATCGACCTGTTCGGCGACTCGCCCACCGCGCTGCGGGTGCCGTCCGCGATCGCCATGGCGGTGGCGGCCGGCTGGCTGGCACTGCTCGGCCGGCGGCTCTTCACGCCCGCCACCGGGCTGCTGGCGGGCCTGCTGCTGGCAGTCCTGCCCAGCACCACCCGGTACGGCCAGGAGGCCCGCCCGTACGCCTTCGCGGTCCTGGTCGCGATCGCCTCCACCCACCTGCTGGTCCGGGCCCTGGACCGTCCCTCGCTGAAGAGCTGGGTCGGGTACGCGGTGACCATCCCGCTGCTCGGCTGGACCCACCTGGTGACCCTCTCGGTGCTGGCCGGCCACCTGGCCGCGGTGCTGACCAGGACCCGCAGGGCCGACCTGGTCCCGCGCTGGGCCTTCACCGCCGCGGTGCTGGCCGGCGGCTCGCTCACCGTGCCGATGGTGCTGCAGGGCCGGTCGCAGAGCGCCCAGATCGCCTGGAACAAGACCGGGCCGGCCGATCTCAAGGCCTACCCGGACACGCTCTTCCTCTCCTGGCACGTCGGGCTCGCGGTGCTGGCCGTGGGCCTGCTGGGGCTGCTGGCGGCCCGCCGTCACGCCGCGCTGCTCGCGGCCTGGGCGCTGCTGCCGCCCCTGGTCACCTTCGCCACCGCGAGTTGGCTGCACCTCTTCCTCAACCGCTACCTGCTCTTCACCCTGCCCGCCTGGACCCTGCTGGCCGCCGCGGCGGTGTGCCGGGTCGGCGGACCGCTGACCAGCGGCGCCGCCCCCGCGCTGCCGCGCCGGCTGCTGAGCTGGGTGCTGGTCGCCGCCGCGGTGGCCGGACTGGGCTGGACGGCCTGGCCCGGGATCCGAGCGACCCACCAGGACCTGGCGGGCGAGCCGGACTACAACCGGCTCACCCGGATCATGCTGCACGACCAGCAGCCGGGCGACGGCATCGTCTACAGCGGGACGCTGCAGGAGCGGATGTCGATGGCCTACGAGCTGCGCGACGTCCGCACCGCGCCGAAGGATATCCTGCTGCAGAAGTCGGCCGCCGAGATCGGCCTCTACTCGGCCCAGGAGTGCGACGACCCGGACGCCTGCGCGGCGAACACCAACCGGATCTGGCTGGTGGCCACCGGCCCCGCCGCCGACCCGCTGGCGGCGCTCCCGCCGCAGACCGCGCAGGTGCTCCGCAGTCAGTTCCAGACCACCAGGACCGACAGCCTGCCCTGGGTCCGACTGGTCCTGCTGAGCCGGGTCCACCCCTCCCGCCGGGCCTCGGTGGCGGACGACCTGGGTGACCACAACGTCCAGATGGCACCCGGCAGCAGCTGACGCCGGGCACCATCGAGTGTTGGCTTCGCCACTCCGCACGACACTACATATGGTGCTGCTTGAAGCGGCCACCACTACATGTATGCTCACTCTCGCTGTCGACGCAGGGGAACCCGGTGCGAGTCCGGGACTGCCCCGCAGCGGTGAGCGCTTGCCCCCATGGGGTTTCCGCGAGTCCGAATACCTGCCGACGGTGTGCCGCCCGGCCTCCCCGCAGAGGCCTCTCACGCACAGCTGTACCGTCCGGCCTCGCGGGCAGGCCAGGGTGACGACGCGCGCGCCGGAGCAGACCGGCGTGCCCATCTCCCCTGCCCCGCGCGCGAGCCACGGACCTCCCCCAGTCCGCCGCCGCCCCAGGAGAGAGAGCGCCTTGACCGTCGCCGCCTCAGTTGCCCTGCCGTCACAGGGACACGCCGCCGATGCCACCCAGACCGATCCCGGTGCGGCACTGCTTCGGCTGCTCACCGACAAGAGCGCCGACCTCCCCCAGGTGGACCCCGGCCACGTCGCCGCCGCCGCGCTGCGCGGCCGCCACGCCGGCTCGGACTTCGCCGAGCTGCGCGGGCTGGCCGTGGACGCCGCCGCTTCGATGATCGCCGAGGACCCCCAGTACTCGAAGCTGGCCGCCCGGCTGCTGGCCCAGGAGATCGCCGACGAGGCGGTGGGCCAGGGCGCCACCTCGTTCACCGCCTCGATCGCCGTCGGCCACGCCGAGGGCCTGATCGGCGAGGTCACCGCCGCCTTCGTGGCCAAGCACGCCGCCGCGCTGGACGCGCTGATCGACGAGCGGGGCGACGACCGCTTCGAGTACTTCGGCCTGCGCACCGTGCAGTCCCGCTACCTGCTGCGCCACCCGATCACCCGCAAGGTGGTCGAGCGCCCGCAGCACTTCCTGCTCCGGGTCGCCTGCGGCCTGGCGGTGGGCGACAACGAGCAGTCGGTGGCCGAGGTCGCCGAGCTCTACCGCCTGATGAGCCGGCTGGAGTACCTGACCTCCTCGCCGACCCTCTTCAACTCCGGCACCCGGCACCCGCAGATGTCCAGCTGCTACCTGCTGGACTCGCCGCTGGACAACCTGGACTCGATCTACTCGCGCTACGCGCAGATCGCCCGGCTCTCCAAGCACGCCGGCGGCATCGGCCTGTCCTACTCCCGGATCCGCTCGCGCGGCAGCCTGATCCGCGGCACCAACGGCCAGTCCAACGGCATCGTGCCGTTCCTGCGCACCCTGGACTCCTCGGTCGCCGCCGTCAACCAGGGCGGCCGCCGCAAGGGCGCGGCCTGCGTCTACCTGGAGACCTGGCACGCGGACATCGAGGAGTTCCTCGAACTGCGCGACAGCACCGGCGAGGAGGCCCGCCGCACCCACAACCTCAACCTGGCGCACTGGATCCCGGACGAGTTCATGCGCCGGGTCAACGCCAACGCCGACTGGTCGCTCTTCTCCCCGGCCGACGTGCCCGAGCTGGTCGACCTGTGGGGCGAGGAGTTCGACGAGGCGTACCTCAAGGCCGAGCAGGCCGGCAAGGCCGTCCGCAGCATCCCCGCGCAGACCCTCTACGCCCGGATGATGCGCACCCTGGCGCAGACCGGCAACGGCTGGATGACCTTCAAGGACGCCGCCAACCGCGCCGCCAACCAGACCGCGCTGCCCGGCCGCACGGTGCACTCCTCCAACCTGTGCACCGAGATCCTGGAGGTCACCGACGACTCCGAGACCGCGGTCTGCAACCTGGGCTCGGTCAACCTCGGCGCCCACGTGGCCGCCGGCGCGACCGCCACCGACCTGCTCACCGCCATGGACTGGCAGCGGCTGGACGCCACCGTGCGCACCGCCGTCACCTTCCTGGACCGGGTGGTGGACATCAACTTCTACCCGACCGGCGAAGCCGCCACCTCCAACTCCCGCTGGCGCCCGGTGGGCCTGGGCGTGATGGGCCTGCAGGACGTCTTCTTCCAGCTGGGCCTGGACTTCGACTCCGCCGAGGCCAAGAAGCTGTCCACGCTGATCGCCGAGCGGATCATGCTGACCGCCTACGAGCGCTCCAGCGAGCTCGCCGAGCAGTTCGGGCAGCACCCGGCCTACGCCGAGACCCGCGCGGCCCGCGGCCAGCTGCACATCGACCACTTCGCCGACGCCACCCCGCAGTGGACCGAGCGCTGGGAGGCGCTGCGCGCCACCATCGCCCGCACCGGCCTGCGCAACTCGCTGCTGCTGGCGATCGCGCCGACCGCGACCATCGCCTCGATCGCCGGCGTCTACGAGTGCATCGAGCCGCAGGTCTCCAACCTCTTCAAGCGCGAGACCCTCTCCGGCGAGTTCCTCCAGGTCAACCCGTACCTGGTGCGCGAGCTGAAGGAGCTGGGCGTCTGGGACCAGCAGACCCGCGACGCGCTGCGCGAGGCCAACGGCTCGGTGCAGGAGCTCTCCTGGCTGCCGGCCGAGCTGCGCTCGCGCTACCGCACCGCCTGGGAGCTGCCGCAGCGCGCGCTGATCGACCTGGCCGCCGCCCGCCAGCCGTACCTGGACCAGAGCCAGTCGCTGAACCTCTTCATGGCCGCGCCGACCATCGGCAAGCTCAGCTCGATGTACGCCTACGCCTGGAAGGTCGGTCTCAAGACCACCTACTACCTGCGCTCGCGCCCGGCCACCCGGATCGCCCAGGCGGCCTCCGGCGCCGCCCGCCCCGCGGCCGTGCCGGTCAGCGGCCCCACCGCGGGCGTCCCCGCTCCCACGCTGAGCCAGGCCGAGCAGGACGCCATCGCCTGCTCCCTGGAGAACCCCGAGTCCTGCGAGGCCTGCCAGTGAGTTCCGCCCCCCTCGACCAGCCCGAGGGCCGCCAGAAGATGCTGCTCGACCCGGGCTTCGAACTGACCCTGCGTCCGATGCGCTACCCGTCCTTCTACGACCGGTACCGCGACGCGATCAAGAACACCTGGACCGTCGAGGAGGTGGACCTGCACTCCGACGTCGCCGACCTCGCCAAGCTCAGCGAGGGCGAGCGGCACATGATCGGCCGCCTGGTCGCCTTCTTCGCCACCGGTGACTCGATCGTCGCCAACAACGTGGTGCTGAGCCTCTACAAGCACATCAACTCCCCCGAGGCCCGGCTCTACCTGTCCCGGCAGCTCTTCGAGGAGGCCGTGCACGTCCAGTTCTACCTGACGCTGCTCGACACCTACCTGCCCGACCCGGACGACCGCAACGCGGCCTTCGCCGCGGTGGAGAACATCCCCTCCATCCACCAGAAGGCCCAGTTCTGCTTCACGTACATGAACGCGGTCGACCACCTCGACTCGCTGGAGAGCAAGGACGACCGCCGGGCCTTCCTGCTCAACCTGATCTGCTTCGCCGCCTGCGTCGAGGGCCTCTTCTTCTACGGCGCCTTCGCCTACGTGTACTGGTTCCGCAGCCGCGGCCTGCTGCACGGCCTGGCCACCGGCACCAACTGGGTCTTCCGCGACGAGTCCATGCACATGGACTTCGCCTTCTCGGTGGTGGACACGGTCCGCGAGGAGGAGCCCGACCTCTTCGACGACCGGATGGCCGAGCAGGTCACCGCGATGCTGGAGCAGGCCGTCGAGGCCGAGCTCCAGTTCGCCCGCGACCTCTGCGGCGAGGGCCTGCCCGGCATGAACACCGAGTCGATGCGCGAGTACCTGCAGGCGGTCGCCGACCAGCGGCTGGCCCGGCTGGGCATGCCGATCCGCTACGGTTCGAGCAACCCGTTCGGCTTCATGGAGCTGCAGAACGTCCAGGAGCTGACCAACTTCTTCGAACGCCGGGTCTCCGCCTACCAGGTGGCCGTCGAGGGCTCGGTGGCCTTCGACGACGACTTCTGAGCCGACGAACCGCTGAGCCGACGAACGGCTGAGCCGACGACTCCGATCGATCGTCAAGACGCCCGAGGGGCTGGGTCGCACATCGCGACCCAGCCCCTCGGGCGTCCCGGACGACGAGCACCCGTCAGTCGTTGGGCACCGTCGCGTAGGCCGCGGTCCCCTCGGCCATCTGCCGCAGCGCGTCCTTGCGGTCGCGCTTGGAGAGCCGGTCGATGTAGAGGTAGCCGTTCAGGTGGTCGGTCTCGTGCTGCAGGCAGCGGGCGAAGAAGCCGGTGCCCTCGACCCGGACAGGGTTGCCGTCCTTGTCCTGCCCGGTCACCACCGCGTAGTCGGGGCGGGCCAGTTCGGCGTAGGCGGTGGGCACCGAGAGGCAGCCCTCGTTGCCGTCGTCCAGCGTGCGGCGGTCGACCGGGAGGTCCTCCAGCACCGGGTTGATCACGTGGCCGATGTGCCGCACGTTCTCGTCGTCCGGGCAGTCGTAGACGAACACCTTGGCGTCCACGCCGATCTGATTGGCCGCCAGGCCCACCCCGGCGGCCGCGTACATCGACTGGAACATGTCGTCGATCAACGCGGACAGCTCGGCGTCGAACTCCGTGACGACCTTGCACGCACGGTGCAGCACCGGATTGCCGACCACCGTGATCGGGCGTGCGGTGCCCTTGCTGGGATCGGGCTCCTCGCCGACCACCTCGGCCGGGGCCTGCTCGGCCTGCGCCGCCTCGTCGTGATCGTGCTCGTGCTCGTGATCGTGGTCGTGCGTGTGCTCGTGCTGCTCCGCCATCGCTCTTCCGCTTCTGTGGGCCTGCTCAGGAACCTCCCCAGCCTAGTACCGCGGCCCTGGAGCGCCGGTCAGCAGACCTCTTCCACGTCCCGGTAGGCCCGGGTGGTCGGTGCGGCCGCGACCCAGCGGTCCAGCAGCAGCCGGACCAGCCCGGCCGGCGCGGCGATGCCGCACTCGCGCTCGGTCAGCCAGGCCATCCCGCCACTGCCCTGGCTCAGGTGGCTCAGGTGGCCGGGGTGGGCGGCGTCGCCGTCGTCGTGCGGATCGTGGTGCACGGTGCGACCGTCGTCGATGGCCATCCGGCTCTCCGAACAGGCCCGGCAGAGCAGCCGCACCGAGGAGGTCCAGTCCTCGGCCGCGTAGCCGGCCTCGGCCACCAGCCGCTCCAGCGCGTCCCGGTCGGCCTCGGTGGCGGCCTGCAGCAGCACGACGTAGGTGGGCACCGGCGAGGGCGCCCACAGCTCGATCTCGTCGAAGACGGGGTAGGCGGTGCCGGCCGAGACCCGCTCGCCGTGCGGGGCGCCGTCGTGCAGCACCACCTCGCCCCAGCGGCGCCCGGAGGAGGGCAACGGGATGGAGAGCACCTCCACCCGCGCCGGGTCGAGCCGGCGGCCCCAGACCACCTCGGACTCGCCCTCGGGCGAGAGCCGCACCGGAGTGGTGCCGAGGTCGAGGCGGACCGGGGCGTCCGGTGCCGCGCCGCCGCCGGAGACTCGCAGACCGTAGGCCTGCCAGGACCGGCGGGCCAGCGGCCAGTCCTGCAGCGCGGTGGCGGTGATGCCCAGGTTCCACCAGTCGGGAGCGCCCTGGTCGCGGTCGAGCAGGGCGACCGCGCGCAGGCCCGCCACCCTGGCCTGCTCCCAGTCCCGGCGGAACTTGTGCAGCAGCGCCAGGTTGAACCAGGAGTCGGAGAGCCACGGCTCCAGGTCCGCGGCCATCACCAGCAGCGCGCCGGCGTCCTCGTAGCGCCCGTCACCGATCAGCGTGAAGGCCCGGTCGGTCGTCTGCCGCCAGGTGGCGGACGGCCGATGCCGTGCCCGGTGGAAGATCTTCACGTTGCCCTGCCGCCTGTCCGCTCGGTTTCTGCTGAGTCCTACTGGGAGCCGGGCCGCGCCCGGCAGCTCCTGCCGGAGGTGGTCGGCTCGCCTTCCGCACGGTGTGCTGCCCAGTGCTGTGGCCGGGGCCGAGAGGGCGGGTTGCCCCTGCTCGGGTGTTCCACGCTACGACCGCATCCAACCACGACGGCGGCAGGGTGCGCTTCCCGCGCAATCGGTCACGCTGGGTCACCCGCTCTCGGCGCGGGCGACGGTGCACGGACCGGCACCCAGCGCCCGCACCCGCTCCAGCGCCGCGACCACCACCGGGTCGTAGATCCGCCCGCTCTGCGCGCGCAGCACCGCCAGCGCGCCGCTGCCCTGCTCAGCCGGACCGGTGAGGTCCTCGTGGGCGTTGGCCACCCGGATGATCCTGGCGGCCAGCGGCAGGCTGCGGTCCGGTCGACCGTCCGGGCCGAGCAGCGGATCGGCCAGCCGGGCCACCTGCTCGGCCACCGGCCCCGGCACACCGGTGCAGCGGATCACCTCGCTGCCCAGCCGGGCGATCCGCTGCTGCTCCGGCTCGGGCAGCTCGGCGGTGGCACCGCCCCGCACCGGCTCGACCAGCGAGAGCTGGCCGATGTCGTGCATCAGCGCCGCGTACTCCAGCAGGGCGAGGTCGTGCGTGCTCAGCCCCAGCTCGCGCCCGAGCGCGCACGCCGTGTCCGCGACCCGGCGCGCGTGCCCGGGCGCCGTGTAGCCCGCCACCTCGGTGGCCCTGGCCAGGGTGGCGATGGTCTGCCCGTAGGTGGCCCGGACGGCGGCCGCGCGCCGGAACGAGGCCTGGGCCAGCAGCAGCGGCAGGCAGAAGACCGGTAGCGCCCAGAGGCCGACCTCGCCGGCCGCGAGGCTGACCAGCATGCCGGTGGCGGCGATCGCCGAGCCGATCCCGGGCAGCGCGCGGAGCTCGCTCTCCAGCGCCGAGCCGAACCGGCCGCCGCCGCGCCGCTGGCAGGCGGCGAGCACCGCGTCGGCCAGGCCGGCGAGCGCCGCGACCAGCACCAGGAAGAAGCCGTAGGCCGGGCCGGCCAGCGGGATGCGGTCGAGCACGCCGCTGTTGTAGAGGGGCTGGAAGAGGACGGCGGCGAAGGAGACGGTGAGCAGCCGGCGGGCCGCGCCGTCGTAGCGCGCGGCCCGGCCGTGACCGCCCGGCCATCCGTGGGGCCTGGTGTGCGCCCGGTGCTGCGGCCGGGCGGGTGGGGAGCCGGGCCGCGCGCTACGACGGCGCGGCCCGGCGATGGTCCGGTGCGGCCCGGTCGCGCGCACCGGGAGCAGCGCGGGCACCCTCGGCCGACCGCCGGCCGGAGTGCGCCGGGGCCGCGGGACGGAGGGCACCGCCCGCTCCCGCTCCGCCCGCCGCAACCGGCCGCAACCGCGCACCAGCACCCTGGCCAACCCCCCGAGGGCCAGCCCGGCGCCCGCCACGGCGACCACCTGGAACACCCCTTGCCCGGTCGGCAGACCGCGCAGCGGGCCGAGCAGCGCGTAGGCGAGACCGGCCGCGGCGCCCAGCGGCGCCTGGCCTCGGCCGCCACCCACGCCCGCCACCCGGGCCGCCTCGCCGATCGCGATCAGCGTCCCGAAGGCCAGCGCGACCTGGGGATCGGTCACCCCGTGGGCCAGCGCGGCCGCCAGGGCCCCGGCGAGCAGCAGCAGGGCCGCCGCCCGGACCAGTGAGGCCCCGCTCACCGTCTCGTCGCCCGGCGCGGCGAACTCCCGCCGCGCCGCACCCGGCGCGCCCCTCTCGACCGCCCCGCCGACCGCGCCTGCCCCGCCGACCGCGCCTGCCTCGCCGCCCGCCCCAGCTCCGGCGGCCGCCCCCGCCCTGCCCGCCTGCCTCATCGCGCCACCGTCCGGGGCGCGGGCTCCGGCACGCCGAGCGGGATGTCGGGCACCGCGGCGTCGGCCTCCGGAGCGGCGGGGAGCACCGGCTGCCAGCCGCACCGGTCCACCGCCGTGACCAGTGCCTCCACCATCAGCGGGTCGAACTGGCTGCCCGCGCAGCGCCGCAGCTCCGTCACCGCCTCCGGCACCGGACGGCCGCGCCGGTAGGAGCGGGTGGAGGTCATGGAGTCGAAGGCGTCGGCCACCGCGATGATCCGGGCGAACTCGGGGATCCGCTCACCGGCGAGCCCGTGCGGGTAGCCACGGCCGTCCATCCGCTCGTGGTGGTGCAGGATCCCGCTGTGCGCCTCGCCCAGGAAGTCGATGCCGCGCACCAGGTCGTGCCCGTACTCGGGGTGCACCTCGACGGCCCGGCGCTCGGCCTCGGTCAGCGGGCCGTTGCGGCGCAGCAGTTCGGTGGCGACCCCGAGCTTGCCCACGTCGTGCAGGGTGCCGGCGAAGTGCAGGGTGCGCAGCCGCTCGCCGGTCATGCCGAGCTGATCGGCGATCAGCACCGAGGCCCGGCCGACCCGTTCGCTGTGGCCCCTGGTGTACGCGTCCTTGATCTCCACGGCCTGCACCAGCGCCTCCACGGTGGCCCGGTGGGCGGCCCGCTCACGGTGGCCCTGGGCGAAGACCCAGGCCGAGACGGAGAGCGGCAGCAGCGCGAGCAGCGCGGCGAAGGCGCCGTACGGGCCCTGCCAGAGCACCGCCATCATCAGCCCGCCGAGCGCGTGCACGAAGGCGGGCGGCCCCAGCACGGTGAGCGCGCCGCGGGCCAGCTCGGCCGGCGAGCGGCGCTCGGCGAGCAGCCGGATCCCGGCCACCAGCGCCCCGTTGACCAGGCAGAAGACCAGCACGGCGGCGAGCGCGGGCAGCAGCGCCGCCGGGTAGCGGGAGCCGAGCAGCAGCCGCGGGCCGCTCAGCAGGTGGAACAGGGCGGCGGCGGGCCAGGCCGCCAGCGCGAACTGGGCGGCGTTCCAGGCCCGGCGCAGCAGTCGCGGCGCACCGGCCGCGCCGGTCAGCGCGGCCGGCAGGGCGACCAGCGCGGCGGCGGCCGGCGGCAGCATCAGCACCCCGGCGAAGAGCACCGGCAGGAAGGTGTTGGCGCTCGGCCGCACCGGCTCACGGCCCAGACCCGCGCGCGGGGCCGGCGAGCGGCCCAGCGACCGCAGGACCGACTGCCGCAGTCGGCGGACCAGTCGCAGGCAGGGGGTGGGCAGCCCCTGGGCGACCGACTCCCAGCAGGCGTGCAGGAAGGCGAGCAGGCCGACCTTGGGCCAGTCCACCGGCCCGCCCAGCCAGCCGGGCAGCGCCAGCCGGGCGTCGACCCACGGCAACAGCGGCAGCACCGCGAGCAGGGCGGCGCCGAGCACCAGCAGGACGTATCCGAAGGCCGCCGCGGGGAGCCGCGCCGGCGTCTGCCCAGGGAGCGCGCGGCCCCCGCGATCGACAGCGATCTCAGCCTCCCCAACTCGCCGACAGGCTCGTCTGAGGAGAATAGGGCTCCCCCGCGGCAGCTGAGCCCGCCAGTGCGCGATACCCGCCGCGCCACGGCCCACACTCACCCGATCGAGTGAGCAAGGGAACTGACGCAGGGTCACGTCCCGGGAAAGCCGACGGGGCCCGGGACGACTCCCGGGCCCCGCTCGCCGACTACTCGGCCGGCGCCGCCGCCGCAGGGCCGGCCAGCACCTCGGCGCCCCCGTGCACGGGGGTTCCCGCCGGGTCCACCTCGATCACCGGCTCGCCGGTGCGCTGCCCGGCCCGGATGCTGTCGATCCGGGCCAGCACCTTGCTCCGCAGATCCGACGGAGTGTCATCACACCCACAGGACCGCTTGATCAGGGCCTTGATGGCCTGCTCCAGGCCGTACTTCTCCAGGCAGGGCGAGCACTCCTCGAAGTGCTCGCGCAGCTTGGCGCAGTCGCCCTCGGCCATCTCGTTGTCAAGGAACTCGTAGAGGTGGTCAAGCACCTCGCCGCAGTCCGTGGCGTGCGGACCTCCGCAGCTCATGAGCCCGTGCCTTTCGCCTCGCGCCCAGCCCCGCTGCCGGCCGGGACCAGTCCGCGTTCGCGGGCGTAGTCCTCCAGCATGCCCCGCAGTTGGCGGCGGCCTCGGTGCAGCCGGGACATCACCGTACCGATGGGGGTCCCCATGATGTCGGCGATCTCTTTGTATGCAAAACCCTCGACGTCCGCGAGGTAGACCGCGATGCGGAACTCCTCGGGGATCGCCTGCAGGGCGTCCTTCACGTCACTGTCCGGCAGGTGGTCGAGCGCCTGGGTCTCGGCCGAGCGCAGCCCGGTCGACATGTGCGACTCGGCACGGGCGAGCTGCCAGTCCTCGATCTCCTCGGCCGCGGTGCGCTGCGGCTCCCGCTGCTTCTTGCGGTACGAGTTGATGAAGGTGTTGGTCAGGATGCGGTACAGCCAGGCCTTGAGGTTGGTGCCCTCCCGGAACTGGTGGAAGGAGGCGTAGGCCTTGGCGAAGGCCTCCTGCAGCAGGTCCTCGGCATCGGCCGGGTTGCGGGTCATCCGCAGCGCGGCCGAGTACATCGGGTCCAGGTAGCCCAGCGCGTCACGCTCGAAGCGTGCTCGGCGGGCCTCCTCGGTCTCCTCCGCGGAGACCCGGAAGGTGTCCTCGCCGATGGCCTCGGCCAGCTCATCACCGCTGATCGGCTCCACCGCCTGGTCGGCGCTGGACGCAGCCCCGGCAGCGGACGGCTCGGCCGAGTGGTCGGCCCCGGACTGCGGGTCGAACCCGCCCAGGCCCACGTTCGGCTCGTCCTCGGTCGCGACGACCGGACCCACCTCCTCGCTGAATCGAGTACGGCTCACCGCGAGCCGACCCGGAAGGGAGGATATCGGGCTCACGGGCTTCTCGCCCGCGACCAGCCACTCGGACCATGGGAGGAAGGCGCTCTCCGCGCTCCGCTCCTCGGATCGCTCACGGCACGCGATCGAACCCATGTGCGCTGCCTTTCCGCCTGGGGCAATACTGACGAAGGGGTTAACCCGCACCACTGTCCGGACATTCCCGGCCGAGCACGGATCCGGCGCCCGCGCCCGGCGCGACGGCCACCGGGGCGACGCCGGTCGGGGCGCCGGCCGTCGAGGCAACTGCCCTCGGGGCGAAGGCAGTCCGGGGCCGAAGCGGTCCGGGGCGAAAGCACTCCTGGCGACCGCGGCCGGGGCGACGGCGGCCGGGGCGACGGCGCTCAGCCGAGCGGCAGGCCGGCCAGCCAGTCCGCCACCGCCGCGCCGATCAGCTCCAGCGCCGCCGGTTGCCCGAGCGGGGCCGACCTGGGCAGCGCGAAGCCGTGGTTGGCGTACGGCACCGGCACCAGCCGTGGTCCGGCGGGGAACTCGGCGGGCGTACCGAAGCTGTCCTTCTCGCCCTGCACCACCAGCGTCGGCAGTCCGGCCCCGAGCAGTTCCGCGACCCGGGAGCGCTCCGGCCGGCCGGGCGGGTGCAGCGGGAAGGCGAGCGCCAGCACGGCCACCGCACCGCTCGCCGCGCCGGTGCGGCAGGCCACCCGGGCGCCCGCGCTGCGTCCGCCGACCACCAGCGGCGGGCCCTCGGCGGCGAGCCGCTCGACGACCGGCAGCCAGCCGGCGTCCAGCGTCCTCGGCGCGGGGGCCACCTTCTTGCCGGCCACCCGCCAGGGCTGCTCGACCAGCGCCACGGTGATCCCGCGGGCGGGCAGCACACGTGCCAGCGCCACCAGGTCCGGCGCCTCGATCCCGCCTCCGGCACCGTGCCCGAGCCCCAGCACCGCGCGCGGCTCGACGGCCCGGTGCCAGCTGATCGCGGCCGCCCCGGCAGGGGTCTGCACCAGGGTTCGGCCGGCGGGCCTCGGGCCGGCGGGCACCCGGTCGGCGGGCGGCGGATCGGCGGGCGACGGATCGGCGGGCATCAGAAGAGCGCTCCCTCGGACTCCGGGGTGGCCGGTGCGGTCAGGCCCGGGTGGTTGTTGCGGATGCTGCCGACCGCCGAGCCGACCGGGGTCGCCCGGAGCAGTCCGGGCGCCGGGGCGACCAGCATTGCGCGCGCCCGCGCCGAGTCGTCCAGGCCCGGGTCCAGCCAGTCGGCGAAGCTCTCGGGCTGCAGGAAGAGCGGCATCCGCTCATGGATCGGCGCCAGCAGCGGCTCGGCCTCGGTGGTCACGATGGCGCAGGTGACCAACCAGCCACGGGGATGGTCGGCCGGCACGGTGCGGTCGCGCCAGAACTCGTAGAGCCCGGCCAGCGCGAGCGGCGCGCCGTCCAGCCGGCTGACGAAGAAGGGCTGCTTGCGGGGCTTGCCGCCGCTCGCGCTCGGGATCGTCTGCCACTCGTAGTAGCCGTCCACCGGGAGCAGGCAGCGGCGGGCGGCGAAGGCCTGCCGGTAGGCGGGCTTCTCGTGCACCGTGTCGGCCCGGGCGTTGATCATCTTCACCGCCGTCTCCGGCGACCCCGACCAGGCCGGCACCAGGCCCCAGCGCAGCTGCCGCACCTGGCGCACCGGCTCGCCACCGCCCTTGGGCACCCGCTCCAGGACCGCCAGGACAGGATCGGTGGGGCCACGTTCCAGCTGGGCGCGGGGGCCTGGGCCGGGTCCCACCGGCTGACGCCGAAGAGCTCGACGATGTCCTCAGGATCGGTGCTCGCCGCGAATCGACCACACATGGCTTCAGCCTCCCACGGCCCCGCGGGTCGGCGGCGACCGGACCGGGAGCGGCGGGCCGCGCGACACCGCCGCCCGGTGCGGCAGCGGTGGCCGGTGCGGCAGCGGCGCCCGGTCCGGGCGGGAACCGGCGGCCGGCGGGAACCGGCGGCTACCCCGCCGCGGTCCTCGCATGGGAGGCTGCTGGCCTCCCCGACCCCCGGCACCACAAGGATGATCATGAACCAGAGCATCGGCGACGTGTGGCAGCAGGTCGTGGGCACCCAGCCCGACCCGCCGCGCTGGCTGGTGCTCAGCTGCGCCGCGGCCGCGCTGCTGGTGATACTGCCGCGCCCGCTCTGGCGGCTGAGCCGCAACGTGGTGACCATCGCGCACGAGGGCGGACACGGCCTGGTCGCGCTGCTCACCCGCCGACGGCTGGCGGGCATCCGGCTGCACTCGGACACCTCGGGCCTGACCCTCTCCTACGGCCGGCCCACCGGCCCCGGCATGATCCTCACCGCCGCGGCCGGCTACCTTGCCCCCTCGCTGCTGGGCCTGGGCGGCGCCGCGCTGCTGGCCACCGGACGGATCACCGCGCTGCTCTGGATCGCGATCGGCCTGCTGGCCGCCATGCTGATCAAGATCAGGAACGTCTTCGGGCTGCTCTCCGTGGTGCTCACCGGCGGCGCCTTCTTCGTCATCTCCTGGTACGGCAGCGCCCAGTGGCAGGCCGTCTTCGCCTACCTGGGCGTCTGGTTCCTGCTGCTGGCCGGGGTCCGACCGGTGGTCGAGCTGCAGCGCAAGCGCCGGCTCGGCGAGGCCCGCGACTCGGACGCCGACCAGCTGGCCCGGCTGACCGGGGTGGGCGCGCTGCTCTGGGTGGCGCTCTTCCTGGTGGTGGCGCTGGCCTGCCTGCTCGCGGGCGGCAGCCAGCTGCTGGGCTGAGACCGACCGGCGGTCCGAACCGGTTGTCCACAGGGCCGAGGTTGTCCACAGGCCGGAACGGGCGCCGGACCGCGCGCCGGGCTCCCCCTAAACTGACCGCATGACCGAGACCCCGTGGCCCGCCCCCGTCGCGACCACCGCAGTCGACGCGACCGTCACCATCCCCGGCTCCAAGTCCGTCACCAACCGGGCGCTGATCCTGGCCGCGCTGGCGGCCGAGCCCGGCTGGGTGCGCCGGCCGCTGCGCAGCCGGGATTCCCAGCTGATGGCGGACGGGCTGCGCGCGCTCGGCGTCGGCATCGAGGAGCAGGTCAACAACTCCTCCGGCGGCACCGGCGGCGGCGAGGCCTGGCGGATCATCCCGGCCACCCAGCTGGCCGGCCCCGCCCAGGTGGACGTGGGCAACGCCGGCACGGTCATGCGCTTCCTGCCGCCGCTGGCCGCCCTGGCCGACGGCCCCGTCCACTTCGACGGCGACCCGCGCTCCTACGAGCGCCCCCAGCACGGCGTGATCGACTCCCTGCGCGCCCTCGGCGCCCGGATCGAGGACGCCGGGCGCGGCGGCTTCCCGCTCACCGTGCACGGCACCGGCGCCCTGGAGGGTGGCGCCGTCGAGCTGGACGCCTCCGCCTCCTCCCAGTTCGTCAGCGCGCTGCTGCTCTCCGGCGCCCGCTACAACCAGGGCGTGGAGATCCGCAACACCGGCGGCCCGGTCCCCTCCCTCCCCCACATCCGGATGACGGTCGACATGCTGCGACTGGCCGGCGTCCAGGTCGACGCCCCGGAGGACGGCGGCGAGAAGGACGTCTGGCGGGTCACCCCCGGTGCGCTGCGCGGCCGCGACCTGGTGGTCGAGCCCGACCTGTCCAACGCCGCGCCGTTCTTCGCCGCCGCACTGGTCACCGACGGCCGGGTCACCGTCCGCGACTGGCCCCGGCACACCACCCAGCCCGGCGACCAGCTGCGCGAGCTCTACACCCGGATGGGCGGCAGCTGCCGCTTCACCGACGAGGGGCTGGAGTTCACCGGTGGCGGCGCGATCCACGGCATCGAGGCCGACCTGCACGACGTCGGCGAGCTGACCCCGGTGATCGCCGCGGTGGCCGCCCTGGCCGACTCGGAGTCCCACCTGTTCGGCATCTCCCACCTGCGCCTGCACGAGACCGACCGGCTGGCCGCGCTGGCCAAGGAGATCAACGCCCTCGGCGGCGAGGTCACCGAGACGGAGGACGGCCTGCGGATCCGCCCGCGCCCGCTGCGCGGCGGCGTCTTCCACACCTACGAGGACCACCGGCTGGCCACCGCCGCGGCCGTGCTCGGGCTCGCGGTGCCCGGCGTCCAGGTGGAGAATGTGGCGACCACCGCGAAGACCTTGCCGGACTTCCCGGCGATGTGGGCCGCACTGCTCGATCCGGCGGCGGCCGGCAACTGAGCGGGAGTACCAGCATCATGCGCCGCTACGGCAAGGACGCCGACGAGGACGACATCCGCAACCGCCCGGGCCGCAAGGGTTCCCGGCCCCGGACCAGGATCAGGCCCAAGCACGAGGACGCCGCCGAGGCGATGATCCTCACCGTCGACCGCGGGCGGTTGACCTGCCTGGTCGAGGCCGGGACCAAGCAGGAGCGCGAGGTGCTCGCGATGAAGTCCCGCGAGCTCGGCCGCAAGGGCGTGGTGGTGGGCGACACCGTCAGCCTGGTCGGCGACCTCTCCGGCGAGGCGGACACACTGGCCCGGATCGTCCGGGTCGAGGAGCGCACCTCGGTGCTGCGCCGCACGGCTGACGACGACGACCCCTACGAGCGGATCGTGGTGGCCAACGCCGACCAACTGGCCATCGTCACCGCGCTGGCCGATCCCGAGCCGCGCCCCCGGCTGATCGACCGCTGCCTGGTGGCGGCCTACGACGCGGGCATGACGCCGCTGCTGGTGCTCACCAAGGCCGATCTGGCCTCGGCCGCACCACTGCTGGAGTCCTACGCCCCGCTCGGCATCGAGTACGTGGTGACCAACCGCGACGAGCTGGCCTCCGCCGGCGCGGAGGCGGTCAGGGAGCGGCTGCGCGGCCTGTCCACCGTCTTCATCGGGCACTCCGGGGTCGGCAAGACCACCCTGGTCAACGCCCTGGTGCCGGAGCACCAGCGGTCCACGGGCCGGGTCAACGCGGTCACCGGGCGCGGCCGGCACACCACGGTCTCCGCGCTCGCGCTGCGGCTGCCGCCGCCGCCCGGGGCCAAGCCGGGCTCGAAGAAGGCACTGGACCCGGGCTGGGTGATCGACACCCCCGGCTTCCGCTCCTTCGGCCTGTCGCACATCGACCCGTCCCGGGTGATCCTCGCCTTCCCCGACCTGGAGCCCGGCACCGCCGACTGCCCGCGCGCCTGCAGCCACGACGAGCCCGACTGCGCGCTGGACGCCTGGGTCGCCGAGGGCCACGCCGACCCGGCCCGGCTCTACTCGCTGCGCCGGCTGCTGTCGACCAAGGAGGCGCACGAGAGCGACTGAGCGGGGCGCGCGGCCCGGGCCGCACGTTGCAGGTGTCAGCGCCGCGCTGATTGGTGATCATAAGAAGGTCAACCGATCGCAAAGGAGACGAAGCGATGGCATGGCTCATGGTGATCGTCGCGGGGCTGCTGGAGACCGGTTTCGCGATCAACCTCAAGCTCAGCCACGGCTTCACCCGCCTCGGCCCCACCATCGCCTTCGCCCTCTTCGCGCTGAGCAGCTTCGGGCTGCTCACCCTCTCGCTGAAGCACCTGCCGGTCGGCAGCGCCTACGCGGTCTGGACCGGGATCGGCGCGGCGGGCACCGCGATCTACGGCATGGTCTGGATGGACGAGAGCTCCTCGGCACTCAAGCTGGTCTCGATCTCCCTGGTCATCGCGGGCGTGGTGGGGCTGCAGCTGAGCGGGTCGGGACACTAGGCCGTGTCTGACAATTCGCGGCCCGGCGGGAATTGTCAGACACGGCCTAGGGCCGGGGTGCCGGGGCGGGGTGCCGGCATGGAGCCGGCATGGAGCCGGCAACGGCTCTGCCCGAGCCGTTCGGCTTCAGCCTCGACACCAGCGCCTTCCCCGTCCACGAGTAGCCGGCCGTCCTGACCGTCCGCCGAGCGAGCCGAGCTGTCGATTCACCGGGCGGCTCGCTACTGTTCGACCCATGGCCGACTACCACGATGACCTCCGCCTTGCCCATGTGCTCGCCGATTCGGCCGACTCCATCACCCTGGAGCGCTTCCGCGCGCTGGACCTGAAGGTCGAGACCAAGCCCGACCTGACACCGGTCAGCGACGCCGACAAGGCCGCCGAGGAGCTGGTGCGCAGCGTGCTGCAGCGGGCCAGGCCGCGGGACGCGGTGCTGGGCGAGGAGTTCGGGCTGGTCGGCACCGGGCCGCGGCGCTGGGTGATCGATCCGATCGACGGGACCAAGAACTACATCCGCGGCGTGCCGGTCTGGGCCACCCTGATCGCGCTGCTGGAGGAGGCCCCGGACGGCGAGCTGCAGCCGGTGGTCGGCATCGTCTCGGCGCCCGCGCTGCAGCGGCGCTGGTGGGCGGCGAAGGACCTGGGCGCGTACGCCGGGCGGAGCCTGGCCAAGGCCGCGCGGATCCACGTCTCGGGGGTCTCCCGGATCGAGGACGCCTCGCTCTCCTACTCCTCGCTGAGCGGCTGGGAGGAGCGCGGCCGGCTCGATCCCTTCCTGGACCTGACCCGGGCCTGCTGGCGCACCCGCGCCTACGGGGACTTCTGGTCCTACATGATGCTCGCCGAGGGCGCGGTGGACATCGCCGCCGAGCCGGAGCTGAGCCTGTGGGACATGGCAGCCCCGTGCGTCGTGGTGCAGGAGGCCGGCGGGCGCTTCACCGGCCTGGACGGCATCGACGGCCCGGGCGGCGCGGACGCGGTGGCCTCCAACGGGCTGCTGCACGAGGAGGCGCTGCGCCGGCTGAGCGTGTAGCGCCGGCGGCATGGGTGCGGGCCCCGACGATCAGTCAGCTGATCGTGGGGGCCCGCGGTCTTGGGGGGTCCCTACCCGGGAGCCCGAACCACTGCCGCGCTACCGCTGCTTGCGCAGCTCGCGCACGGCCGCCTCCAGGCGCTGCCCGTAGTCGGCGTCGGCCTGACGGAAGTTGCCGATCGCCCGCTCCACGATGTCCTCGCGGTCGGCGGAGACCTTGGCGATGAAGCCGGCCAGGTTCTCGATCAGGCGCCGCTTCTCCTCCTCGGAGAAGAGCCGGTAGAGGGTGCCCGCCTGCCCGAAGTCGCTGTCCTCGCGGTGCGTGGGCGCCTCGTGGGTGCCGGTGCGGCCGCTGACCTCGGTGGCCGCCCAGAGCGGACGGCCGCTCTGCGCCGGGCCGCCGAAGCTGTTCGGCTCGTAGTTCTTCTGACGCCCGTGCCGGCCGTCGTAGAGGTGGCCGTCGCGGCTGTTGGTGCGCGCCTCGGTGGCGTGCGGGCGGTTCACCGGCAGCTGGTCGGCGTTGATGCCGACCCGGTAGCGGTGCGCGTCCGCGTAGGCGAAGAGCCGGCCCTGCAGCATCTTGTCCGGGGAGGGGCCGATGCCGGGCACGAAGTGCGCCGGGGAGAAGATCGACTGCTCGACCTCGGCGAAGACGTTGTCGGGGTTGCGGTTGAGCTCCAGCTTGCCGATCTCGATCGGCGGGTAGTCCTCGTGCGGCCAGACCTTGGTCAGGTCGAACGGGTTGAAACGGTACGCCGCGGCGTCGGCGGCCGGCATCACCTGCACCTGCACGGTCCAGCTCGGGAACTCGCCGCGCTCGATCGCCTCGCGCAGGTCGCGCTGGTGGCTGTCCGGGTCCTCGCCCGCGAGCTTCGCCGCCGCCTCGGCCGTCAGGTTCCTGATCCCCTGGTCGGTCTTGAAGTGGTACTTCACCCAGAAGTACTCGCCGGCCTCGTTCTGCCACTGGTAGGTGTGCGATCCGTAGCCGTTCAGGTGGCGGTAGCTCGCCGGGATGCCCCGGTCGCCGAAGAGCCACGTCACCTGGTGGGTCGACTCGGGCGACAGGCCCCAGAAGTCCCAGACGTTGTCCGCCTCCTGGGAGCCGGTGTACGGGTCGCGCTTCTGGGTGTGGATGAAGTCGGGGAACTTGATGGCGTCCTTGATGAAGAAGACCGGGGTGTTGTTGCCGACGAGGTCGTAGTTGCCCTCCTCGGTGTAGAACTTCAGCGCGAACCCGCGGGGGTCGCGCACGGCGTCCGCGGAACCGAGGTTGCCGGCCACGGTGGAGAACCGCAGGAAGGTCTCGGTCCGCTTGCCCACCTCGGCGAGGAACTTCGCCCGGGTGTACGGCGTGACGTCCGCGGTCACCGTGAAGGTGCCGTAGGCCGCCGCACCGCGGGCGTGCACCACGCGCTCCGGGATCCGCTCGCGGTTGAAGTGCGCGAGCTTCTCGAAGAGCAACTGGTCCTGGATCAGGGCCGGTCCGCCGGTACCGGCGGACTCGGTGTTCTGGTTGTCGGCCACCGGCGCACCGGCCTCGGTGGTCAGGGTCGGCCGCAGCCCGTCCTGGGCAGTCATGGGAGCTCCTCCGCGTCGTCCGGTCGTCTGACCCGATCCTAACTTGGACATTGTCTAAGTCAATACTGGACCCAACTTCGGAACTTGCTATGGTTCCTGTCATGAGCGACCTACTGACACGGCTGCGCGCGCAGGGCTGGCGACTCACCGCGCAGCGGCGCGTGGTCGCGGAGGTCCTGGACGGCGAGCACGTCCACCTGACCGCGGACGAGGTGCACGCCCGCGCGGTCACGCTGCTGCCGGAGATCAGCCGGGCGACGGTCTACAACACGCTCGGCGAACTGGTCTCGCTCGGCGAGGTGCTGGAGGTCAGCACCGACGGCCGGGCCAAGCGGTACGACCCGAACGCGCACCACGCGCACCAGCACCTGGTCTGCTCGGCCTGCGGCACCATCCGGGACGTCCACCCCAGCGCCGACCCGCTGGCCGCCCTGCCGGACGCGGAGCGCTTCGGCTTCGCGGTCTCCGGTGCCGAGATCACCTACCGCGGGCTCTGCCCGGACTGCCGCGGGCGCTGACCACCGCGGGCGCTGACCACCGCGAGCGCCGACTCGCCCCCCGGCTGGTCGGCCGCACGGCAGCCGGCCCGGCAGGCCGGTCAGCGCCGACGCGGGGTCAGGCGCTGAGCTCCGGGCGCAGCGCGTCCAGCAGTCGGGCCGCGCGCTCGGCCACCTCCGGCGGGCCGTAGTCACTCGCCCGCCGGCACCAGTTCTCCGCCTGAACCGGCTCGCCGCGGCGCAGCGCCAGCAGGGCGAGCCGCAGCGCGGCCCGGCCGTGCCCGGCGTCGGCGGCCCGGGTGTACCAGAGCATCGCCTCGGCCTCCCGCTCCTGCCGGGCCAGCAGCAGGCCGAGGTTGAAGGCGCCGCTGCGGCTGCCCGTCCCGGCCGCCCGGCGGTACCAGCTCTCGGCGATCTCCAGCGCACCGCGCTCGGCGGCCCGCACACCCATCCGCACCTGGGCCCTGGCGTGGCCGGCGTCGGCCGCGATCGCGTACCAGTGCTCGGCCTCCTCCGGCACGTCCCCGCGCCGGTCGAGCAGTGAGGCCAGCCGGAAGGCGCCCTCGGCGGAGCCGCCGTCGGCCGCCTGGCGGTAGCGCTGCATGGCGGCGGTCAGGTCGCCGCGCTGCTCCTTGGCCACCGCGAGCTGCAGGGCCGCCTCGCCGTGCCCCTCGGCGGCGGCCCGGGCGTACCACTCCTGGGCCTGCTGGTGCTCGCCGCGGTTGGCGTGCAGGATGCCGAGGTTGAAGGCGCCGTCGACGCTGCCGGCCTCGGCGGCCTTGGAGAACCACGGCTCGGCCCCGGACTCGTCGCCGCGCTGCAGCAGGATCACGGCCAGCGCGTTGCAGGCCTCCCGGTGCCCGGCGTAGGCGGCCCTGCGGTACCACTGCTCGGCCTGCGCCTGGCGGCCCGCGCCGGCGCAGAGCAGGCCGAGGTTGAAGGCGCCGTTGTGGTCGCCGGCCTCCAGCGCCGCGCGGTACCAGCGCTCGGCGGCGCCGTCCTCGCCGCGCCCCGCGTGCAGCGCGCCGAGCGCGTTGGCTGCGTTGCCGTCGCCCGCCTCGGCCGCCTCCTGCCACCACTCGGCGGCCGACGGCAGGTCGCCGGAGTCGCGCAGCAGGAAGCCGAGCGCGCAGGCCGCCCGCGGCTCGCCGTTCTGCGCCGACTGCCGGTACCAGCGAGCCGCCTCGTCCCGCGCGCCGCGCTCCTCCACCAGCACGCCCAGGCGCAGCGCGGCCCGGGCGTGGCTGCGCACGGCCGCCGTGCGGTACCAGGTCTCGGCGCTCTCCTTGTCGCCCGCCGCCTCGCGCATCCGGGCCAGCCGGTAGGCCGCCTCCCGGTGGCCCGCGTCGGCGGCCGCCTTGAACCAGCGCTCGGCACGCACGTCGCGCCGGTGCTCCATCAGGTCGCCCAGCGCGTAGGCGCCCAGCGGGTGGCCCTGCTCGGCGGCGAAGTGCAGCCAGTACTCGGCGGACTCCTCGTCACCGTGGTCGCGCAGGTGCAGGCCGAGCGCGTGCGCGGCCGGCGCGCTGCCCGCCACGGCGGCCTGGCGCCACCAGCCGCCGGCCTCGGCCCGGTGGCCGCGCTGGTGCAGCAGCACGCCGAGGTTGTTGGCGGCGGCCCGCAGGCCGGCCGCCGCCGCCTTGCGCAGATACGGTTCGGCGTCGTCCGGGTCGCCCCGGCGCAGCAGCAGGGCGCCGAGCTGGCTGGCCGCGTTGACGTCGCCCGCCTCGGCGGCGGCCCGGTGGCGGGTCTCCAGGGCGGCGGACTCGCGGGCCGCCAGCTCGGTCTCGAAGGAGGCGGTCTCGAAGACGCTCCCGGCCTCGTCCAGCGCGGCGGGAGCCGCCTCGCCCGCGGCGGGGTGGCGGCCGGCGAGCTGCGGGGCCGGCAGGTGCACCAGGCTATCGGGGCCGTGGGCGTGCCCGCTGACGGCGGGCCGGCTGCCGCGCTGCGCGGGTACGGGAGCGGGCGTCGTCAACGGGGTCGAAGGGGCTGCGGGCGCGGAGGGCGCCAGAGGGATCGGGGGTGCTGAGGGCATGGTCGCGACGTCGAGGTCCTGCTCGGTGTGCTCGCCCTGCCTGTGCTGGCTCCGCCTCATGCCGACTCCCACTCACGGCTCGTCAACCGCCGTGCCCCGTCCCCCATGTGGTCCATCGTCGCATCACCCGAAGACTCGCGTACACCGGCTCGGGCGTTTTTGCCGGGCCGGGCCGAAGCGGGCGAGATTGCTTCAGCGCTTTGTCGATTTCCCGACACTCGCGCCCCACAAACCCCGCCGCGCCGGGGATGTACCGAGTTTTGTTCGCCCATAGTACCGGAGGCGGTGCCACCGTTTGTGGTGACACCGCCTCCGGCCGCTCACAGCCGCTCGGAACACGGCCGGTCGGAACACGGCCGATCAGAACACGACTGCTCAGATCACGGACCCTCAGCTCACGCTGATGTCATCCGCGTAGTACGTGCCCTGGCCGTACCAGCCGTGCACCCAGATGGTCACCGAGGTGACCGCGGCGCCGGTGGTGAACTTGGTCGAGAGCTGGGACCAGCCGGAGCTGCTGGTCCAGGTCGAGGTGTCCGCGCCGGAGCCGGTCACCCCGAGGTAGGTGTAGTTGCCCTGCACCCAACCGGAGAGCGTGTACGTGGTGTTGGGCTTGACCGTGATGGTCTGCGAGCACTGCGCGTCGTCACTGGCGCCGGCAGCGCCCGCGAGGGCGTACGAGCCGGAGTGCGCCGGGCTCTTCACCACCGAGCCCAGGTTGCCGGTGCACGTCCACGGGGCGAGCGCGCCGGACTCGAAGCCGCCGTTGACCACCGGGCCGCCGGACGGGACGGTGGGCGACGAGGACGGGCTGGAGCTCGGCGAACCCGACGGGGACGAGGACGGGGACGACGACGGCGAACTCGACGGCGAACTCGACGGCGAGGAGGACGGCGAGGAGGACGGCGAGGAGGACGGCGAGGAGGACGGCGAACTCGACGGCGAGGAGGAGGGGGACGGCGACGGGCTGGCCGGCGGGGCCGGGCAGTTGGCCGCCGAGCCGGCGGTGTCCTTCACCACGTCGTTGAAGAGGGTGGCCGCCGGGTCCAGGTCGTAGAGCGAGAACATCATCGTTCCGCCCAGGCCGTTGCAGTGCAGGTAGTCGGCCTTCGCCTGGAGCGACTGGGCGTCCTCACCGGACCAGAAGTTGTTGCCGTCGTAGAAGTAGGCGGCTTGCGCTATCGGGTCCCAGTAGGTGTCCGCCGGGTTGTCCACCACCCCCGAGAGCTCCTTGTACATCCGGATCCCGGCCACGTTGCCGGAGTCCGCCGCGCCGGTCGCCGGTGCGGTGGCCGGTTGGAAGAGCCCGTGGTTGCTGCCCGCCGGCACCCCGGTCCAGCCGCGGTAGTAGAAGGGCACCCCGATGGTGAGCTTGTTCGCCGGGAAGCCGCCTGGTATCCCGTACTGCGGATCACCGACCGTATAGGCCTTGATGGCTTCGTCGATCGAGTACTTGCTGGTCCCCGGGGCGATCACGCTGGACGGATCGGCCGGGTTGTCGTAGATCGGCGACTGGTGGTTGGCCGGTCCGGTGGCCTCCCAACCGCCGTGCATGTCGTACGTCATCGGGTCGCCGAAGGTCAGGTACTGGCCGATCTGGTCGGTCTGGATGTACTGCAGCTTGTCCTGACCGGAGGGCAGCGCCGCCGAGAGCGCGTAGGTCTTGCCGTCGGCCGCGCCCTGGGTGTTCAACTCGGAGCGGAACTCCGAGAGCAGGGCGGTGTAGTCCTGCTTGTCGGCAGCGCCGGCGTGGTTGCCCGTGTGGCCGCCGCCGCCCGGGTACTCCCAGTCGATGTCGAAGCCGTCGAAGATGCCCTTGCCGGTGCCCGTGCCGCCGTAGCCGTTGCGCGAGGGCAGGTTCCCGTCGATGAACATGTTGATGCAGGACGAGACCAGCTTCTTGCGCGAGGCGTCGGTGGCCGCCGCGTCGGAGAAGTACTTCGAGTAGGTCCAGCCGCCGATCGACAGCAGGATCTTGAGGTTCGGGTTCTTCGCCTTCAGCTCCTGCAACTGGTGGAAGTTGCCCGCGAGCGGCTGGTTCCAGGTGTCGGTGCTGCCGTCCACGCTGTTGCCGTTGGCGAAGGTCTTGCCGTAGTCGGCGTACGAGTCGCCGGCCCCGTCACCCGCGTTCGGGTTGCTCTCGTCCTGCGAGGCGGCCGAGTCGGCCTCGAAGCAGGTCAGGTTGGTGGGGTCGATGTTCTCGAAGTCGTAGATCAGGTAGGTGAGTTTGCCGGCCTCACCGTTGGCGGCCACGTTCTGCAGGTAGAACGCGTTCTGGTAGACCGACCACTGGTCGTAGTAGGCCACCGTGATGCCGCCCGACGTGGCGGGCGCGCCCGTGGTGTTGGTCGTCGTGGCCAGTGGGGTGGCCGCCGACTCGCTCTGCGAGGCCTGGGCATGGGCCATGCCCAGCACCGACAGGGCACCGCCCAGCAGCATGGCTGCCGCCGCGGTCACCGCCCCTGCCGCTCTGCTCGATCTGCGCATGCGGTTCTCTTCTCTCTGCTGTGGGGGTGAGAGATGGACGCCTTGCGGTGGTGCCAACGGCTGGTCAGCTCATGCTGTGGAGGTGGCCGCCAACCGTCGTCGCGATGGAATTGCCGTTGCTGGCATCCCAGTTGGTGGACCAGGTCATCGCGCCGCCGATGCCGGGCCAGGTGGTGGTGGGCTTGAAGGTGCCGCAGTTCTTCCCGCTCGCCAGGCAGTCCAGCGCGTTGTCCACGGTCTGCGGCGAGACGTAGCCGCTGCCGGCCGCGCTGGTCGATGCCGGCACCCCGAGGCCCACCTGGCTCGGCGCGAGGCCGCCCTGGAGCTGGATGCAGGCGAGCGCGGTCAGGAAGTTGACGCCGCCCTCGGAGTAGACGTTGCCGTCGCAGCCGTTCATCGCACCGGAGTTGTAGTACTGGGTGTTGACGATGGTCAGGATGTCCTTGGTGGCCAGCGCCAGCTTGAAGTACTCGGTCCCGGTGGACTGCATGTCGATCGTCTGCGGCGCCATGGTGAGCACGAAGCCGCTGCCCACCTTCGCGGCCAGCGAGTGCAGCGCCTGGCTCATGTAGGTCGAGTTGACGCCGTTCTCCAGGTCGATGTCGACGCCGTCGAAGCCGTACTGCTGGACCAGCGCGTAGGCACTGTTGGCGAAGTTGGCCGCCGAGGTGCTGTCGCTCACCGAGATGGTGCCGTTCTGGCCGCCGACCGAGACGATCACCTTGCGGCCGGCCGCGTGCTCGGCCGCGATGTCGGCCTTGAACTGCGCGTCGGTGTAGCCGCCGAGCTTGCTCGCCAGCGTGCTGTCCAGGCTGAAGGTGATGCCGCCGGGGCTGGTCGGGTCGGCGTTCGCGAAGGCCACGGCGATGATGTCGTAGGCCGGGTTGACGGCGCTGAGCTTCTGGTCGGTCGCGCCGTTGTCGAAGTCCTGCCAGTAGCCGGTCAGGACGTGCTTCCCGCCGCCAGGTCCCGTGGGGGAGGAGCTGGTGGTGGGCGAGCTGCTACCGGTCGGCGAGCCGCTGCTGGTGGGCGAACCGCTGGAGCTGGGCGAACCGCTGGAGCTCGGCGAGCCGGTGCCGGTGGGCCCCGTGCTGACCGTGGAGGTGGGCCCGCCGCCAGGACCGGTCAGCACCAGGTCGTCCGCCCCGTAGGCGCCGGTGCCGTACCAGCCGTGCAGGTAGACGGTGACCGTGTGGGTGGACGGGCCGGTGCTGAAGGTGGTGGTCAGCTGGTTCCAGGCGGCGTTGCTGCTCCAGGTGGAGGTGTCCGTCGCGCCGGTCCCGCTGGCGCCCAGGTACACGTAGCTGCCCTGCACCCAGGCGCTCAGCGTGTAGGTCGAGCTGGGCACCACCGCCACCTGCTGGACGCACTGGGCGTCGTCGCTGCCGGCCGGGGTGGCCTGCAGGGCGTACTTCCCGCTGTGCACGGGGCTGGTGACGGCCACGCCGGAGTTCGCCGAACAGCTCCAGCCGGAGAGGCTGCCGGCCTCGAAGCCCGGGTTCTGCAGCAGGTTCACCGGATCGGCGCTGGCACTGCCGCCTCCCGCGAGCAGCACCGCGCCGCTCACCGCGAGGGCGAAGGCGGCCACACCGGCCACCAGGGCGCGGGCGGCCACCGGGCTCCGCCCGCCCGGCTCGGGTCTTCTCTGGATCGCTCTGGTCGCACGTTGCACGATACGGCTCCTCGGATCGGCTGGACGGCGCGGCGGACCGGACCGCGCGCGGAGGCGGAACACAGGCAGCAGGGAGCGTGCTGTCCGCACGGACGGGACTCAGAGTGGACTAGACCAAATGGCCGGTCAAGAGCCGCTCGCGGACCGGCCCCGGCCGACCGCACGTCAAGTCCGCACGGAGCTGACGCGATATCACCAGGCTTGCCGTCAGGGCAGTTCAGCGCGGGTGCGGCCCGCTCCTGGGAGCTCCTGGCGGCATCCGGATTCCATCCACCGTCCACCGCGGCGACCGGCAGAGCAGCGCGGTCAGCGGGTGCATCCGGTAGCAGCCGTCCGGGGTGGCGAGCAGCAGGCCGTGCTCGGCGAGCAGGTCGAGCAGCGGCTCGACCCGGGGCTCGGGGCGGCCGAGCAGCCGGGCGGCGGCCGGGCCGTCGAAGCCGGCCGGGTCCAGCGCGGCCAGCAGGCGCAGCGCGGCGCCGGCCGCCAGGCCGTCCGGCTCCCGCCGCAACCGGGCCCAGGCCGTGCCGAGTGCCTGCGCCACGCCCCCGCCGCTCGGGCTGAGCTCCCCGAGCCGGCGCTCCTCGTCGGCCAGCCTTGCCGCCAGGGCACCCAGCCGGCGCCCCGGCCGGGCCAACAGCCGGGCCGCCGCCACCCGCAGGGCCAGCGGCAGGCCGGCGCAGGCGGCCAGCAGCGCGGCCTCCCCGTCCCCCTCCCCCGCGCCCCCCTCCCCCGTGTGCGGCTCCCCCGCGTCCGGCTCACCGACCAGCCGCCGCCACAGCCGCCGCGCGTCCCCGCCGCCGAGGCAGTCCAGCGCCGCCCCCCGCCCCTGCGGCAGGCCGGCCAGCCGCCCCCGCGCGGTGACCAGCACCGCACAGCTGGGCGAGCCCGGCAGCAGCGCCGCCACCTGCCCCTCGTCCCCGGCGTCGTCCAGCACCAGCAGCAGCCGGCGCCCAGCGATGACCGAGCGGAACAGTGCCCCGCGCCGCTCCGCCTCCGCGGGCAGCGCCTCCGGGGCGACCCCGAGGTCGACGAGCAGTCGCCCCAGCAGCGCCCGCGCCTCGCCCGGACGCCCGTCGGCCTCGTGCAGCCCGGCGTAGAGCTGACCGTCCGGGAACCGCTCGCGCAGCCGTTGGGCCACGTGCACGGCGAGGGCGGTCTTGCCCACCCCGGGCGGCCCGCTGATCACGGCCACCGGCACCGCCCCGGTCCGCCGACCGACCCCGCCCGCACCGAGGGTCCGCGCGAGCAGCCTGGCCTCGGCCGACCGGCCGGTGAAATCTGCCAGGTCGCTGGGCAGCTGGGCCGGTCGGCAGACCTCCCGCAACCGGGTCGCCAGCGCGGGGGCCCCGGGCCGGTCCAGCGCCGGCTCCAGGTCCAGGCCCGGGTCGGCCCGCAGGATCCGCTGCTGCAGCTCCTCCAACTCACGCCCTGGTTCCAGACCTTGACTGCTGATCAGCGACTGTCGGGTCTCGGCGAAGACGGCCAGCGCCTCGCTCTGCCGACCCGCCCGGTAGAGCGCCAGCATCAGCAGGCCGCGCAGCCGCTCCCGGCGCGGGTGCGCGGCCGCCAGCAGCCCGAGTTCGGCGACCACCTCGTGCTGGCGCCCGAGCAGCAGCGCCAGCTCGAACCGCTCCTCCTGCGCGGCCAGCCGCAGCTCGGCCAGCCGGCCCCGGTGCAGCGCGGCGAACGGCCCGGGCAGCCCGTCGAGGCCGCCGCCGCGCCAGAGCGCGAGCGCCTCGTCCAGGGCGCCGGCCGCCTCGGCCGGGCGGCCCGCCGCCCGCCGGGCCCTGGCCCGCTGCCGGGCCGCCTCGAACTCGTGCAGGTCCAGCTCGCCGGGCCCGAGCGCGAGCCGGTAGCCCGCGCCGTGCGAGGTGAGCACCGTGCCCGCCGCCCGCCGGGGCCGGTCGGGCTCCAGGATCCGCCGCAGCCGGGAGACGTAGGTCGCCACCAGGCCCGGCGAGTTGACGGTGGCCCGGGCGCCCCAGACGGCCTGCACGATCTGCCCCCTGGGCACCGGCTCGTTGGCGCTCAGCAGCAGGACGGCCAGCACCGCGCACTGCATGGCGGGCCCCGGATCGCGGACCACCCCGGCCCGGTGCACCACCAGCGGCCCGAGCAGCTCGTAACGGAGCATCCCGCCCGCCCCGGCCCGCGCGACCATTCCCCCGCTCCCCTCACCTGTGGGAGCGGCCCACAGGTGGACCCACGGTGGACTAGACCAGAGACGGCGTCAACACGTCACGGAGAAATACTTGTCGCGCCGGGGACAAGGCAGGCAGGGCGCGGGCGAAAAACCGAAGGCCCGGAGGAAATCCTCCGGGCCTTCGACTTTGGTAGCGGGGACAGGATTTGAACCTGCGACCTCTGGGTTATGAGCCCAGCGAGCTACCGAGCTGCTCCACCCCGCGTCGTTGTGTCTCAACCATAGCACGCCCCCGGCGGCCCCCCGCGCACACCACCCGGCGGGCGATGTGCGCGGGGGCGCAGGTCAGCGCCGCTACGGCGAGGCGGCGGCAGCCGGCGAGGAGGGCTGCGCGGGCGCCGGTGACGGAGGTGCCGAGGTGGCCGGCGGGGGTGCCGCGGCGGTCGGCGAGGGTGCCGCGGACGCACCGCCGGCGCCCTTCTGCTCGGCCGCCACCGCGGCGTTGATCGCGTCCTGCAGCGCCTTCTGCGCCGCCCCGAAGGCCGTCCAGTCGCCGGCCTTGACCGCGTTCTGCGCGTCGGTCTCGGCCTTCTGCGCCGCGGCCAGCGCCTGCTTCAGCGCGGGGTCGGTGGCGGCGACCGTGCCTGCACCGCCACCACCGCCGCCACCACCACCGCTGCCACCGGCGCCGCTCACCGGCGCGACGTCGGTCACCCCGGGCGCCGCCCCGATCACCTGGGTCAGCGCCGACTTCAGACTGTCCTCGAAGGCCACGTTGTCGTTGCCGTAGACCGCCAGCACCTTCTGCAGCACCGGGTAGTTGGAGGAACTGCCCTTGACGTACACCGGCTCCACGTTGAGGAAGCCGCCGCCCACCGGCAGGGTCAGCAGGTTGCCGTAGTCCAGGTTGGAGTCGCTGCCGTTCTTCAGCAGGGTGATCTGGCTGGCCACCGCCGAGTCGGAGTTGAACTTCGCCTGCACCTGACTGGGCCCCGGGGTGTTGCTGTCAGTGGGCACCGTGAGGATCCGGATCTTGCCGTAGTCCGGCCCCGGATCCGCGTCCACCGACATCAGGGCCGCCAGGTTGGGCCTGCCGCTGGGCACGAAGGTGCTGTTCAGCGAGAAGGTCGCGGCCGGCATGTCGGGCATCCGCAGGGTCAGGTAGTAGGGCGGCTGCGGCTGGCTGCCGCCGTTGGTCGGGTCGCCCGGCACCTGCCAGATGTCCGTCCCGTTGAAGAAGGCGTTGGGGTCGGTCATGTGGTACATCCCCAGCAGGTCGCGCTGCACCTTGAACAGGTCCTGCGGGTACCGCAGGTGGGGCAGCAGCGCGGCCGGGATGGCGCTCCTGGGCTGGACCGTGCCGGGGAAGGCCTTCATCCAGGTCTTCAGCACCGGGTCGGCGTCGTCCCACTGGTAGAGCGTCACCTGGCCGGTGAACGCGTCCACCGTGGCCTTGACCGAGTTGCGGATGTAGTCGACCTGGTTCGCGTCCCCGGAGACCTGGCCGCGCTCGCTGCTCAGCGAGTCCTTGGTGGCGTCGCCCAGCGTGGTCTTGGAGGAGAACGGGTAGCCGTCCGAGGTGGTGTAGCCGTCCAGCACCCAGGTCAGGTGGCCGTCCTCGACCACCGGGTACGGATCGCCGTCGATCGCCAGCCAGGGCGCGACCTTGGCCACCCGCTCCTGCGGCGTGCGGTCGTAGAGCACCTTGGCGCCGGTGGTGATCGCCCCGGAGTAGAGGATCTGCGGCTCGCTGAACTTCACCGCGTAGGCGGCCCTGGTGAGCGGGTTGTTCAGCGAGACCCCGCTGTCACCGGTGTACTGGTAGGTCTGCGCGCCGGCGTCGGCGGTGTTGTCGATCTCGTGGTTGGAGCCGTCCACGATCGAGTAGGTGGTGGTGTTCTCGCCGTAGTAGATCCGCTGCTCGTAGCTGCCCAGGTCGCCGGTGGCGGGCAGGCCCGACTCGGTGAAGACCGGCTGGCCGTTGGCGTTGACCTGGTTGCCCTTGGCCGCCACCACACCGAAGCCGTGGGTGTACTTGAAGTGGTCGTTGATCCAGTTGTGCTGCTGCACGCCGCTCGGGTTGAGCTCGCGCACCCCGATCACGGTGTCCTGCGGGTCGGTCGTGGTGGGGTACCGGTCGACGTCCAGAGTGCTCGGGAAGCCGTAGTACGAGCGCTGCTGCTCCATCTGCTGGAAGGTCGGCGAGACCAGGTTGGGGTCCAGCAGCCGGATGTCCGAGATGGTCTGGCTGTCCTGCTGCACCTTGGCGGCGTCGGCGGTCGGGCTGGGCGTGTACACCTGCGACTGCGCCCCGGCGATGCCGTAGGCCTGCCTGGTCGCGTCGATGTTCTGCTGGAGGTACGGCGTCTCCTTGGCCTGCTCGTTCGGCTTGACCTGGAACTGCTGCACGATCGCCGGGTAGAGCCCGCCGATCAGCACCGCCGAGAGCGCCATCAGGCCGAAGCCGACCAGCGCCGGTGCCCAGGTGCGCCGGACCGGCGTCAGGAAGAAGAGCACCGCGCAGATGATCGCCACGCAGAACAGGATCGTCTTGGCCGGCAGGACGGCGTTCGCGTCCACGTAGCGCAGGCCGGTGTAGCCCGGCACGCCCTTGTAGGAAGCGGTCTTCACCGCCAGCGCGTACCGGTCCAGCCAGTACGCGACCGCCTTGAGCAGCACGAAGAGGCCGAGCAGCACCGCGAGATGGCCCTGTGCCCCGGAACTCGCCCGCCGCCCGGGCCCCTGCAGCCGCAGGCCCCCGTAGAGGTAGTGCACCAGCAGCGCGGCGATCAGCGAGACCACCACCGCACTGAACGCGAAGCCGAGCAGGAACTCGTACCAGGGCAGGTCGAAGGCGTAGAAGGCGACGTCCAGGTGGAACTGGCTGTCCTTCACCCCGAAGTCGGTCGCGTTGGTCCACAGCAGCCACAGCCGCCACTGCCCCGACGCGGCCGCACCGGCGACCAGGCCGACCAGCAGGGAGCTGCCGATCAGCAGCCACTTGCGGAACGGCGCGAGGCCCATCCGGTAGCGGTCCAGGCTCTGCTGCTCGACCGACATCGCCGACAGCGGCGGGCGCAGCCGGTGGGCCACCCAGGTGTTGACCCCGGTGACCAGCGCCATCACCAGCCCGAAGACCCCGAAGAGCGCGACCTTGGTCCGCACCTCGGTGCTGAACACCGAGGCGTAGTGCACCGACTTGAACCAGAGCCAGTCCGTCCAGAAGCCGGCGAACAGCACGAACCCCAGGAACAGCAGGACCAGCACACCCACGGTGAGCAGCAGTACCTTGGCGCGGCGGGACGGCGGGCCGATGCGCGCCCCCAAGCCCTGCCCTCCCCGGTCTGGCATCTGGAACACCAAGGCGGCACCTCTGCTGTGGTCGTCGGGATCGGTCAGGACGGTCGGTCAGGTCAAGGGAACTCCCGGGAGCGGCCCCCCGAGTGCAACTTAATCAGCCTTTCATTGAGTTCCCGGGCGCAGGGCACGTTCCGAGCGGGTCAGGACCGGGGCCGGGCACCGACATGTGAGGATTGCTCCATGTCCGATGCCCAGAACACCCCCGCTCCCCTCAGCCCCGCGGCGGACGGCCTGCCGCCGGCCGCGACCCCGCTCACCCGCGCCGCCCTGGAGATCGACGAGTACGTCGCTGGGCTCGGCTGGGACAAGCCCGCGCGCCTCTTCGCCCTGGTCGACAGCGCCCGGCTGCGCCGGACCGACCCGGCGGTGGCCAAGCAGCTCGGCCTGGAGGACGAGACGGCGGGCAACCTGACGCCGGTCGAGCAGGACGAACTGCCGGACGGCATGGCGCTGGACGAGTTCCTCGGCACCATCGCCTGGCCCGACATGGTGACCGGCTGCGCGCTGGTGGTCGAGCGGCTGATGCTTCCGCCGGGCGCGGAGAAGAGCCGCCCGGCCGGCGCGACCGAGAAGCAGCTGGCCGACTGGGTGGCCAACCACCCCAGCCGCCAGGAGGTGCGGATCACCGCCGCCGTGCTGCGCGACGGCAAGCGCGAGATCGCGCTGCGGCTGCGCGAGAAGGACCTGGCGCGCGAGGTGCTGACCGGCCCCGACCTGGTGCCGGGGCTGACCAAAGCCCTGCTGGCGACCTTCGCGTAACGCTCAGGGGGCTCGCCGAGCTCCCTGAGCCCCGGCGGCCCCACCGGCCGCGTCCGCTTCGGCGGGGCTACTTCGCCGAGCAGGAGGCGAGCGCCGAGTCCTGCCCGGCACGGATCTGGCCGAGCGCCTTGATCGCGTCGTCCAGCGTGTTCACCTTGACCAGCCGCAACCCCTTCGGGGTGTTCGCGGCGGCCTCGGCGCAGTTGTCGCTGGGGGTGAAGAAGTACTGGGCACCGGCGTCGCGGGCGGCGATCACCTTCATCGAGATCCCGCCGATCGGGCCGACGTTGCCGCCGTCGTCGATCGTGCCGGTGCCGGCCACGAACTTGCCGCCGGTCAGGTCGGTGGGAGTCAGCTTGTCGATGATGCCGAGCGAGAACATCAGCCCGGCGCTCGGCCCGCCGACGTCCTGCAGCCCGATGTCGATCTTGAACGGGAAGGCGTGGCCGGTGTCCGGCAGGATGCCGACGTAGGCCCCGCCGCTGGTGGGGCTGACGCCCGTGGTGATGCTGACCTGCTGCTGGTCGGCCGGAGCGGGGTTCATGCCGTCCTTGGCCTGCGGGACCACGGTGAAGACCACGGTGTCACCGGGCTTGTGCTTGGTCACCAGCGGCGCCACCTGCTTCGGGTCGCTGACCGCGGTGCCGTCCACCGCGACGATCCGGTCGCCCGCGTGCAGCTTGCCGTCGGCCGGGGCGCCGGCGACCACCGAGGAGACGATCACCTCGCTCGCGGTCGGGATGCCCAGCTGGGTGAGCGCCGCCACCTTGGCGCTGTCCTGGGAGGAGGCGAACTCCTCGGCGTTCTGCTGCTCGGACTGCTGCTCGGTGGTGCCCTTGGGGTACAGGGTGTCGTGCGGCACCACCAGGACGTCCGAGCGCAGCCAGCCGACCAGCACCGAGACCAGGCTCGGTTCGTAGTCGGCACCGGTGACCTGGACGGTCGTCATGTTCAGGTGCCCGCTGGTCGGGTAGGTCTGGTGCCCCGAGATGCTGATCACCGGAGTCCCCGCCTTGTCCTGGGCACCCAGCGTGTTGTACGTGGGGCCGGGGCTCAGCTCCGAGTACGGCACGTTCATCAGCACGGAGGCGCAGAGCAGCGCTATGAGCATCAGGGTGGCGGCGAGCATCGTCGCAGAGCGGCGTGGCATGCCACGACAGTACGGGACCAGCACCAGGTGGCGCCCGCCGGGCCGGGAAGAACCGGGTCGGGAACCCTGACCACGAACCGGGCCCGGCACCCGGGCTAGGAGGAGGCCGGGCCGTCCGTGGGGCCGACCCCGGCGGGCCGGCCGGCCGTGCTGCGCTCCATCGCGGCCAGGAAGCGCTGGTGTTCGGCGAGCGAGGCTCTGTCACCGGTGACCCGCGGCGGCCGCGCGGCCCAGGTCGCCCAGAGGGCGGCGACCACGCCCGCGGCGACGGGGATGCCCAACCAGGCCAGTGCTCCCATATCCGGTCCCTCCGAATCCGTCGTGCCTATCAGCACATTAACCGCCCGGCTTGAGAACGGCTGCGACGCCATCCGGGTTACGGTCGGCCGTTGGCCGCCACCCCTTGGACGTATTCGTAGGACTGCAGCACCGCCGAACGGGTTCCCTCTCCGTTCAGCGGGGACCAGCGCCGCTCAGCTGGGACCAGCGCCGTTCAGCAGGAACCGGCGCCGACCCACTCCTCCTCGCCGTCGGTGAAGACCTGGTGCTTCCAGATCGGCACCTCGTGCTTGAGGTCGTCGATCAGCTTGCGCGCGGCGGCGAACGCCTCGCCCCGGTGCGGGCAGGAGACGGCGACGATCACCGCGGCGTCGGTGATGTCCAGGCGGCCTATCCGGTGCACGGCGGCCAGCGCGCGGACCGGGTGGTCGGCGACCACCTTCTCCGCGATCCGGCGCATCTCCTGCTCGGCGCTCGGGTGGCAGCTGTACTCCAGCGCCGTCACCGACTTGCCGCCGTCGTGGTCGCGGACCGTTCCGACGAAGATCGCGGTGCCGCCGGCCGCGTCGTCACCGACCGCCGCGTACACCTCGTCGAGGGAGAGCGGCGTGTCGCGGATCGCGAGCAGGCGGATGGGGTCGTGATTCTCGGACATGCTCCCATGATCCGCCATGCCGGGCGGGTGGCGGCAATTGTGGGGTCGTCCAAGCCCGGCGGGCAGGTCCGGGGCGGATCCTGGCCGGTCCGGAGCGGACCCTGGCAGCGCGGGGCCGCGGCCGTGCAGCGCGGCCCGCCCCGGCTCGCACCCGGGGCCGGGCCCGGTTCAGATCCGGCGACGCTTGCGGGCCCGGCGGACCAGCGCCGCGGTGCCCACCAGCGCCACCGTCGCGCCCGCCGCGCCCAGGCTGGTGGCCGCCTCCTTGCCGCCCAGCCGGCGCCCGGCCACCGCGTGCTTGCCCGCGACCTGGCCGAGCAGCTCGGCGAGCACCTCCTCGTTGCTGTACCGCGGCCGCCAGCCCGCCTCGTGCAGCCGGCTGCCGGAGACCACCCACGGATACATCGTGTAGGCCAGGTCCCCGGCCGGCGCCGGGGTGAGCCCCAGCCGGTGCAGCCGGGCGGCGGTGCCCAGGGCCAGCGCGGCGGGCAGCTCCATCCTGCGGATCCCGGAGAGCTCCTCGACCTCCTCCTGCTCCAGCCAGCCGTCGCAGCCGACCGTCACCTCGCCCTCGACCAGGCCGAGCACGGCGTACTCCAGGGCGCAGGCCAGGTCGTCCACGTGGCAGAACTGCCAGCACGGCCGCGAACCGGCCACCACCAGCAGCCGGGGCGCCTCGAAGTGCCGGGTCAGCACGGTGTCCACCCCGGGGCCGACCACCACGGCCGGGCGCAGCACGGTGACCTGCAGGCCGGGGTGGGCGCGCGGCGCGCGGTGGGCCAGGCGCTCGATCTCCAGCAGGTCGCCGACCAGGCTGGCCTCCTCGGTGGCCCGCAGCTCGGACTCCTCGGCCAGCGGCACCTCGTTGTCCGGCAGCGCGCCGTAGACCATCGCGGAGGTGCAGAGCACCACCCGGTGCACGCCGGCGGCCGCGGCGGCGGTCAGCACGGTCTGCGCGCCCCGGACGTTGTAGGCGCTGCGGGCCCGCGGGTCGGACTCCATGTTGAGGTCCATCGCGAGGTGCACCACCACGTCCACCCCGCGCAGCCGCTCGGCCACCGCCGGATCCCGCACGTCGAGCACCCGCCACTGCACCCCCGCGGCCTCACCGCGCCGGTCGTCGATGGCGAGCACCTTGCGCACCCAGGGCGACTGCACCAAGCGGGCGGTGACCCGCTCGCCGAGCACGCCGGCGGCGCCGGTGACGGCCACGGTGAGCGGCCGCCCGCCGTAGGCTGGGGGCGCGGACCCAGGGGCCACCTGGGGCTGCTCGCCTCCGGTCAGCCCAGAGCGAACGTCCGAAGGCGGGGAACTCACCGGCCATCCTCCACGGTTAGCTTATGTGCGTACGTACGAGTGTCACGTACGGACCATCCTGCCCGAGGAGAGGGCCACTCGGTGCACCCGGCGCGGGCGAGCCCGCCGTCCCGTACCGAACTGCTCGACCCCGCGACCCCCACTTGCCTTCCCGCCACACCGCCCAGCGCGTGACGGCCGACCAGATCGAGGACCCAGTGAGCGACCTCCCCTTCGGATTCGGTGTCCCGCCCGAGGAGCCCGAGGAGGGCCAGGACCAGGGCGGCAAGAAGGACGACCAGGCGAAGTCCGGCAAGTCCGGTGACCAGCCCGAGCAGCAGCCCTTCGGCTTCGGCGGCAACCCGTTCGGTGCGCTCTTCGGCATGGGCGGCGCGCCCGGCGGCGGTGCGGGTGACAACCCGTTCGCCTCGATGATGGGCGGGCTCGACCCGAACGACCTGGGCGCCGCCTTCCAGCAGCTCGGTCAGATGCTCTCCTTCGACGGCGGCCCGGTCAACTGGCAGCTCGCCAAGGACATCGCCCGGCAGACCGTGGTCGCCGAGCCGGCCGAGGGCAAGCAGAAGGACCGCTCGGTGGGCGCCCCCGAGCGCACGGCCGTCGAGGAGTCGGTCCGGCTGGCCGAGCTCTGGCTGGACTCGGTCACCGAGTTCCCGTCCTCGTCCGCCACCGCCGTGGCCTGGAGCCGGGCGGAGTGGATCGAGGCCACCCTGCCGGTCTGGCAGGAGCTGGTCGACCCGGTCGCCGAGCGGGTGGGCAACGCCATGGGCGGCGTGCTGCCCGAGGAGATGCAGGCGATGGCCGGCCCGCTGATGGGCGTGATGCGCTCGATGGGCGGCGCGATGTTCGGCACCCAGATCGGGCAGGCGCTCGGCGCGCTGGCCGCCGAGGTGCTCGGCTCCACCGACGTCGGCCTGCCGCTCGCGCCGGCCGGCAAGGCCGCGCTGCTGCCGCAGAACATCGCCGAGTTCGGCGAGGGCCTGAGCGTGCCGGCCGAGGAGGTGCGCCTCTACCTGGCCCTGCGCGAGGCCGCCCACCAGCGGCTCTTCGCCCACGTGCCGTGGCTGCGGGCCCACCTGTTCGGCGCCGTGGAGGCCTACGCCCGGGGGATCAAGGTCGACACCTCCCGGATGGAGGAGCTGATGGGCCGCCTCGACCTGGAGAACCCCGAGGCCCTGCAGGACGCGCTGGCCGGCGGGCTGCTGCAGCCCGAGGACACCCCCGAGCAGAAGGCCGCCCTGGCCCGCCTGGAGACCGCGCTCGCGCTGGTCGAGGGCTGGGTCGACGCGGTGGTGCACGCGGCCGCCGAGCCGCACCTGCCGCAGTCCTCCGCGCTGCGCGAGACGCTGCGCCGCCGCCGGGCCACCGGCGGTCCGGCCGAGCAGACCTTCGCCACCCTGGTGGGCCTCGAACTGCGCCCGCGCCGGCTGCGCGACGCCTCCCGGCTCTGGGCCTCGCTGGCCGACGCCCGCGGCATCGAGGGCCGCGACGGGCTCTGGCAGCACCCCGACATGCTGCCCACCGCGAGCGACCTGGACGACCCGGACGGCTTCGTGCACCGCGGTGGCGCCGAGCCGATCGAGGGCGGCCTGGACTTCGACGCGATCGACAAGCTGCTCGGCGAGGCGGCGGCCGGCAAGGCCGACGGCGCGGCGAGCGCCGGCGACGGCAAGGGCACCGGCGACGCCAAGGGCACGGGCGACGGCGACCGCGGTGACCAGCACGAGCAGGGTGACGAGCACGAGCAGAAGGACGACCCGAGCGCATGATCCACACCGATGCCGTCCGCACCCTGACCGCCTGGACGACCGAGGATGCCGGGCAGGAGCTGTTGCGCCGCGACTACCTGGCCCACCTGGCGGCGCACCAGGACGGCCTGTGGCGCTCCTGCCGACCCGCGCACATCACGGCGAGCGCACTGGTGGTCGACCCGGCCGCCGGTCGGGTGCTGCTCACCCTGCACCCCAAGGTCGGGCTCTGGCTGCAGATGGGCGGCCACTGCGAGCCGGGCGACGAGACGCTCGCGGCGGCCGCGCTGCGCGAGGCGACCGAGGAGTCGGGCATCGCGGAGCTGCGGCTGGTGGCCCTGGACACGGAGCCCGCCCCGGTGCTGCTGGACCGGCACCAGGTGCGGTGCGCCGGCAAGGACCAGCCGGAGAACACCCACCTGGACGTCCAGTACCTCGCGCTGGCCCCGGCCGGCGCGCAGGAGCAGATCAGCGACGAGTCGGACGACCTTCGCTGGTTCGGCTTCGACTCGCTGCCGGAGTTGACGGACGCCTCGCTGCGGCGCTTGGTGGAGCTGGCGCGGAAGCGGGTGGGCTGAGCCGCCTGGTCCACCTGACCGGTTGGTTGGGGTGGGCCGGCCGGAGGTGGGCCGGCCGGAGGGGTGGTTGACGGGCCGGGTCAGCCGCAGGCTTCGCCCGGCTCCGCCTGCTCGGCCGCCTCGTCCTCGGACGGGCCGGCCGCCCGGGCACCGGGGATGTGCGGCAGCCGGGCGGCGGCGGCCACGCCCTCCAGGTAGCCACGGGCCCGCTCGGTGCGCGGATAGGCCTCCAGCAGCGCCCAGAAGCGCGGGCCGTGGTCCGGCACCAGCAGATGGGCCAGCTCGTGCAGCAGCACGTAGTCGAGCACGTACTCCGGCATGCCCTGGAGGCGGTGGGAGAGCCTGATGGTGCGCTCGCTGGGGGTGCAGGAGCCCCAGCGGGAGTTCTGGTTGGTGACCCAGCGGACCTGGTCGGGGCGGGCGCGGCCGGCGAGGTAGGCGGCGGAGAGCCGGCCGGCCCGCTCGGTCAGCGCGTCGTCGCCGAGGGTGCGGCGGCTCTCCTGGGCGGCCAGCTTGTCGAGCATCTGGGCCACCCAGCGCTGCTCCTCGGCCGATGACATCCGGGCCGGGATCAGCACGATCGTGCGATCGCCCTCGCGGTAGGCGGAGACGGTGCGGCTGCGGCGGGCGCTGCGGCGGACCTCGACGGGGCCGCGCTGGACGTGCGCGCCCCCGGCGGGCGACTCCCCTGGCCCCTGGTGCACGGCCTGGGCCTGGTTGGGGTGGGCCTGGTTGGGGTGGGCCTGACTCGGACGGGCCGCGCCCGGCCGCCCACGCGTACCGGGCGTCGCGACTCCCGACCCGGCCGCGGCACGGGCACGCCGAGGCGACGCCGGGGGCTGGGAGTCCCGTTCGGCTGCCATGGCACACGACGGTACCCGCTGGCACTGACAGAAGTCCGCTGCCCCGGCCGAATTGTTTTCAAGAATGATCACGGGCGGGCCGGGTTCGGCCGATGGCCGGGCCAACTTCGATCCTTGCCGAATGAGCTGCTGAAAGGCCCATCCGCTTTTCTCCACTGCCTGTGGATAACCGGCTTGGCGATTCCTCGCTCCTGGGGCAGTCTTTGCTCACGGAATGCGATCGATCAATTCCAATCGGTCACCGCGAGAAGAGGTCGCCATGCGTCCGATGCTGAAGTCCGCGCTGTCCCGGGTCTGGCGCGATCAGGAGACCCTGCAGTTCGGCACCGCGCCCGAGCGGGCCCACGTGGTGGACCAGGCCGACGAACAGTTCTGCGCCTTCCTCGCCCTGCTCGACGGCGAGCGGGACGAGCCGGCCGTGGCAGCCGCCGCCGAGGGGCTCGGTCTGGCCCCCGCCTATGTCGCGCAGGCACTCCACTCGCTGGCCGAAACCGGCCTGCTGGACGACGCGGTGGCCGTCGAGGCGGCGCTCGCCGAACTGCCACCGAGCCGCCGGGAGCTGCTGGGGCCCGATCTCGCCTCACTCTCGCTGCTCCATCCCCGACCGGGTGGCGGCGCCGAGGCGCTGGCCCGGCGGGCGGGGCTGGTGGTGGAGGTTCGCGGCGCGGGGCGGGTGGGCGCGGCGGTGGCGGCGGTGCTGGCGGCGGCCGGGGTGGGCCGGGTGCGGGTGCTGGACCAGGGCAGGGTGCTGCCCGGGGACTGCTCGCCAGGCGGCATCCCGGCCCAGGAGATCGGGCGGACCAGGGCGGCGGCCGCCCTGGAGGCGGTGCGGCGGGCAGCGGGGGCCCGGGCGAGTGCGGGCGCCGGGGCGGGGCCTGGCGCACCACCGGGCCGGCGGCGCGAAGCGGGCGGCCCCGCCGGGCGGCTGCCCGATCTGGTGGTGCTGGCCCCTCGGGACGGCAGCGGTGCCTATGCGGGCGATGCCGTCGAGGCGCACGCGCTGATGCAGGCGGGCACCCCGCACCTCTACCTCGGGGTGGTCGAGCACCTGGGGGTTGTCGGGCCGCTGGTGCTGCCCGGCGCCTCCGCCTGCGGCCGCTGCCTCGGCCTCACCCGCACCGACCAGGACGCGGCCTGGCCGCGGCTGCTCGCCCAGCTCACCGCGGCCGGGCCCGCCCGGCCGCGGGAGGTGGCCTGCGATGGCGCGGTGGCCACGGCGGTGGCGGGGCTGGCCGGGCTGCACGCGCTGCTGCTGCTCGACGGGGTGCGGCCGCCGAGTGTGGACGGCTGGTGCGAGGTCTCCGCGCTGGACGGCATGGTGCGGCGGCTCCGGCTGCCGCCGCACACCGACTGCGGCTGCTTCTGGCGCTGACCAGCGGCTGGGCAGGGGCTGACCAGGGGCTGAGCAGCGGCTGAGCAGGGGCTGACCAGGGACACAGCCGCAACCGCTCGGCAGCCGACCGGCCTGCCGCCCCGGGCCGACGATCACGAAACCCACGGCCCGGGCCCCGGCCGGGTCTTGAAGGAGAACGGGCACAATGACGTAGTGACCGCCGTCCCCCAGCCGCCGCAGCCGCGGTGACTGTCGGCGCATGTTCGATTGGGAGGCCCTGGTGAGCGATCTTCCGCGCAAGGCTGTGACCCGCACGGCAAGGCTCGCCGCCCTGCCGTTGGGGATAGCGGGGCGGGCCACGCTCGGGCTGGGCAAGCGGATCGGCGGCCGGTCGGCCGAGGTCGTCACCGCCGAACTCCAGCAGGCCACCGCCGACCAGCTGTTCAAGGTCCTCGGTGAGCTGAAGGGAGGCGCGATGAAGTTCGGGCAGGTCCTCTCGGTCTTCGAGGCGGCCCTGCCGGAGGAGGTGGCCGGCCCCTACCGGGCCGCCCTGACGAAACTTCAGGACGCGGCTCCGCCGATGCCTGCTGCCTCGGTGCACACCGCGCTGTCCCAGCGGCTCGGCCGGGACTGGCGGGCCAACTTCCGCAGCTTCGATGACCGCCCGGCCGCGGCGGCCTCGATCGGCCAGGTCCACCGGGCGGTCTGGCAGGACGGGCGGCAGGTCGCGGTCAAGGTCCAGTACCCCGGGGCCGGCGACGCGTTGCTCTCCGACCTCGCCCAACTCAGCCGGGTGGCCTGGCTGCTCGGCCCGCTGATCCCGGGCCTGGACATCAAGCCGCTGATCACCGAGCTGCGAAGCCGGGTCGCCGAGGAACTGGACTACGCCCTGGAGGCCGAAGCCCAGCGGGTGCACGCCGAGGAGTTCGCGGGCGATCCGGACATCATGGTGCCGGCCGTGGTCGCCCAGGCCGACCAGGTGCTGGTGACGGAGTGGCTGGAGGGCACCCCGCTGGCCGAGGTGATCACCGGTGGCACCAAGGCCGAACGCGACCGGGCCGGGCATCTGCTGGCCCGCTTCCTCTTCGCCGGCCCGGCCCGCACCGGTCTGCTGCACGCCGACCCGCACCCGGGTAACTTCCGCCTGCTGAAGGACGACGGACCGGCCGCCGGCTGGCGGCTCGGAGTGATGGACTTCGGCACGGTCGACCGGCTGCCCAGCGGACTGCCCGCACCGATCGGCAACTCGCTGCGGATGGCCCTGGCCGGGGACGCGGTCGGGGTGCTGGACATGCTGCGCGCCGAGGGCTTCGTGAAACCCACCATCGAACTCGACCCGGACGCGGTGCTCGACTACCTGCTCCCGATCATCGAGCCGGCCGCGGTGGACGACTTCCACTTCACCCGGGCCTGGATGCGCGCCCAGGCCGCCCGGATCGCCGACCCCCGCTCCCCCGCCTCCAACCTGGGCAAGCAGCTCAACCTGCCCCCGGACTACCTGCTGATCCACCGGGTCACGCTGAGCACCATCGGGGTGCTCTGCCAGCTCGGCGCCCAGGCCCCGTTCCGCAGCGAGATGCTCACCTGGCTCCCCGGATTCGCCGAGGAGTGACCAGGAGCCCCCGCGCTCCCACGGAACGGCGCTGCCCGGCCCCCGCATCGCGGGAGCCGGGCAGCGCCGTGTCGGGAAGGTCCAGCGGACCGGGCGGACCGGGCGCGGCGGCCTCCTCGGCCCGCCGCGGGTGCGGCGTCCGGCGTGCCGTCAAAGGCGGGCGCCCAGGACCCGTACGGCCCCAGGGGTCTGCACGACCCTGGGTGTCCGGACCTGGTGCCGCGTCAGGCAACCTTCGCTCCTTGACGGGCAAAAGTTGCCTGACGCGGCACTAGAGCACCGCCACCGCGAGGGCCTTGCGGGCCCGCAGCGAGGCGCGCTCCGCCTTGCGTCGCAGGCGCAGGGCGCGGACCAAGCGTTGGTCCTCCGCCTCCTGGAGGCGTTCTTGCATATGGGCGCGGGCCAGGTTTTCTTGCATGAGATGCATCTCAAGGGTCCTGTTCTGGATCGAGAGTTCAGTGGTCTGCTCGGCTCGGGCGCGAGGCCCTGCGGTGATCGCCATGTGGTGGTCCTGCTCGTGGTGCGTCATCGGATAGGTGGTCTGTGCCGCCGCATCAGCCTGGGCAAGGGCGATGCGAACGGAGTGGCGCAGTGCGCCGCCCGCCGGGGGGCAATCCCGGTGGACTTTCGCTGCTCGGTGCGGGTTCACGCCATGACCTCGGTCTTGCGCGGGCGGCCACGCGGCCGCTTGCGGGCCACCACGACGCCCTGGACGAAGAGCTCGCCACCCCAGACGCCCCACGGCTCGCGACGGTCGAGGGCGCCGGCCAGGCAGGCCTCCTTGACCGGGCAGGTGCCGCAGAGGGACTTCGCGTACTCCACGTCGGCCGGGGTCTCGGCGAAGAAGACCTCAGGGTCGAAGGAGCGGCACGGGATGGGAGCGCCGAGGGTCTCGGCGTCGTCGAGCGCGGTGATCTGCATGAGAGAACCTTCCGGAGGGGGGAACTGAGCGGGCGGGGCCTGGGTCGGCGTTGTCGGCGGTACTGACGGGAGGGGCGGTGTGATGACCGTGGACACTGGTGGCGTCTTCCTCGTCTTGGTTGTGGTTCCGGTCCAGCTGACTGGTCGGGCTGGACCGGAGGCCCCGAAGGGCCTGGTGGTCTGTCGTACCGGACAAAACAGAAGGGCCGCGGATCCCGGTGTACGGGTTCCGCGGCCCTGGAGTGCGCCGACCTGAGGGTTCCTCAGGTTCGTTCTCTCCAGGGTTCAGGCCCGCGGAAGGCCCGGATCCGGACGGCCTCGGCGCCGATAAAGGCGACCTTGGCCTGGTTGATCAGCTGCTCGTCCTGCTTCTGGGCTGCTCCGGCACCGTCGACCAGCAGATAGGCGCCATGCTTGGCCGCCGCTTCCACTGCCTTCGGTGCCTTGGTCGGTCGCTCATCGCGCATCACACGCGAGGAGTCGGCGACAGAGACCCAGCCGAGGGACAGACCGGTCTCGACACTGGTCCCCCTACCGCCGCCGGTCAGCACACTGGTGCGCAGGGCACCGGTGGCACCGGTCAGGTCGAGGGGAGTGGCGTCGAGGCCCAGACCGCCGCGGACGCCGGACAGCGTGACTCCACCGGGGCGGGCACCGGGGGTGCCGCCGCCGAACACGGAGAGACGCGGGCAAGCGGAAACAGCGGCCTGGCCAGTCAGTTTGGTGTTCATCTGGATCGTCACTGTCTTCGCCTCCTCTCGGCGTCTCGCGGTGCCCAGTCTCCCGGGCTCCGGTATTCGGATATTCGGTCGGTCCTGCTGTCCTGCGGTGAAGCAGGGTCATGCGGTGGTACGCAGGGGAAAGCTGTTCCAGGAGAGCTCCCGAGCAGCTTCGCGGCCTCGTCCCCTTGACCGCTCCGGCAGGCTATTGCGCATCATGCACAGCGCGCAAACTATTTTTCCGGCGAGTTTCGGGACTGGTCCCCGGGCCCTTCGGACGGCTCCCCCGACAGCTCCTGCCGAGCCTGCTCCGCGTCATCCGCGGCGAGGTCGCCGACGGCTTCACCCGAGGGGGCGTCCGCCGCGGCGGCCCGCACCTCATCGGGGTCTTCCCCCGCGCACAACGAGAGCACGTCGGCCCCGTACTTGTCCAGCTTCATGGCACCGACGCCGGAGATCAGGCTGAGTTCACCGGTACTGCCGGGGCTGTCCTCGGCGATCGCCATCAGGGTGGCGTCGGTGAAGACCACGTAGGCCGGCAGCCCCGCCTCCTTGGCCCGCCGGGAGCGCCACTCGCGCAGGCGCTCGTAGAGGCCCTCGTCCATCGCCGAGGGGCAGCCCTCGCAGCGGCGCAGCTTGCGCTCCACCGCCTCGGTCAGGGTGCGCCCGCAGACCCGGCACTTGACCGGTCCGCGCGGCGCCCGCCGGGCAGCCGAGCGCTCCGCCCCGGCCCCCGCGCCGCCGCGCCCGCCGGGCGAGCGCCCGGTGCCCGCCGTGGAGCCCGGGCGCAGCCCGTCCAGGAACCGGCTCGGCTTGCGGCTCGCCCGGCCGCCCGGCGAGCGCGACAGCGCCCAGGAGAGCGAGAGGTGCTCGCGCGCCCTGGTCACCCCGACGTAGAGCAGGCGGCGCTCCTCCTCCAGTTGCTCGTCGGTCTTGGCGTAGATGATCGGCAGCGTGCCCTCGGTCAGGCCGACCAGGAAGACGGCGTCCCACTCCAGGCCCTTGGCGGCGTGCAGCGAGGCGAGGGTGACCCCCTCGACCGCCGGGGCGTGCTGGGCGGCCGCCCGGGCGTCCAACTCGGCCACGTAGGCGGGCAGGTCGGCCGGCTCGCCCGCGGCCCGGCGGGCGGTCTCGAAGTCCTCGGCGAGGCGGGCGAGCGCGGCCAGCGACTCCCACCGCTCGCGCACCGCGCCGGAGCCGGCCGGCGCGGTCGGGGTGAGGCCTCGGGTGGCCAGCACCGCGCGCACCTGGGCCGCGAGATCGGGCACGTCCACGGTCAGCGGGTCGCTGGCGGCCCGGGCGGCCCCGCGCAGCAGCAGGCCCGCCTCCCGCACCTCGGGCCGCTCGAAGAACCGCTCCGCGCCCTTGAGCTGGTAGGAGATGCCGAGGTCGGCCAGCGCCTGCTCGTAGACCTCGGACTGCCCGTTGGTCCGGAACAGCACCGCGATCTCGCTGGCCCGCACCCCTTGGTCGAGCAGCTCCTTGATCCGGTGCGCGGTGCTCTCCGCCTCGGTGGGCTCGTCCGCGTACTCGACGAAGAGCGGCTCCGGGCCGGCCGGGCGCTGCGAGACCAACTCCAGCCGGTGCCGGGCGGCCTCGCCGCGGGCCTGCGCCAGCAGCCCGTTGGCCAGGTGCACCACCTGCGGGGTGGAGCGGTAGTCGCGGACCAGCTTCACCACGGTGGCCTCCGGATGCTTGACCCGGAAGTTCAGCAGGTAGTCGGGGGTGGCACCGGTGAAGGAGTAGATGGTCTGGCTGGCGTCACCGACCACGCACAGGCTCGCGCCCGAGCCACCGCCGGTCCACTGGTCGAGCAGCCGCTGCTGGAGCGGCGAGACGTCCTGGTACTCGTCGACGGTGAAGTGCCGGTACTGGGACCTGACCCGCTCGGCGATCTCCGGGCGGTCCTCCAGGATGGCGGCGGTGAGCAGCAGCACGTCCTCGAAGTCGATCACGTTGCGGTCGCGCTTGGTCTGCTCGTAGGTCGCGTAGACGCGGGCGATCTCGGCCGGATCGCGCGGGGCGTCCCGAGCGGACTTGGCCACCGCGACCGGGTAGTCGTCCGGCACGATCTGGGTGACCTTGGCCCACTCGATCTCGCTGGTCAGGTCGCGCAGTTCGGTGCGCTGCACCCGCAGGCCGCTGCGCGCGGCGGCCTCGGCGACCAGCTGCACCTTGCGCTCCAGCAGCCGCGGCACCTCGCCGCCGACCACGCGCGGCCAGAAGTACTGGAGCTGGCGCAGCGCGGCCGCGTGGAAGGTGCGGGCCTGCACGCCGTCGGCGCCGAGCTGGCGCAGCCGGCCGCGCATCTCGCCGGCCGCCCGCGCGGTGAAGGTGACGGCCAGCACCTGCTGCGGCTGAAAGACGCCGCTGCGCACCCCGTACGCGATCCGGTGGGTGATCGCCCTGGTCTTTCCCGTCCCGGCGCCCGCCAGCACGCAGACCGGTCCGTGCAGCGCGGTGGCGACCGCCCGCTGCTCCGGGTCGAGTCCGGCGAGAACGGCGTCCGGATCCGCGGGACGGCCGCCGTGGCCACCGCCGTAACCTCCGCCGTAACTGCCCTGGGTGTCGATCGACAGCTCTTCCTGCATGGGCTCCATCCTCTCAGCCCACATCCTCTTCGCCCGCAGGGCCGACCGGCCCGGGTTCCGACATCCTGACAGGATCCGCCGACAACCCGTCGCGCGTTGTCCACAGCCCTGGTATGACGATCGGCTCGCCGCGCCAGGCACGGTACGGCCGGGCCGGGCACAGCGGGGGTGACCGCGGCAGGGCGCAGCAGGAGGTCCCGCCCTGGAATGCGCCCGGCCTCGCGTACGTTGTGCACCGCGAGACCCACCCTCGGTGGCCGATCCCAGGCGAAGGAGCCCTTTCGATGTCCGGCAGCGTGACGATGTACAGCACGACCTGGTGCGGCTACTGCCAGCGGCTGAAGAGCCAGCTGGACCGCGCGGGCATCGGCTACGACGAGATCAACATCGAGCAGGACCCGGAGTCCGCCAAGTTCGTCGAGTCGGCCAACGACGGCAACCAGACCGTCCCGACCGTGCTGGTGGTGGCCGCGGGCGGCGAGCGCACCGTGATGACCAACCCGAGCCTGCGCCAGGTCCAGGCCGCGCTCGGCGCCTGACGGCCGTCGGCGGGCCGGGGCGGTCAGCCGCGCCGGGCCCGCCACTCCTCGGGGAGCATCCCGTAGACGACCTTGTCGCGCCGCTCCTCGGGGAAGACGATCGACTGCCGGATCACGCCTTCCTGGGTGAATCCGAGCCGCTCGGCCAGACCCCGGCTGCGGGCGTTGCCGACCTCGATGCTGAGCTGCACCCGGCCGAGCCCGAACGGCCCGAAGGCCTGGTCGAGCATCACCTCGGCGGCCCGCCGGACCAGCCCGCGCCCCTCGTACTGCTCGGCGATCCAGTAGCCCAGCTCCCCGGAGGCCAGCTCCTGGTTGATCCGCAGGCTGAGCGAGCCGGCCGGCTCCCAGCGGCCCTCCGGCGCCGCGACGGCCAGCACCACCGGCAGCCTGCCGCCGGCCAGCCAGTCCCGGCCCTCCAGCCCGATGAACTCGCGGGTGCTCTGCGGGGTCAGCTCCTCGCGCGCCCACGGCTCCCAGCGGGCCAGCCGCTCACGGTTGGCGATCAGCACCTCGTGGTACTGCTCGGCGATCTCCTCGGTCTTCGGTATCAGGGCCGCGTCCGGGCCGAGTACGTGGGTGAAGAAGGCGGTGACGGTGGACATGCTGGGGCTCCCCTCGTTGACAACGCGTCACCTTAGGGCGCTCGCGCGCCGATCCGTCAAGATCATTGCTCCACGTCGTTCCTCCACGACCGGCCGTGCGCGGCCCACCCTCACGCCCGCTCCGCGCGCGGCCGCGCCGCCAACTCGCCCAGCCCGTAGACCAGGCGGCAGCGGTCGGCCGAGTACCGGGTCTCGATCACCCGCACCGGACCGCGCCGGTCGTAGGTGACCCGGGTCTGCACCAGCAGCGGGATGCCGGGTCCGCCTTGGAACCACTGCGCCTCCTCGGGGCCCGGCATCCGGGAGACCAGCTGGTCCACCGCGCCGACCTCGATCCGCCCGAGCGCGGCCAGCACCGCCTCGTCCCCGCCCGGCACCGGATCGGGCTCCATCAGCGCGGTGCCGGCCGCGACCCCCGCCCGGTAGTGGCTCTCCTCGATCGAGTACGGCTCGCGGTCCAGCAACCGCAACTGCCGCCGGACCACCACCGCCTCCCCCGGCCGCAGGCCCAGCCGCTCGGCCACGTCCACCCGGGCCCGCACGATCAGCATCTCGAACTCCGCGGTCAGCGCCCGCCCGGCCGCGTCCGCCTCGGCCGCGTAGACCGCGCTGGGTGCGGAGAGGCCGTCCCGCTGGGCGGGCAGCAGCGGCTCACCGGCGGCGACCGCGGGGCCGGGGACCGCCACGGCGACCTCGGCGACCGGCGCGCCGGCCAACGGCGGGCCGTAGGCGCGGTGGTCCAGCACCGGGTGCTCGCGCAGGAAGGTCCCCTTGCCCTGCAGCCGCACCAGCCGGCCCTCGTTGACCAGCACGTCCACCGCCAGCCGGACGGTGTTGCGGGCCACGCCGTACTGCTGCTCCAGTTCGGCCTCCACGGGCAGCGCCGTGTCGCCGCGCCACTCCCCGGCCGCGATCCGCCGGCGCAGGTCGGCGGCCAGTCGCTGGTACTTGGGAGAGGGAACGCTGCCACTGGAGATGGTCACCCTGGAAATGTAGCGATTCCGCCCAGACCCTCTCAGCTAAACCGACCATAATTGGCCATGATTGCCCGCCGAACAATAGATCAGCGGCCCGTCCGGACGGCTCTGACCTGCGGCTTCGGTCGGGCCATCAGGCCAGGGCAACCCGTGCGGGTGAGCGGGACCGGGCAGCGGCAAAGAGGGCGCGGATTAATTTCCGCACGCCCCCCTTGCTATTTCCGCTACCAGCGGGCGGTACCCGGCATCGGCTCGCCGTACCAGCGCTCGATCAGGTGCCGGGCGATCGAGATTCCCGTGGGCGGCACGATCTCCCCGGCCTCCCAGCCGGCCCGCAGGTCCTCCCGGGAGAACCAGCGCGCCTCGGCCAGCTCCTCGCCGTCCACCGTGATCTCCGCGCCGCCCGGCGCGACCCTGCCCATGAAGCCGAGCATCAGGCTGGCCGGGAACGGCCACGGCTGGCTGGCCACGTAGCCGACCTCGCCGACCCGCACCCCGGCCTCCTCGAGGACCTCGCGGGCCACCGCCTGCTCGATCGACTCACCGGGCTCGACGAAGCCGGCCAAGGTGGACCAGCGGCCCTCCGGCCAGAGCGCCTGGCGTCCCAGCAGGCAGCGGTCCTCCTCGTCGGTGATCAGCATGATCACCGCCGGGTCGGTCCGCGGGTAGTGCTCGGCCGCGCACGAGGTGCAGCGGCGCAGGTGACCCGCGCCCGCCTTCTCGGTCGGGTGCCCGCAGCGCGAGCAGAAGCTGTGCGTCCGGTGCCAGTGCTCCAGCGCCACCGCGTGCACCAGCAGGCCCGCGTCCCGGTCCGAGAGGGTGCCGCCGACCTCGCGCAGCCCGGCCGGGCGGGCGTCGCCGTCCAGTCGACCGGGCAGCGCCTCGCCGGCCAGCGCGAAGTAGGAGACCCCCTCCTCGTCGGTGCCCAGGAAGTAGCGGTCACCGGTCTGCGGTGCCTCGAAGGAGGGCAGCAGGACCAGCTCGGCACCGGTGTCGGTGTCCACCACGAACGCCTCGCCACCGGAGATCGGCAGCACCTTGGTGGCGGGGTGGCTCCAGGCCGCCGCCAGCCAGGGCTCGTCCAGGCGGTGCTGGGCGGCCCGGTCCACGCCCGCCCGGGCCAGCGGGAGGGCGGCCGGCAGTTCGGTGTCAGGCAAGGTACTCATTCGTTGATCCGTCCCCGATCACAGAGTCTTCAGTGGTTGCCGGCCGCCGGCCGGTAGTTCTCGGCCAGGTCGCCCCAGAGGTGGGCGGCGACCTCCACGCCCTTGCGCAGCAGGTCGAGCTCGACCTTCTCGTTGACCGAGTGCCAGCCGTCCGAGGGCACCGAGATGCCGAGGAAGAGCACCGGCGCCCCGAGCACGTCCTGCAGGTCGGCGGCGGGCCCGGAACCACCCTCGCGGGTGAAGAGGATCTCCTGCTCGAAGGCCCGCTCCATCGCCCGCACGGTGGACCGCAGTGCCGGGTGGTCCAGCGGGGTCAGGCAAGGGCGGGTCGCCGCGCGGAAGTTGATCTCGTGCCGGATGCCGGCCGGCAGCTGCCCGGCCACCCAGTCGGCGACGGCCCGCTCGACCCGCTCCGGGTCCTGCCCGGCCACCAGTCGGAAGGAGATCTTCAGGTGCGCCGCGGCCGGCACGATGGTCTTGCTGCCGGGGCCGGTGTAGCCGCCCCAGATCCCGTTCACCTCGGCGGTCGGCCGGGCCCAGACCCGCTCCAGGGTCGAGTAGCCGGCCTCGCCCTGGGTGGCCTGCGACTTCGCGGTCGCCAGCCAGCCCGCCTCGTCGAAGGGGAGCTTGGCGAAGAGCTCGCGCTCCCGCTCGGTCAGCTCGATGACGCCGTCGTAGAAGCCCGGCACCGCGACCCGGCGGTCGCCGTCGTGCAGCGCGGCGGCCAGCTCCGCGGCGGTGGTGGCCGGGTTGGGCACCGCGCCGCCGAAGGAGCCGGAGTGGATGTCGCTCAGCGGGCCGAAGAGGTCGATCTGGCAGTCGGCCTTGCCGCGCATGCCGGTGCAGACCGTCGGAGTGCTCTCGCTCCACATCCCGGTGTCCGAGACGAAGACCAGATCGGCGGCGAGCCGGTGCGCCTCCCGGCGCAGCAGGGCGCCGAAGTGCGGCGATCCGGACTCCTCCTCACCCTCGATCAGCAGCTTGAGGTTGACGGCCGGCGCGGTGCGCCCGGTGGCGGCCAGGTGGGCGCGCAGGCCGAGCGTGTGGAAGAAGACCTGCCCCTTGTCGTCGGCCGCGCCCCGGGCGTAGAGGCGGTTGCCGACCACCACCGGCTCGAACGGCTCGGTGTCCCAGCCGTCCTCCTTGGCGGCCGGCTGCACGTCGTGGTGACCGTAGAGCAGCACGGTGGGCGCATCGGACTCGCCCGAGGGCCACTCGGCGAAGACCGCGGGCAGGCCGTCGGACTCCCAGACCTCCGCGACCGGGAAGCCGGTCTCGCGGAGCTTCGCCACCAGCCACTCGGCCGACCGGCGGACATCGCCCGCCCGCTCCGGGTCCGCCCCGACGGAGGGGATCCGCAGCCACTCGCCGAGGTCGGCCAGGAAGGCTGCCTCGTGCTGGTCGATGAAGGAACGGACGACGCTGTCCGAGGTTTTCGTCATGTGGACGACTTTAGTTCGCCGGACCCGCCGGATGTCGCCGCGGTCCGCGACGCGGACCGCGGCGACGTGTAACCTCCGTCACCCCTCGCCCTACCCGCCCCACCGGCCCCGCTACGCGGCCCGCCGCAGCAGGGTGACCCGCGAGCGGGTCAGCGCGCCGGCCAGCAATCCGGCCAGCAGCGGCAGCACCACCAGGGTCAGCGCGATGTTCAGCCAGGGGAAGGCGATCACCGTGTGCGAGTGGGCCAGCGGCGAATCGGCCATCCCCTCGATCCGCCGCAACGCCACCGCGGGCACCATCCCGCAGACCGTGCCGAGCACCGCTCCCATCGCGGCGATCACCCCGCACTGGAAGCCGGAGAGCGAGCGCCGGATCCGCGGCGCCGCTCCGACCGCCGCCAGCGTGGCCAGGTCCTGCTGCGAGTCGGCGGCGGCCAGACCGGTGGCGATGCCCGCCGCGCCCAGCGCCACCAGGATGGCGAAGCCGGTCAGGCCGAGCCCGACCAGGCTGTGCGCCGGGTGGTAGCCGCGCTCCACGTACAGGTTGGCATTGCCGCCGCCGGCGTTCACGAGCGCGGCGCTCGCCCGCTGCTCGTCGGCCGAGGACAACGCCGTGGTCGGCCGCCAGATCGAGCCGCTGTCGGTGAGCTGCAGACCGAGCCGGGCGGCGGTCTGCGGCGGCATGAGCATCTGCGCGGGCGCCGCGGACACCGGCGCCAGCACCGCGTCGACCGTGACCTCGTGGCTCGGCGGCGCCTTGGAGGGGTCCTGGCCGTCCTGATAGGGATCCTGGAGCCGGATGAAGGCCTTGCCGTCCTGGATCATCCGCGGGTCGAAGACCACCGCCTTGCCGTCGGCCACCGCTTGCTGGGCGGCGCCGCCGGACAGGTCGAAGAGGTTGTGCAACAGGTTCGCGTCGCCCACCACGACCGAGCCGAAACGGCCGGGCGCGAACTGGTCGGTCAGGCAGCGCGGGTCCGAGAAGGATTGCTGGCGCTCGGTCCCGTCGTGGTACTGCCCGTCGTCCAGCGGGCACCGGACAGCCGGGGAGGCCACCGCCATCGCGTATCCGCAGTGGCCTGCCGCCTCGTCGCAGCCGGCCGGGTAGCGCAGCGCCGACACGTCGGCCCGCGGCCCGATGGTGGAGACCGCGCGTTCGACAGCCCCCCGGGCGGTGGCCGCGTCGACGCCGCCGCGCGACGTCGAGAAGACCGAGAGGCTGACCGATCCGCCCGGCCCCGCGGGGGTGTACGACTGCCGGCCCTCCTCGTCCGCGCTCGCGGAGTAGATGCCGACCGCGACCGCCCCGGCCACCGCCGCCATCACGGCCGCCACGGCCGGCGCCGTCCGCCCGCGGTGGCGCACCGAGTCGCGCAGCGCCAGCCGGGGGCCGAGCGGCAGCCAGCGGCCCAGCTTGCCGAAGAGGCCGACCACCATCGGGGTGCAGGCGACCATGCCCAACTCGGCGATCATCGAGCCGCCGAGCACCGCGGAGCTGCGGCTGCCCATCCCGCGGGTCGCGCCGAGCAGCGCCAGCCCCGCCCCGCCGGCCAGCATCAGCAGCCCGAGCAGGGTGAGCTTCTTGGACGGCGGCTTGACCGCGCCGCGCCCGGTGAGTGCGGCCACCACGTCCTGCCGCGAGGCCTGGACGGCCGGGACGAGGGCCGCGAGCAGCCCGGTGACCAGGCCGATCGCCACGATGCCGAGCAGGTCGAGCGGCATCAGCCGCAGCGCCCCGAGCCGCCGACCGGCCAGCGGCTCGGTCCACTGCCGGGTGAGCGCCACCAGCAGCACGGCCAGCACGACGCCGGTCACCGCCCCGGCCACGCCCAGCAGCACGCCGCCACCGAGCACCACCGCCCGCACCTGGGCCCGGTCTCCGCCCGCGGCGGCCAGCAGGCCCAGCTGACGCCGTGAGCGCCTGGCCCCGACGGCGAAGGCGGGGCCCGCGAGCAGCACGATCTCCAACAGCGCCATGCCGGCCACGGTGACCAGCATCACCACCGCGGTCTTGTTGAAGTAGCTGCCGTGCGACGCGTTGTCCTGGGCCACGTAGTAGGGCACCTGGGCGCGGGCCGGCGGGTGCAGCACCACGCTGCGCGAGGTGGCCGCGAAGCCGTACTGGTTCAGTTCCTGGACCTTGGCCCAGTCGACCGTCGTGCCGGCCGGCAGCCGCACCAGCCAGCCGTCGGCGGCCTGGGCGGCCTGCGGTTGCCCCTGGCTCAACACGCCGGGGCGGGTGACCACCGCGGTCAGGCCGAGCTCGTCGGGGTACTCGACCACGCCGGTGATGGTGAAGGGCGCGTCACCCACGCCGGCCAGCTTGGTGGTGCCGCCGACCTTCAGTCCCGAGCCGTCCAGGAAGCGCTGGGTGACGGCGATCTGCTGGTCGTCCACCGGGGCCTTGCCGCGGATCAGGTTGAGCTTGCCGCGCCAGACCTGGTCGGTCAGGTCGGCCTCGGTCGCGGTGACCTGCAGCCGGCCGGGCACGCTGGTGGCCCAGATCCGCTGGTCGCCCGCCACCGGGGTCAGCACCGAACCGGGCGGGAGCAGTTGGGCGGCCAGCTGGGCCGGGTCGGTACCCAGGCTGCGCCGCTGCTGTTCGGTGGGCTGCCGGCCGGCCGGCGAGTCGTTCTCGCCGTCGCCGGCGAACGGCGCCTGGCTGACGGTGCCGCCGCGCATGTGCGACTCGAGCAGCAGGTCGGCGCGCCCCAGCTGTCGGTCCGCCTGCTCGGCGGCGGTCAGGTTGCTGCTGCGGTAGGTCACGTCGACGCCGGTCACCCCGAGGATCGGCAGGGCGATCATGGCCAGCACCAGCAGGCTGCGGCCCTTGGCCCGCAGCGCGTCGCGCCGGGCGATCCGCAGCGCGACCCGCCAACTCACCCACCTCATCGCGGATCCGGGCGGTTGAGGCTGTTGGTGGCAGCGGTGACCAGCAGTGATTCGGGGCTCTGCCGGCCGGTCTCGTCGACCAGGCGGCCATCACGCAGGAAGACCACGCGATCCGCCCAGGCGGCGTGGCGGGCCTCATGGGTGACCATCATGGCGGCCGCGCCCTCGTCGCAGCGGGCCCGCAGCAGCGCGAGCACGCTCTCCCCGGTGGTGGAGTCCAGCGCCCCGGTGGGCTCGTCGGCCAGCACCAGCCGGCGGTCGCCGATCAGCGCCCGGGCGATCGCCACCCGCTGCTGCTGTCCGCCCGACATGTCGTCGGGGAACCGGTCGGCCAGCTCACCGATGCCTATCTCGGCCAGCGCCGCCAGCGCCTCGCGCCGCGCGGTGCGGGTCGACACCCCGTCCAACTCCCGTGGCAGCATGATGTTCTCCGCCGCGGTCAGGGCCGGGATCAGGTTGTAGTCCTGGAACACGTAGCCCACCGCCCGCCGCCGCACCTCCGCCAGCTTGCGGCGCGACAGCTCACCCAGCGAGCGCCCCTCCACCAGCACCCGCCCGCTGCTCGGGCTGTCCAGCCCACCGGCCAGCGTCAGCAGCGTGGACTTGCCGGACCCCGAAGGACCCATCACCGCCACGAACTCACCCGGGTAGACCCGCAGGTCCACCTGCCGCAGCGCGTGCACCTCGGCCGCTCCGTGGCCGTGCACCCGGCTCAACTGCTCGAGGTGCAGCACGGGCTCGGTGCGGTCGGGAAAACCGGCGTCTGTCATCGTTCCCCCAGGTTCAGCTTGGTCCGGCGCCGCTTGGGCGCTTCGGAAGGCGCGGCGGCGGCAGCGGCCTGCCGCTCGTGGTGGTTGGCCAGCCGGGTCTCGCAGTGGTCCAGCCAGCGGACCTCGGCCTCGGCCTGGAAGATCAGCTGCTCCAGCACCAGCAGCCAGGCCAGCTCGGCCCCCTCGGCGGCACCGGCGGCGGCCTCGCCGGCCAGCGCCCGGGCCTTGAGCCGGGTGTAGTCCTGCAGCGCCTGGATGCTGTGCCGGCGCTGGCCCTGGACCACGGCGTGCACGTCCACCCCGGGCACCGTCACCGCCATCGCGAGCTTGATCGCCAGCTCGTCCCGGGGCGGATTGGTCCGCGGCACCGGTGTGTCGAACCAGGAGCGCAGCTCGGCGCGTCCCTTCTCTGTGACGGCGTAGAAGAGGTGGCCCTCCTCGTCCTCGCCGTCCGGCACGACCAGGCCGTCGCGCTCCAGGCGGCCGAGCGTGGTGTACACCTGGCCGACGTTGAGCGGCCAGGTGGCACCGGTGCGGGCCTCGAACTCGATGCGCAGCTGGTAGCCGTAGCGGGGGCCCTGGTCGAGCAGGGCGAGCAGGCCGTGTCTGATGGACATACCAGGTATGTATACCCGGTATGCAACGAAGCCACAAGCCGCTCTCGCGTACCGTCACCAGGTGTGAGCCCGCTACGCATCGCGACCTTCAACCTGCTGCACGGCCAGCCACTGGCCGCCGACGGCACCCCGCTGCCCTATCCGGAGCAGGCCGCCGATCCGCTCTTCGCGGCGATCACCGCGCTGGACGCCGACGTGCTGGCGCTCCAGGAGGTGGACCGGTACCAGCAGCGCTCCGGCCTGAGCGACCAGAGCGCGGTGGCCGCGGCGGCGATGGGCGCCGCCGACTGGCGCTTCGCCGCCGCTCTGCACGGGCGCCCGGCGCCGGTGGCCGGCTGGCTGCGCAACCCCGCGGTGCCGGGCCTGCGGGTCTACGGGCCCGAGGAGGTGGCCACCGCCATCGAGCTGCCCTCCTACGGCACCACCCTGCTCACCCGGCTGCCGGTGCGGCACTGGCGGGCCCGGCGGTTCGCCCCCGCCCCGTTCGGGCTGCCGCTGCGGGTGGCCGGCCGGCGCGGGCTGACCCCGGTGCCGGACGAGCCGCGCGCGGCACTGGCGGCCGTCCTGGAGGGCGAACGCGGCCCGTTCACCGTGGTCGCCACCCACCTCTCCTTCGTGCCCGGCTGGAACATGGCGCAGTTGGCCGGGATCCGCCGCTGGATCGCCGACCTGCCCCGCCCCTACCTGGTGCTCGGCGACTTCAACCTGGTCGGCCCGGTGCCGCGCACCGTGCTCGGCGGGGCCACCGCGCTGGACCGCGCCCCCGGCGCCCGCCGCCGACCGCGCGAGCCGCGCACCGCCCGCCACCCGCGCCCGCTGCCCGGCCTGCGCCGCCGCCCCGGGCGCGAGGGCCACCCGCAACTGCGCGGCTGGCACGACCTGGCCCGCACCCCCACCTATCCCTCGCACCGCCCGGCCGTGCAGTTCGACCACGTACTCGCGGTGGGCGTGCCGCGCACCGCGGTGGGCACCGTCACGGCGCCCCGGGTCGGGGTGTCGGACCACCGGCCGCTGCTCGTCGAGGTGGAGCTTTAGCGGCGGCGTTGATCGCCCCCACCTCAACCTGGCCTGCCACAGGACGAACTGATTCAATCTCAGCCAGTAGTCACCACGGGGTTGAGGGGGATGCCGTGCCAAGGAACGTCGAACCAACGGTCGTCAGCATGAATCCGGCTCAGGTCAAGGCGGCCGGGCAGAGTGCCGAGTCGCTCGGGGCACAGCTGCCCCAGGGCAAGATCGAGCTGAACCAGGCCACCGACCAGGCGTCGGCCGGCCTGCGCGGCACCGCCACGCTCGCCGCGCTGGACGCCTGCACCACCAGCTGGAACGCGGTGATCGACAGGCTCGCCGCCGACATGGACAACCAGGGGCGCAACCTGGTCACCAGCGCCGACAACGTTAGCACCGCCAACGGGAGCGTCGCCGACAGCTTCCGCACCATCAACGCCCAGCCGTAGGGGGGAGACGAACCATGGACTACGCCACGCTCAGCGCCCTGCGCCCGAGCTCACTCAGCAGCACCGCCACCAGCTACATCGACCTGGGCACCCGGTTCGGCGCCCAGTGCGACAATTGGGAGGCCGCTGTGGTCGCCCGCACCCGGGCGAACTGGCAGGGCGGCGCCGCCGAGCAGGCGCTGCCGCAACTCCAGCAGACCCGGAGCCGGCTCGCCGCGGGCGCCGACAACCTGCACGCGATCGGCTACACGCTGACCGAGGGGGCCGAGCAGCTGGAGCAGTGCCAGGCGCAGCTCCAGCAGTGGGAGCAGCAGGCGAGCCAGTGGGGCTACACGGTGGGTGCCGACGGCAGTCTGACCCTGGCCCCGACCCCGACCCCGCCGACCGACTCCGAGCAGCAGCGCCAGGCCAAGGCGGGCGCCGACCTGATGGTCGCGCAGGCCGCCATCATCGCCCAGGCCTCGGCGGTCGACGCGCAGAACGCGAGCGCGATCCAGGCGCTGGCGAGCGCCGCCCAGACGACGGTGGGCACCGGGCAGACCGGCTCGCCCGGCGGCGGCACCGGTGGCGCCCCGGTCTCCGGTGGGCCGGTCGGCGCCGGGGGCGCCCTGGCCGGCGGGCGCGCGGGCCTCAGCGGCAGCCGGCGCGCCATCGAGTAGCCCCCGGCGGCCGGCCGGTAGCGCGGGTCGGCCGGCCCGCGCTACTGGCGGGCCAGCCGGCCGTTCTGGTGCGGCAGCTGCTGCGGCGCCCCACTGGTCGCGGGCTCGTACTGGAGCAGCAGCATCGCCGCGTCGTCGCCGAGCTGCCGGCCGACGTGCCGCACGACGTCGGCGTGCACCCGGTGCAGCACCTCCGACGGGTCGCCGTCCGCCGCGCAGCCCGGCAGCCGCTCGGCCAGCGGGTAGAAGCGGCCGGCCCGGTCCCGGGCCTCGATCACCCCGTCGGTGAAGAGCAGCACCCGGTCACCGGGCTCGAACGGGACCCGCTGCACCGGCGGCGCGACCTCGGCCGGGTCGAGCACCCCCAGCGGCGGAACCGTTTCCGCCAGCTCCAGCGCCCGCACCGAGCCGTCGCCGCGCAGCAGCAGCGGGGCCGGGTGGCCGCAGTTGACGATCTCGGCGCTGCCGTCCGGCGCCACCCCGATCAGCACCAGGGTGACGAACTCCTCCTCCACCCCGGGGTGGTCGTGCTCGTGCAGCGCCCGGTCCAGACTGACGGCCAGCCAGCCGGCCACCTTGTCCAGGGCCGGCTCCTGGTGCGCGGCCTCGCGGAACGCGCCCAGCACGGCGGCGGCGGTCTCCACCGCGTTCAGCCCCTTGCCGCGCACGTCACCGACCACCGCGCGCACCCCGTGCCGGGTGTTGACCACCTCGTAGAGGTCGCCGCCGATGCGGGCGTGCGCGGCGGCGGCCGCGTAGTGCACGGCGGCCCGCACGCTGCCCACCCGGTCGGGCACCGAGCGCAGCAGCACCCGGCGGGCGATCTCGGCCACCAGCTGCGCGTCGGCCAGCGCCTGCTCCTGCCGCACCCGCAGCGTGGCGCTGACCCAGCTGATCGCGGTGACCAGGGCGATCGCGAAGATGGTGGCACTGTGCACCGACTCGCCGAGCACGTGGTTGTACCCGGCCAGGCCGAAGGCGGCCAGCTCGGCCAGGAAGCCGGTCAGGATCGGGTACCAGACCCGGCGGCTGACGATCGCCGCCAGCGCCGGCACGGCGGTGAGCGCCGGTTCGACGGTCACCTCGATGGTGCTGAAGTAGTCCAGGCAGACCACCAGGGCCATGCCGATGAACGGCAGGGCCAGGGCGGTCCTGGGCCAGGTCCCCGTCGAACGGACGGTGGCCGGACCCCGGGTCGGACCGGCGAACCGGTCGCGGAACCATCCGATCGCGCTCAACTTCCCGGCGGCGCTCAACTTAGGTGTCTCCAGCAGAAGGCGCCCGGTGCTCGCTGAGCACCTGCGACGATGACTGAGGGTGAGGAAATGGGGCCTGTCCGGCGGCCGAGCAGACGCGGGTGACCGGTTACCGACCCCACAATAGGCGCGAAACGTGCACGACGCATCGGTTTCGCGCGACTCCGTGACGAGTTGGATGCTCTCTGTGACCTATTAGTCACTCTTCCCGACCAGAAGCGTTTCCAACGCAATCCGGTCAGGAAGTCCTACCGGTCTTTCGATCCGACCGCTGCGGATGTAGCAGAACGCCGCGGTGACCTGCTCCAGCGGCACCCCGCGCTGCTCGGCCCAGGCCAGCCGGTAGACGGCCAGCTGCAGCGGGTCGGCCTCCTCCCGGTGGCCGGTCTTCCAGTCGACCACCTCGTACCGGTAGCCACCCTGTGACCCAGCGTCGCCGTCACGCTCCCGGTACACCGCGTCGATCCGGCCGCGCACCACCCGGCCGCCGAGCACCACCTGCACCGGGGCCTCCACCCGGTAGGGGCGCCGACGCGCGTACGGGCCGTGCAGGAACGCCTCCTTGAGCCGCTCCAGATCGTGCTCGTCCTCGATCCCGTCGTCCGTCGCGTCCTCGGGGCCCAGCAACGCGTCCGGTTCGAGCAGCGGCAGCGGGGCGTACTGGGCCTGGATCCAGGCGTGGAAGCGGGTGCCGCGGCGGGCGGCGCCGGCCGGCGGGCGGGGCAGCGGGCGGGCCAGCTCCTGGGCCAGCCCGTCCGGATCGGCGGCCAGCCGCATCAGCTGGGTGGCCGAGAGGGCCGGCGGCAGCGGCACCGTGCGCCCGGTGCGCCGGGCCCGCTCCAGCTCGCCGAGGAGCGCGGTCAGGTCGCGGTCCCAGGAGTCCACCTGGCGCTGCTCCTCGGGGGCCAGCCGCTCGGGCCGCGGTGCCGGGGCACCGGCCAGCCGGGCGCCGATCACCTGCGCCACCCGGCGGCGGGCGAGCTGGGCGCCCTGGTCCAGCGGCAGCGGCCACGGGGTCTCGCCGGCCGGGCGCAGCACCGGGTTCTCGGCATCCTCCAGGGGCGGCTCGGCCCAGTGCTCCACCTCCCCCGCGCCGGGCAGCTCGGCGTGCGCGCGCAGCGCCTCCAGATACTCGGAGGGACCGCGCCGGGTGCTCTGGGTGGGGCCCCACCAGTGGCCGCCCGCCAGCAGCAGCGAGCGCGGCCGGGTCACCGCGACGTAGCCAAGGCGCAGCTCCTCGGTGGCGGTCTGGTCCTTCAGCGACGCCTTGAAGGCGGTCATGCCCTTGGCCGTCCAGCTCCCGACCTCGGGCAGGGTGGCCGCGTCGCCGCGCAGCGGGTAGGGCAGCACCGGGCGGCGGCTGGTCCAGCGCTCGCGGCCGCGGCTGCTCGGGAAGGCGCCCCTGACCAGCCCGGGCAGCGCCACCACCTCCCACTCCAGGCCCTTGGACTTGTGCACGGTGAGCACCTTCACGGTGTCCTCACCGCCGGGCAGGCTGCTGTCCAGGCCCCGGTCGTACTCCTCGGCCGCGCGAAGGAAGGCCAGGAAGGCGGTGAGACCCGGATCGCCGTCCAGGTCGGCGAAGCCGGCCGCGACGTCCAGGAAGGCGCTCAGCGTCTCGCGGCGGCGGGCGGCCAGCGCGAGCGGGGAGGCGGCCAGCTCGACGTCGAGGCCGGTGGCGGCGAGCACCCGGTGCAGCACGTCCATCAGCGGCTCGGCCAGGGCGCGGCGCAGGTCGCGGATCTCCCTGGCGAGGTGCGCGAAGCGGGTCCTGGCCTGCGGCGAGAACGGCAGCTCGTCCGGCTGGGCCGCCTCCAGGAAGCTCTCCAGCGCGTCGCTGAGCGAGACCACCTCGGTCGGGTCGGTCTCGGCGACGGCGGCCGCCAAGGCGTCACCGCCCGCCGAGCGGGCCGAGCGGACCAGCTGGGCGGCACGCCGGCCCAGCAGCGCCAGGTCGCGCGGGCCGATCCGCCAGCGCGGGCCGATCAGCAGCCGGACCAGGGCGGCGTTGGCGGTCGGATCCTGGAGCACCTCGCAGACCGCGACCAGGTCGGCCACCTCGGGCAGTTGGAGCAGCCCGCCCAGGCCAACCACCTCCACCGGGACCTCGCGGACCACCAGCGCGGCGTGGATGTCGGGGAAGGCCGCGCCGCCGCGGCAGAGCACCGCGATCGACCCCGGCGCGGTGCCGGTGCGGACCAGGTGGGCGATCGAGTCGGCCAGCCAGTCGATCTCCTCGGCGTGGGTGGGCAGCAGCGCCACCCGGGCGAAGCCGTCCAGCTCCGCCCCGGGTGCGGGGCGCAGCGCCTCGACGCCCGCGTGGCGGGCCCGCAGCGGGGCCGCCAGCTCGTTGGCGAAGGCCAGCAGGCGGCCGCCGCTGCGGCGGTTCTCGCTGAGCGCGTAGCGGGCGCCCGGGGTGCCGTCGGCCTTGGGGAAGTGGCGCGGGAAGTCGTCCAGGTTGGCCACCGAGGCGCCGCGCCAGCCGTAGATCGCCTGGCACGGGTCACCGACGGCGGTCACCGGGTGGCCGCCCGGGTGTGCCCCGGTGGCGCCGAAGAGCCCGGCCAGCAGCAGCCGCTGGGCCACCGAGGTGTCCTGGTACTCGTCCAGCAGCACCACCCGGTACTGCTCGCGCAGCAGCCGCCCCACCTCGGGGCGCTGCTGGGCCAGGCGGGCCGAGGCGGCGATCTGATCGCCGAAGTCCAGCAGGCCGGCCGCGTGCTTGCGGCGGCGGTACTCCTCGACCAGGGTGAGCAGCTGCTGACGGCCCAGGGCTGCCTCGGGGACGTCCCGCAGCTCCTGGTTGGTCAGCCTGGCCCCGGCCAGCTCCGCCAGCAGCGCGGTGTCGAAGGCGCGCAGCGCGGCGGGCTCGACCAGGTGCTCGGCCAGCTCGCCGTCGAGCGCGGTCAGCTCGCTCACCAGGGCCGAGAAGCGGTCCTTGAGCTGCGGGAACGGCCCGCGCGCCGACCGCAGCACCCGGGCGGCCAGCTGGAACCGGGTGGCGTCGGCCAGCAGCCGGACGTCCGGCTCGATGCCGATCCGCAGGCCGTGCTCCTTGAGCAGCCGGCCGGCGAAGGCGTGGTAGGTGGAGATCTCCGGCTCCCCGTGGTCCAGCTCACCGTGGTCCGCCGCCCCGACCGGCTGCTCGAAGGGCACGGCCGGCTCCCGCAGACCGGCCCGGGCCAGCGCGGTGCGCACCCGCTCGGCCAGTTCGGCGGCGGCCTTGTTGGTGAAGGTCAGCCCGAGCACCTGCTCGGGGCGCACCGCACCGGAGCCGACCAGCCAGACCACCCGGGCGGCCATCACCGTGGTCTTGCCCGACCCGGCCCCGGCCACGATCACGGCAGGCTCCAGCGGGGCGCCGATGGCCAGCATCTGCTCCCGGTTGAAGGGGATGCCGAGCAGCTCCTTGAGCTGGCCGGGGTGGGTGAGCATGGCCACCACGGTAGTCGGCGGCACGGACAGCGCGGCCGGGAGCGGGTGGTCAGGCCAGGATGGTCAGGCCGGGGTGGTCAGGCCAGGGCGGTCAGGCCAGTCAAGCCAGGGCGGTCAGGCCGGGGTGGTCAGGCCAGTCAGGCCGGGGCGGCCGGGGCGGCCGGGGGCAACGTCAGTCGACCAGCTGGCGGCCGTCGGGCTGGGCGGAGCAGCTGCGCTTGAAGCCGCAGTTGCCGCAGCCGTCGCCGGTGGTGGGGACGAAGCGCTCGGCCAGCACCCGGCCGGCGGCGTCGGCGAGCAGGTTCTCGATCCACGGCTCGCCCTCGGGGGGCGGCTGGTGCTGCACCTTGGGCGCCTCGGGGAGCTTCTTGTCCTCGAAGCGCAGCTGGACCAGCTCGGCACCGCCCAGCTCCGGGCGGGCGTTGACCAGCTCGTCCAGCGCCCCTTCGCGCACCGCCAGCTGGTAGACCGCCAGCTGCTTGTGCTCGGGCAGCGACTTGTCGCTCGGGGCCCGCTTGCCGGTCTTGAAGTCGACCACGTACGCCCGCCCGCCCGCGTCCTGCTCGACCCGGTCCATCACGCCGCGGATCCGCACCGCCAGCTCACCGACCGGCAGGGTCAGGTCGAAGCCGTGCTCGGTGGCCAGGGTGACGCGCCCGCGCTCCAGCACGTGCCAGTGCAGGAAGCGCTCCAGCGCGGCCCTGGCCTGGACCTTCTCCTGGGTCGACTTCCAGGGCGCGTCGAAGGCCAGCGCGTCCCAGACGGTGTCGAGCCGCTCCAGCAGCACCGCGAGGTCGGCCGGGGTGCGCCCGGAGCCGACCTCGTCGGCCAGCGCGTGCAGCACGTTGCCGAAGCCCTGGGCGCCGGAGGTGGCGCTCTGCGCGTTGACCTCCTTGGTCAGGAACCACTGCAGCGAGCAGGCGTCGAGCTGCTCCAGCCCGCTGCCGGAGAGCTGGATCGGGCGGTCCGGCTCGCGCAGCGGCACCGGGTTGCTGGTCACCTCCGCCATGCCCCACCAGCGATCCGGGTGGGCGGCGGGCACCAGCGCGGCGCCGTCCTCGCCGCGCGCGCCCGCGAGGACGGCCAGCCGCTCGGCGGCGGCGCGGCGCAGCTCCGGCGAGCGGCCCGGGTCGACGGTCACCGCGCGCAGCTCGGCCACCAGGGCGGCGACGGAGAGCGGGCGGCGCGGGCGGTGGGTGACGTCCTCGACGATGACCTCGGGCAGGCGGCGCAGCGGCTTGCCGGTGCGGGGGTCGAGCTCCTCGCGGTAGAGCTCGCGCAGGAACCGGGAGGGCTCGTCACCGTCCTCGGCCGGAGCCTTGACGGCGGTCACGATCAGCCGCTCCTTGGCCCTGGTCGCGGCCACGTAGAAGAGGCGGCGCTCCTCGGCGAGCAGCGCGCCCGGGCTGAGCGGCTCGGCCAGGCCGTCGCGGCCGATCCGGTCCGCCTCCAGCAGCGAACCGCGCCGGCGCAGGTCGGGCCAGAGCCCCTCCTGGACGCCGGCCACCACGACCACGCGCCACTCCAGCCCCTTGGACCGGTGCGCGGTCATCAGCCGCACCGCCTCGGCGCGGGCGGTGCGCACGGTGAGGGTGTCGGCCGCGATGTCCTGGGCCTCGACCTCGGCGAGCAGGTCGAGGGCGCCGCGGTGGCCGGTGACCTGGTCCTCGGCACGGGCGGCGGTCTCGAAGAGGGCGCAGAGCGCGTCCAGGTCGCGGTCGGCGTTGCGGCCCACGGTGCCGCCGCGCAGCGCCGACCGCTCCAGGCGCTCGCGCCAGCGCGGGCTGCCGTCCCAGAGGTCCCAGAGCGCGTCCTCGGCGGTGCCGCCGCCGGCCAGCCGGTCGCGCACCTTGCGCAGCAGCATGCCCAGCTCACGCGCCCGGCGGGCGGCCGGCAGGTCGAGGGTGACCAACTGCTCGGGGTTGGCGAGCGCCTCGCGGATCAGCTCGTCCGAGGGGCGCAGCAGGGCGCCGGCCTGGTCCCGGGCGGCGTCCCGGGCGGCCTCCCTGGCCGCCGCCCGCTCCTCCTCGCGCAGCGCGCGGCCCAGGCGGCGCAGGTCGGAGCCGTCCAGCGCGCCCAGCGGGCCGGTGAGCAGGGTCTGGGCCAGCTCGACGGTGAGCGGGTCCGGCGGCGGGGGCGAGGTCTCCTCGACAGCGTCCTCGGCCGCGGGCTTCTGCCGCACGGCCCCCTCCGCGCAGACCCGCAGCGCGAGCAGCAGCGGCACCACGGCCGGCTCCTCGCGCAGCGGCAGGTCGTCGCCGTCGACCTCCAGCGGGACGCCGGCCGCGCTCAGCGCCCGCCGCACCCCGGGGATGGCCCGCGCGCCGGCCCGGACCAGCACCGCCATCTCGCCCCACGGCACGCCGTCCTCCAGGTGCGCGCGGCGCAGCAGGTCGGCGACGCTCTCCAGCTCGGTGCCCGGGGTCGGGTAGGTGTAGACCTCGACCTTCCCGGCGGCTCCGGGCCGCCCGGGCAGCAGGGCCCGGTGCTGGGCCAGCTTCTCGGCGGGCAGTCGGCTCATCGGCATCCGCCGGGCCAGCTCGCGCGAGGCCGCCAGCAGCACCGGCGCCGAACGGCGGGCGACCCGCAGCACCCTGACCTCGGCCGGCCGCCCGTCGCGCTGCCGGAACTGCTGCGGGAAGTCCAGGATGCCGTTCACGTCGGCCCCCCGGAACGCGTAGATCGACTGGTCGGGGTCGCCCACCACCACCAGGTCGCGCCCGTCGCCCGCCAGCTGCCGCAGCAGCCGGACCTGGGCGGGGTCGGTGTCCTGGTACTCGTCCACGAAGACCACGTCGTAGCGGGCGGCCAGGTCCTCGGCGGCCCCGCCTGCGCCACCGGCCCCGTCCGCCCCGCCGGCCCTGCCGGCCCGCTCGGCGAGCAGCACCGCGCGGTGCACCAGCTCCGCGTAGTCCAGCACCCCGCGCAGGTCCAGCACGTCCAGGTACTCGGCCAGGAAGTGCGCGGCCGCCGCCCAGTCCGGCCGCTGCACGCCGCGGGCGAACCTGGCCAGCTCGGCCTCGCCGAGGCCCAGCTCGCGGCTGCGGGCCAGCACCGCGCGCACCTCGTCGGCGAAGCCGCGGGTGGTCAGGCAGGCCCGCAGGTCCAGCGGCCAGCTGATCCCGGCTCCGCCGCCGGCCGCCGCGTCCTGGGCCCCGCCGGCCAGCAGCTCGCGGACCATCACGTCCTGCTCGGGCCCGGAGAGCAGCCGCAGCGGCTCGGCGAACCGCTCGGGCTCCTGGTGCGCGCGCAGCAGCGCGTAGCAGAACGAGTGGAAGGTGGTGGCCTGCGGGGCCGCCGCCAGGCGCACCGCCAGGCGGTCCCGCAGCTCCATCGCGGCCTTGCGGCTGAAGGTCAGCACCAGGATCCGCTCGGGATCGGTGCCCCGCTCGACCCGCCGGGCCACCGCCTCGACCAGCGTGGTGGTCTTGCCGGTGCCGGGCCCCGCGAGCACCAGCAGCGGCCCGCCGGCGTGCTCGGCCACCGCGCGCTGGTACTCGTCCAGCACGGGCGGCTCGGGCGTCGCGAGCGGGCTGCGCACCAATCGGTAGGGGGAGGCCACGGGAGTCCTGCGGATCGGCAACGGGTCCTCGGCGGATCCGGCGCGGATCGCGAGCGAGTCTTGGACCGACCGGCGGTCGGTCTTAGAGCCTAACCGAGCGGCTCCGGGAGCTTGCCGGATCCACCGGCGCGCGTGGCACCGGGTGCGCCCGCGGACGCCCCGCCGGGCCCCTCGAAGAGGCAGGATGCTGGTGTGCCCGCGCTACTGCCCGTCCCAGCGGGCCTGCCGCAGGTCGATCCGCGGCAGGTCCTCGGCCGCCTGCGAGCCCGGGGCCGGACCACGGCCCGCGGTGCTGCGCAGCGGCGTCCCCTCCTGCCGGTAGGCGGCCAGCGCCCGCTGCTCGTGGCCGGGCAGCAGCGCGCCGTCCGCCCTGATCACCCGCCACCAGGCGACGGTGCCGCCGTAGAGCGCCAGCACCCGGCCGACCTGGCGCGGGCCGCCCTGGCCGAGGTACTCGGCGACGTCCCCGTACGTCATCACCCGCCCCGGCGGGATACGGTCGATCAGTTCGAGCACCAGCTCGGCGAACGGGGGCAGCTGGGCAGCGGGGCGCGGCCCCGCGCTGTTGTCCGTCATTCGGGCATTCTTGCCCATCCGGACCAGTCACGGAGCCCCCACGGGGTATTCGCCGCGCCCGGTCCGGCCCCTGTCCGGTGGCGGGACGCACGGCATGCCACCATCTTCGGGGCGGTGAGTGGTGATACGAGGACAAGACCAGATGACCGGGACGGTTGACGTGGACGTGGACGAGGGCGCTGGCGAGACCGCCCCCGCGCACCCCCTCGCCGAAGAGCCCAAGGTCTCGCTGGTGAAGCGGACGCCACCGCGCCGGGCGCCCGTGCCCGTGACCGGCCCCGTGACCGGCCCCGTGCCGGCGCTCCTGCCGGTCGAGGACGAGGACGGCGACCGCCTCGCGGTCGACGAGCCGCTGCTCGCCGCCCGCACGCACCGGCCCTCCGACCTGATCCGCTTCGTGACCGGCCTGCTCGGCGTCATCGCGGTCTTCGTGCTCGCGAGCATCGCGACCGAGACCACCAGCGGCATCGGCCAGGACATCCACAGCAACGTGAAGGACGTCGCGCCCTGGCTGATCACCGTCCTGGGGCTGGTCTCCACGGTCGCGGTGCTGGCCGTTCCGCTGGCCTTCGCGGTCGAGCGGCTGATCAAACGCGACGGCCTGCGGGTCGCCGACGGCGTGCTCGCCTCGGTGCTCGCCTACGGCGTGACGCTGGCGATCGACTGGTGGGTGGCCGAGGCCGCCTCGCAGAGCATCCGCGGCGCGCTGACCCAGATCCCGGTCACCGGCGGCCCGATCACCGAACCGGTGCACGGCTACCTGGCACCGGTGATCGCCTACATGACGGCGGTCGGCATGGTGAGCCGGCCGCGCTGGCGCCTGGCGCTCTGGTCCGTGGTGCTGCTCAGCGGCGCCACCGAGCTGATCAGCAGCGACACCACCCCGCTCTCGCTGCTGCTGACCGTGCTGATCGGCTGGTCGGTGGCGTGCGGCACGCTCTACGCGATCGGCTCGCCCAACATCCGGCCCACCGGGCAGCACCTGATGCTCGGCCTGCGCCGGCTCGGTTTCACGCCGAAGAACGCGCACCGGGCGCCGGACGCCCCCGGCGGCACCCGGCGCTACTTCGTCAACCAGCAGGACAGCAGGGACCTGGACGTCCACATCATCGACCGGGAGCAGCAGGCCTCCGGCTTCTTCTACCGGGTCTGGCGCCGGGCCCGGCTGCGCTCGGTGGCGGTGCGGCGCAGCCCGCAGTCGCTGCGCCAGGCGCTGGAGCAGGAGGCGCTGATCGCCTACGCGGCCGCGGCGGCCGGGGCCCGGGCACCGCAGCTGGTGGCCACCTCCGAGCTGGGGCCGGACGCCGCGGTGCTGGTCTACCAGAAGGTCGAGGGGCGGACCCTCGACGAGTTGGCGGACGACGAGATCACCGACGAGGTGATGGCCTCGTGCTGGGAGTCGGTCGGTGCCCTGCACCAGCGCCGGATCGCGCACCGCCGGCTGACCGGTGAGTCGCTGCTGGTGGTGGACGAGAAGGTCGGCGTGCTGGTCAACCTCTCCGGCGGCGACATCGCGGCCGGCGACCTGACGCTGCGGATCGACGTGGCCCAGTTGCTGACCACCTTCGCGCTGCGGATCGGCCCCGAACGCTCGGTGGCCACCGCCAACCGGGTGCTCGGCGCGGAGCGGGTGGCGGCCGCGCTGCCGCTGCTGCAGCCGGTCGGGATGAGCCGGCAGACCCGCGCCGACCTCGCCAAGCAGGGCAAGGAGCGCAAGGCCGAGGCGCAGGCACTCGCGCTGGAGCAGGTGGCGGCGGGCGAGAAGAGCCGGGAGGAGGCCGAGGAGGACATCGCGGCCGCCGGCGAGGACCTGCTCAGCCGGATCCGCGGCCAGATCCTGGAGATCGCTCCGGAGGCCCCGCTGGCCCCGGCCAAGCTGGAGCGGCTCAAGCCGAAGACGCTGATCACCGTGATCGCGCTGGCCTTCGCCGCCTACCTGGCGATGACCACCATCCAGCCGGGCCAGCTGAAGCTCTCGCACATGAACTGGGCCTGGGCGGCCGCCGCGCTGGCCTTCTCGGCGATCAGCTACGTGGCCGCCGCGATGAGCCTGACCGGGTTCGTGCCGGAGCGGCTGCCGTTCCGACGGACCATCGCGGCACAGCTGGCCGGCTCCTTCGTCAAGCTGGTGGCCCCGGCGGCGATCGGCGGCATCGCGCTGAACACCCGCTACCTGCAGAAGCAGGGTGTGCGGCCCGGCCAGGCGGTGGCCAGTGTGGGCGCCTCGCAGCTGGCCGGTCTCGGCGGGCACCTGACCCTGCTGTTCTGCTTCGGCCTGATCACCGGTAGCCAGGGCGACGGCAACGTGGGCAGTGAGCGCGCGGTGATCATCGGGGTGCTGACCGCGGCCGTGCTCGCGCTGGTGATCGCGGCGGTCGGACCGATGCGGCGGTTCGTGGTGACCCGGGTCCGCTCGCTCTTCTTCGGCGTGGTGCCGCGGATGCTCGATCTGATGCAGACGCCCAGCAAGCTGGTCACCGGCTTCGGCGGCATCGTGCTGCTGACCCTGGCCTTCACCGCCTGCCTGGACGCGTCGGTGCGGGCCTTCGGCGGCTCGATGAGCTTCGCGACGGTCGCGGTGATCTTCCTGACCGCCAACGCGGCGGGATCCGCCGTGCCGACCCCCGGCGGCATCGGCGCGATCGAGGGCGCCCTGATCGTCACGATGAGCCTGGCGATGCCGGCCGCCACCGCGACCTCGGCGGTCTTCCTGTTCCGCGCGCTGACCTTCTGGCTGCCGGTGCTGCCGGGCTGGATCTCCTACAGCTACCTCCAGCGCAAGGGCGCGCTGTGACGGGCGAAGGCGGCCGGTCCCCGCGGGGACCGGCCGCCTCAGAGCTTCCCGTGGCAGTGGAGCGCGATCAGTAGACCGGCTTCTCGGGCTCGATCTGGTTGACCCAGCCGACCACGCCGCCGCCCAGGTGGACGGAGTTGGCGAAGCCCGCCGCCTTGAGCACGGCCAGCACCTCGGCCGAGCGGACACCGGTCTTGCAGTGCAGCACGATCTTCTTGTCCTGCGGCAGCTTCTCCAGCGCGTTGCCCATCAGGAACTCGTTCTTGGGGATCAGCACCGCGCCGGGGATGCTGACGATCTCGTACTCACCGGGCTCGCGGACATCGATCAGCAGGATGTCCTCGTTGTTGTCCTGCATCTCCTTGAGCTGCTTGGACGTGATGGTCGAGCCGAGCGCGGCCTCCTGGGCCTCCTCCGAGATGACCCCGCAGAACGCCTCGTAGTCGATCAGCTCGGTGACCGTCGGGTTCTCGCCGCAGACCGCGCAGTCGGGGTCCTTGCGCACCTTGACCTGGCGGTAGTTCATCTCCAGGGCGTCGTAGATCATCAGCCGGCCCACCAGGGGCTCGCCGATGCCGGCCAGCAGCTTGATCGCCTCGGTGACCTGGATCGAGCCGATCGAGGCGCAGAGCACCCCGAGCACGCCGCCCTCGGCGCAGGAGGGGACCATGCCCGGCGGCGGGGCCTCCGGGTAGAGGCAGCGGTAGCAGGGGCCGTGCTCGGCCCAGAAGACGCTGGCCTGGCCGTCGAAGCGGTAGATCGAACCCCAGACGTACGGCTTGCCGAGCAGGACCGCGGCGTCGTTCACCAGGTAGCGGGTGGCGAAGTTGTCGGTGCCGTCGACGATCAGGTCGTAGCCGGAGAAGATCTCCATCACGTTGTCGTTGTCGAGGCGCTCGTCGTGCAGGATCACGTTGACGTAGGGGTTGATCTCCTGGACCGAGTCCCGCGCGGACTCGCCCTTGGAGCGGCCGATGTCGGACTGGCCGTGGATGATCTGGCGCTGCAGGTTGGACTCGTCGACGGTGTCGAACTCGACGATGCCGAGCGTGCCCACACCGGCCGCGGCCAGGTACATCAGCGCCGGGGAACCGAGGCCACCGGCACCCACGCAGAGCACCTTGGCGTTCTTCAACCGCTTCTGCCCGGCCATCCCGACGTCCGGGATGATCAGGTGGCGGGAGTACCGGCGGACCTCGTCTACGGTGAGCTCGGCGGCCGGCTCGACCAGGGGTGGCAGCGACACGGGGACTCCGATGGTCGTCAATACGGTGGTTCCTTCGACCAACAGTGTCACGCCGGTGCGCTATTCCGAGACAGCGGGTCCGATGGGTGAGACAACCTCCACCGGATGCTGGGAATGTGCCCGCCGCCGCCCCCGGCCTGCCCTGGCGTGCCCCAGGCCGTGTCTGACAATTCGCTTCGGACAGGCCCGCGGCGTTGGGCGCCCGGCTGGGCGTGCCGCCGAGTCGCCCTCGTACTGGGTCGTACTTGGGTGGCTCGGCGGTGCGTCCAGCCGGGATGCCCGGCGTCGCGGGCCCGGCGGGAATTGTCAGACACGGCCTAGACCCGGCAGGCGGTCTCCAGCCAGACGTCGCCCAGCGACTCCTCCAGCGGGATCAGCGCCCGCCAGCCGAGCCGCTCGCGCGCGGTGCGGACGTCGGCCTGGCGCCAGGGCACCGGTTCGGCCACCGGACGCGCCTCCAGGGCGGCGGGGCCCGCGCTGCCGGAGAGCACCAGCGGCTCCGCGGCCGCCTGGGCCGGCAGCGCCACCGTGCGGATCTCCTCGCTCAGCACACCCTCGAAGCCGGCGGCGCGCACCAGCAGCTCCGCCGCCTCCCGGGCCCGCACCGCGTGCCCGCTGCCGATGTTGACCACCCCGGTCGCCGCCGAGACCGCCGCCGCCAGCACCGCGTGGGCCACGTCCCGGACGTCGACGAAATCCCGGAACGGGGAGAGGTCCGGCATCCGCACCTGGGCCTCCTGCTGCTCCAGTGCCCGGCGCAGGCCCTCGGCGAGCCGGCCGAAGAGCGAGGCGGCCGGGGTGCCGGGGCCGACCACGTCGAAAACCCGCAGCACCGCGGCGTCCAGCCCGGAGGAGAGCACCAGCTCGGTCCCGGCCAGCTTGGAGACCCCGTACGGGCCGACCGGGCGCGGCTCGGCGCTCTCCGCGATCGGCGCGCCGACCGGGACCGAGCCGTACTCGGCGGCCGAGCCGATGTGCACCAGGCGGGCGGGCTCCCGGCTGCGCCGGATCGCCTCGCAGACCGTCGCCACCGCGAGGGCGTTGGCCCGCACCAGGGCGCGCGAGGTGCCGTAGGTGGCCCCGGCGCAGTTCACCACCACCTGCGGCGCCACCGCGTCCAGGAACCGGGCCAACGCCCCCGGGCTCCCGGCCGCCAGGTCGAACCGGATGTCGGCCGAATCCCGCCGGCCGAGCACCGTGACCTGCAGCTCTCGATCCATCAGCAGCCGTTCGGCCACCCGGCGGCCGATGTAGCCCCCGGCGCCCAGCAGCAACACCCTCATCCCAGACTCCTGACTTGCCTTCGATTGATTGACAGAGCGGTTGCGGGGACGCCGGCGGCGCCCGCCCCGGCCGGCTGCCTCACCGGTGGGCACGGGGGTGGCCGAGCGCCACCCACGCGTAGGGCAGCAGCACCGCGGCCACCGCGCCGGCGGCCAGCGCCGTCAGGGCGCCCGGGACCGCCGCCCAGCCGGTGGGCAGCAGACCGCAGGACCGCAGCACCGACAGGCCCGCACCGAGCCCGTCGGCCGCGAGCAGGCCGACCAGCGCGGCGCCGGCCCGACCGCAGCGGCGCAGCACGGCGGCGACCGCGATCAGCAGGCCCAGCGCCGCCTGGGCCACCCACTGGGTGGGCCCGGCCCGCTGGACCACCTCGTCGAGCAGCCCGCCCGCCCCGGCCCGCCCCGGCCGCGGGGCCACGGCGGTGAGCACCGCGAGCGCGGTGAGACTGGTCAGCGCGAGCACCGCGAGGTGCAGCCCGAGCGCGACCGGCAGCACCGGACGCATCCTGGCCCTGAACTGCGCGAGCGTGCCGGCCGTGCGCAGCTGGATCCGGCCCGCGTGCCGCACCCAGCGGGCCGCCCGCTCCGCGGCGCCACCGGCAGCCCAGGCCGCGAGCACCAGGGCCACCGCCGTCCCGACCGCGGCCTGCCCGGACGGCCCCGACGGCCCGCCGAGCACCGTGACCAGTGGCAGCAGCAGAGCCCCCAGCAGCGCGGCCCCGGCCCGGCCCCGGTGCCACCTGCTCCGCGGCGCCGACGGGTCCTGGCCCAGGGCCGGCGGCGGAGCACCGGCCGACGGCCGGCGCGGCACCCGGGCGAAGAGCTCCTCGGCCAGCGAGAAGACGTCCGCGTGCCGGTAGCGCCCGACCGCGGTGGAGCCGAGGCCGGCCTCCTCCAGCAGGGCCGCGATCTCCAGCGGGTGGGTGGCCCGCTCGCACAGCTCCCGGTGCTCCGCCATCAGCTCCCGCACCGGGTCGGCCCCGAGTCCCGCCGCGCCCCTGGGCCCGACCTCGGCGCCCGCGCCGGTCCTGGCCCCGGCCATCAGCGCGCCTCCGCCATCGCCTCGGCCGCCACACCTCTCACCGCACCACTCACCGCACCACTCACCGCTCCGGACACCCAGTACTCGGCCGGCCGCGCGAAGGGCCGCGGCAGCACCCCGGCCCGTCGCTCGGCGGCCGGGAAGGCGGGCCACCGGGAGACCAGCTCCAGGTAGACGTCCCGGAACGCCGCCACCCCCGGCTCCACCGCGAACCGTTCCTGCGCCCGCAGCCGCCCGGCCGCCCCGAGCCGGGCCCGCCGCTCCTCGTCCCCGAGCAGCGCCAGGCAGGCGGCGGCCAGTGCCGCCGGATCGCCCGGCGGCACCAGCAGACCGGTCGGCCCGACCACCTCCCGGGTCACGCCCGTGTCGGTGGCGACCAGCGCCCGCCCGCTCAGCATCGCCCCGACCAGCGGCCCCGGGGCGCGTCCGGCCCGCCCGGAGAAGACCGCCACCGTGCCGTCCGCCCGGTCCCCCGCGGCCTGCTCGAAGACCACCGAGTCACCCAGCCGCAGCCGGCGGGCCACCTCGGCGCAGTGCTCGCGGTACCCGGCCGCCTCCTCCGGGCCCCGCACCAGCAGCCGCGCCCCCGGTGCCTCGGCGCGCACCCGGGCGAAGGCGTGCAGCATCAGCTCCGGATCGGTGGCCGGCCCCAGCCGGCCCGTCCAGAGCAGGGTGGGCCGGGCCGGCTCGGGGCCGGCCGCCGGGCGGTCCACCGCCGCCGTGCCCCGGTAGACCACCCGGATCCGGTCCGGGTCGGCCCCGCAGCGCAGCTGCCAGTCCCGGTCGTAGGAACTGCCGGGGGTGAGCAGCGCGGCCTGCCGGTAGGTCTCCACCGTCAGCAGCCGGAAGAAGGAGAGCAGCAGCGCCCGCACCGGCCAGCGGTAGGGCGCCTGCCGGTAGCCCAGGTACTGCTCGCGCAGGTGCAGCCCGTGCTCGGTCAGCACGAACGGCACCCCGTGCAGGCGCTTGGCCACCAGCGCGGGCAGCGCGGCGGGCCCGCCGCCGACCACGTGGCACAGGTCGGCACCGCCCAGGCCGCCGGGCCCGGCGCCGTACCAGGGAGCCGCGAGCGGGCGCAGGCACTGCTCCAGCAGGTCCCCGGCGACCAGCACGTCACGCAGCAGCGGCTGCCCGGCGGCGGTGTCGGCCCCCGGCGAGCGCCAGACCCGCTCCAGCACCTGGTGCGCGTGCTTGGAGGCCAGGAAGGCCGGCAGCGAGCGGTCCTGCTGGGCCAGCTCGGCCAGCAGGTGCAGGCCGGAGGCGAAACCGGCCCGCTCACGCGGCAGCACCAGGGCCCGGACCAGCTCCTCGTAGGCCCCCGCGTAGTGCCGCCGCCGGACCGCGCCGGGCCCGCGCCCGCCCCGCGGCGGACCGCCGAGCGCCAGCGTGCGCGGTCCGGACCCGGGCCCTGCCCCGGACCCGGCCGGCTCGGCACCGGGCAGCAGCAGGTAGCGCTCGAACTCGTGCTCCGGCAGCCCCTCGACCAGCCGCTCGCACCAGCCGTCGGCACGCTGGGCAGGGAGACGGGCACCCTCGGTGAGCAGGGCGACGCGCATGAGGACCTCCGGTGGCAGAGAGCGGCGGTGAGTGGCAGTGAGCGGCAAGGGAACGGCAAGGGAACGGCAGAACTGGGGATGCGGTCGGACCCGCTTCGCGACACGACGGACGCCGGCCTGACGGCCGGTCAGCACGGCGGGAGCGTCCGCCCAGGAGTCACTCGGGGCACCCCCGCGCCCCGCCGAACGGCCTGCCCCCACGGCCATGCCATCAGGAGATCACCCGGCCTCACCCGGCCGGGCCCCGCCCACCGCACACATCAAACACACCCTCGGGCGCCCGCTCCGGGCTCACCGGCGGCCGCGCCCCCACATCTGTTCGGTCCGACACCACGAAGGTAGAGCGGGATCCACCCCGGACCATGCCCAGTGGCCCCCCTGCCACCTGAACGAGTGAACGTCCGTAACCTCTCCGGACCACCGGCGTTCCGTCAGCCGGCGACCTCGCGCAGGAACTCCCGCGTCGCCCGGCCCACCTGCGCCGGGTGCTCCATCATCGCCACGTGCCCGGACTCCGGCAGCACCAGCAGCCTCGCGTCGCGGAAGGCCGCGCAGGCCCGGGCCGCCGAGCGGTAGGAGACCAGCTTGTCGCGCAGCCCGTAGACCAGCAGCACCGGCGCCTCGATCCGCTGGGCCTGCCGCCACAGCGCCTGGTCGCCGCGCTCGGTGTAGGCCGACACGATCCCGCGGGCCGAGCCGGCCAGCGCCTGCATCGCGTAGGGCAGGCCCATCCGGCGGCGGTACTCGGCCACCGCCCGCTCCCGGCGCTCGGCGGGGATCGCCCGCGCGTCGCCGTAGACCAGGGCGAGCAGCCCGTCGGTGGCCTGCTCCACACCCCGCCCGTTCGCCGGGATCCGTTGCAGCAGCCCGGGCACGCCGGGCACCGCGAGCAGGCCGGTGCGCAGCGCGGTGCGCTGCGGCGGCAGCTCGGGCAGCGCGGGCGAGATCAGGGTCAGGCTGCGCACCAGGTCGGGGCGGAGCGCGGCCAACCGCACGGACACCGCGCCGCCGAGCGAGTTGCCGAAGAGGTGCACCGGGCCGCGGCCGCTCGCCTCCAGGTAGCCGATCACCGCCCGGACGTGCCCGGAGAGCGAGAGGTTGCCGTCGGCCGGCGGCGGCGACCAGCCGAAGCCCGGCAGATCGATCGCCTCACCGCGGACCACCCCGGTGAGTTCCGCCATCAGCTCGTACCAGTTCTCCGAGGAGCCGCCGAGCCCGTGCACGAAGAGCGCCTCGGGCAGGCCCGCGGCGGCCTCGGCGGTCGGGCCGGTCACCATGAGCGCCGCGCCTGGAACCTCGACCGTCCTGGCCGCCCACCGGCCCTCGGGCCGCCCGCCGGGAGAGCCCTCCTCACGCCCGCTCCCCCGCTCCGCCCCGGCCCGTTCCTGCTGCTCAGTGCTCATGGGAGAAGATGGTAGTGAGACTCTGGCGCCCACCGGGGCCGCGCGCCGTATTGTGGGCTCCCGACAACCCGGGAGCAGCAGCTTTTCCTTCACTGGCAGGCGCGCGTCGGGTTACCCAAAAGTAGACTCACTGCTCATTGCCCGAGCACCACCGCCAGCCAGATGTGAGGAGCGCCGTGACGGCTATCCAGGAGGCCCAGGACCGCCCGCGCGGTGCCCGGCTGCCGCGTAGCGCCCGCCGTGAGCAGCTGCTCGGAGCCGCGCAGGAGGTGTTCGTCGCGCAGGGTTACCACTCCGCCGCGATGGACGACATCGCCGAACGCGCCGGAGTCAGCAAGCCGGTGCTCTACCAGCACTTCCCCGGCAAGCTCGAGCTCTACCTCGCGCTGCTCGACAAGCACTGCGACGCACTGGTCGAGTCCACCCGCAGGGCACTGGACGCCACCACCGACAACAAGCAGCGCGTGGCGGCCACCATGCAGGCCTACTTCGACTACGTGGCCAGTGAGTCCGGCTCGTTCCGGCTGGTCTTCGAGTCCGACCTGACCAACGAGCCGGCCGTGCGCGAGCGGGTGGACCGGGCCGCCGACCTGAGCGCCACCCTGGTCAGCAGGGTGATCGCGGAGGACACCGACCTGCCCGAGACGGAGGCCAAGCTGCTGGCCGCCGGCGTCTGCGGGCTGGCCCAGATCACCGCCCGCTACTGGCTCTCGCAGGGCCGCGAGATCCCGCGCGAGGAGGCCGTGCGACTGGTCGCCAGCCTGGCCTGGCGCGGCCTCAAGGGCTTCCCGATGCACGCCGGCGACATCGCCCTGCCGAGCGACCAGCCGAGCGACCAGCCGCCGGCCGCGGGCTGAGCCGCGGCCCGGGTCGGGTGATCGGCCAACCGGTCCACCCCGTACCCATCCGGTTGCTCTAAGGTGAAGCCGTACGGCACGGCTGCCGAGAACTCCAGTTCGGACCATCCGGCGGCCGTGCGTGGCTGGCTCAAACCCCGGAGGGATGGAAGCCGTGGAGGTCAAGATCGGCGTGCAGCACGCGCCCCGAGAGATCGTCATCGAGAGCCCGCAGACCGCTGATGAGGTGGAGAACGCGGTCGCCAAGGCGCTGGACGGTACGTCGAAGCTCTTCTCGCTGACGGACGAGCACGGCCGCCGCGTCATCGTCCCGGCCGAGCGCCTGGCCTACGTCGAGATCGGCGAGCAGGCCGCGCGCAAGGTCGGCTTCGGCACCCTCTGAACGAACCGCTGAGGGCTTCACCACACTGGCCGCCACTCCCTTGGGGAGTGGCGGCCAGTGTGATTGGATCAGCGCAACCGGGGGTAGGGGTGGGGCCATCGCGGTCCCCCCGCCGCGATCCGCCCATGTCTCCCCGGAGGCCTCCGTGCCGCTGCCCGTCGAAGCCGCCGTCTTCGCGCTGATCGGCCTGCTCGCCGGGGCCCTCGCCCTGCTCGTGGTCCCGGAGTACTTTCCGATGGCCCGCGGGCTGACCGTCGGCACCGCCCTGGCCTCCGCTCTGCTCAGCGGCCTGGTCTCGCGCTTCACCCTCACCGGGGACCTGCTGCTCACCCTCGCGGTCACGGTGCTCTGCACCGCGCTGCTCACCTCGGTGCTGGCCCGCCCCGACCTGGCCGCGGCCGCCCGGCGCGGCAACCACCGGCGCCGGCGGCACGCCGCCTGACCCCGGACCGCGGCGCGTTCGCCGGTCGGTCCCGGGCACCCGCGGGATCAGGAGGACAGGCCCAGCGCGCTCATCCGCTTGGTGTGCGCCTCGGTGATCCGGTTGAACATCTTGCCGACCTCGACCAGGTCGAAGCCGCGCACCTCCGCGCCGCCGACCAGCAGGTTGGAGAGCGCGTCGCGCTCGGCCACCACCCGCTGCGCCTGGCTGAGCGCCTCGCCCATCAGCCGCCGGCCCCAGAGCGCCAGCCGGCCGCCGACCCTCGGGTTCTGCTCGATCGCCTGGCGCACCTTGTCCACCGCGAACTGCGCGTGCCCGGTGTCGCTCATCACCCGCAGCACCAGGTCCCGGGTGTCGTCGTCGAGGCGGACCGCGACCTCGCGGTAGAAGTCGGTCGCGATCGAGTCGCCGACGTAGGCCTTGACCAGGCCCTCCAGCCAGTCCGAGGGCGCGGTCACCCGGTGGAAGGACTCCAGCGGCTCGACGAACGGCGTCATCGACTCGGTCGGATCGGCACCGATCTCGGCCAACCGGTCGTGCAGCAGCTGGTAGTGGGCGAACTCGGCCGAGGCCATCCGGGCCAGTGCGGCCTTGTCGGCCAGGCTCGGCGCGAACTTGGCGTCGTCGGCCAGCCGCTCGAAGGCGCTCAACTCGCCGTAGGCGAGCGCGCCCAGCAGGTCGAGCACCGCGGCACGGTAGTCGGGGTCGGCCGAGCAGGCCGCCCAGTCGCCGATCGAACCGACCTGCCCTGCCCCGCCTTGAGTCTCCATGAACCGAAACTCTAGACCGCCCCGAGCGCCCGCCGAGCCCCGCTCCGCGGCCATGTCAGACGCGTCACGTGTTCGAGTCGGCGGCTGACGGTACAGTGGTACAGAGACCCGTATGCCCGCACGGTGCGCAAGCCGCGCGGGTTCGCCTCGTCCGGACGATTCCGGCACGCGGCGCCCGGGGACTCACGTTCGCGGATGCCCGGTCGGAGAGCCGATCGGCTCCGACCTTGGCTTGGACCTCAAGCCAGGCACCGCATCAGTGGCCGAGCGAGGGCCGCCGCGGATCGCGCCGCAGGGCGCCGGTCCCGCGCCGACCCCTCAAGGGACCTTTCCCCGCGCCACGGGAGACCCGCCGCCCAACAGGGCAGCGCGTCCCCGGACGCTGCAGGGACCGGCGCGGTCGTGCACGACCTCGCGAGCTCGCGACCAGGCCCACCGGGCCGGGGCGCGGCCGCGTGGCTGCCCGCCGTCCGCTCGCTCTCGGCCCGCCACACGGAAGAGGCAGCACCCTGTCCACCACGACTGAACCGACGAAGACCACGTTCCGCGAGCTCGGCATCCTTTCGGAGACCGCCGAGGCGCTCGAAGCGGTCGGCATCATCCACCCGTTCCCGATCCAGGAGATGACCCTCCCGGTCGCGCTGACCGGGCACGACGTCATCGGCCAGGCCAAGACCGGCACCGGCAAGACCCTCGGGTTCGGCCTGCCGCTGATCGAGCGCGCGATCGTCCGCGCCGACGTCGACGCCGGCCGGGCCACCGAGGCCCAGCTCTCCGACAGCCCGCAGGCGCTGATCGTGGTCCCCACCCGCGAGCTCTGCACCCAGGTCACCAACGACCTGCAGACGGCCGGCAAGGTCCGCAACGTCCGCGTGCTGGCCATCTACGGCGGCCGGGCCTACGAGCCGCAGGTGGAGGCGCTCAAGAAGGGCGTCGACATCGTCGTCGGCACCCCGGGGCGCCTGCTCGACCTGGCCGGGCAGAAGAAGCTCGACCTCTCCAAGGTCCGCGCGCTGGTGCTGGACGAGGCCGACGAGATGCTCGACCTGGGCTTCCTGCCCGACGTCGAGAAGATCATCACGATGCTGCCCGCCAAGCGGCAGACCCTGCTCTTCTCGGCCACCATGCCGGGCCAGGTGATCAGCCTGGCGCGCCGCTACATGAGCCAGCCGACCCACATCCGGGCCGCCGCGCCGGACGACAGCGGCCACACCGTCGCCAACACCACCCAGCGCATCTTCCGGGCGCACTCGCTCGACAAGGTCGAGCTGGTCTCGCGCATCCTTCAGGCCGACGGCCGCGGGCTCGCGATGATCTTCTGCCGCACCAAGCGCACGGCGGCGGACGTCTCCGACCAGCTGACCCAGCGCGGCTTCGCGGCAGGCGCGGTGCACGGCGACCTCGGGCAGGGCGCCCGCGAGCAGGCGCTGCGGGCCTTCCGCAGCGGCAAGGTGGACGTGCTGGTCTGCACCGACGTCGCGGCCCGCGGCATCGACGTGGAGGGCGTCACCCACGTCATCAACTACCAGTGCCCCGAGGACGAGAAGACCTACCTGCACCGGATCGGCCGCACCGGCCGCGCCGGCGCCTCCGGCACCGCGGTCACGCTGGTCGACTGGGACGACATCCCGCGCTGGCAGCTGATCAACAAGGCGCTGGAGCTCGGCTTCGGCGAGCCCGAGGAGACCTACTCCACCTCGCCGCACCTGTACGAGCTGCTGAACATCGCGCCGGGGACCAAGGGCGTGCTGCCGCGCTCGGAGCGGACCCGGGCCGGCCTGGCCGCCGAAGAGGTCGAGGACCTCGGCGAGACCGGCGGGCGCGGCGCGCGTTCCGGCGGCCGCGCTGAGCGCCCCCGTGGCGGCCGCGGCGGCGCGGACCGGCCGGAGCGCACGGACCGTCCGGAGCGCACGGAGCGCACGGACCGCCCCGACCGCTCCAGTGGTCGGCGCGGCGGCGCGGCCGAGCAGCCGCAGGCCACCGAGGAGCGTGCGGCCCGGCCGCCGCGCAACCGTCGGCGCACCCGCGGCGGCGCCGCGGCGGCGCCCGGCACGGTCGAGGCCACCACGCAGCAGCCGGTGACGGCCGCCGAGGCCGGACCCGCGGCGCAGGCACCGGCCGCGGTCGGCGGCGTGGACGGCGAGAGCACCGCGCCGCGTCGGCGCCGGCGGCGCTCGCGTGGCGCTGCCGCCGCCGAGGCTGCCCAGGTGGCGGCGGTCGGCGTGACCGAGGCCGCGGTGACCCCTGCGGTCGAGCCGGCGCCCGTCGCGCCGGTGGTCGAAGCGCCTGCGGCCGAAGCGCCGGCGGTGCCGAGCCAGGCGGGGGCTCCCGCCGAGGAGAACACCGCTCCGGTGGCGAAGAAGGCCACCCGGACCCGGAAGACGGCGGCCAAGAAGGCAGCCGCCCCGGCCGAGGTCGAGGCTCCGGCCGAGGTCGCGGTCGCCGCTGCGGTCGAGGCCCCGGTCGCGGTCGCCGCCAAGAGGGCGCCCGCCCGCCGGACCGCCGCGAAGAAGACCGTCGCCGAGCCGGTCGCCGAGCCGGTCGTGGTCGCCGAGGTGAACGTGGTCGAGGCGGCCCCGGCCGCCAAGCCGCGCAAGCGCGCGGTCAAGAAGGCCACCGCCGAGCCGGCCGCCGAGCCGGTGGTGGTCGCCGAGGTCGCCGCCGTCGAGGAAGCCCCGGCCGCCAAGCCGCGCAAGCGGGCCGCCAAGAAGACCGCCGCCACCGAGGCCCCGGCCGCCGAGGTGACCGTGATCGAGGCGGCCCCGGCCGCCAAGCCGCGCAAGCGCGCGGTCAAGAAGGCCACCGCCGAGCCGGTCGTGGTCGCCGAGGTCGCCGCCGTCGAGGAAGCCCCCGCCGCCAAGCCGCGCAAGCGGGCCGCCAAGAAGACCGCCGCCACCGAGGCCCCGGCCGCCGAGGTGACCGTGATCGAAGAGGCCCCGGCCGCCAAGCCGCGCAAGCGCGCGGTCAAGAAGGCCACCGCCGAGCCGGTCATCGAGGCCGCCGAGGCGATCGCCGCCGAGGCCGTCCCCGCGCCGCGGCGCCGCACCCGGAAGGCGGCCGCGCCCGCCCCGGTGACCGACTGACGCGGCACCACCTGACGCGGTCGGGGGCGGGCGGACCAACCGGTCCGCCCGCCCCCGACCGCTTTCGGGCCGCTGTCAGCCCGCTGACCAGCGGCGCGGCGCCACGTCCTATGCTCGGAACGGCTTCGCCACCCGGCCGACCGAGGAGTACCACCCGATGAGCACCATGCCCTTCCTCGCCCTGCCCGCCTGCGCCACCGCCGAGCGGCTGGCCACCGCGCGCGGGGAGTTCGCCGCGCTGCGGGCCGAGCCGACCGGGCCGGTGCGCGGCACCGCACTGCTGGTCCCCGGGTTCACCGGCAGCAAGGAGGACTTCATCGCGCTGCTCGAACCCCTGGCGGCTGGCGGCTACCGGACCGTCGGCTACGACCAGCGCGGCCAGTACGAGACCGGCGGCCCCGCCGACCAGCAGGCCTACGCGCTGCCCGAGCTGGCCCAGGACCTGCGGGCGGTCACCGAAGCGCTGGCCGCCGAGGACGGGGCGGGCCCGGTGCACCTGGTCGGGCACTCCTTCGGCGGCTTCGTGGCCCGTGAGGCGGTGCTCGCGGCGGCCGAGCCGCTGCCCTGGGCCTCCCTGGTGCTGCTCTCCACCGGCCCGGGGCCGATCGAGGCCGCCGAGGCGGCCAGGACCAAGCTGCTGATGGACGCGCTGCCGGTGCTGGACCTGGAGACCATCTGGCAGATCATGCAGCAGATGGCGGGCGAGGAGGACGGCGTCACCGAGGCCCTCGCGCCGGAGATCACCGCCTTCCTGCACCGCCGCTGGCTGGCCAACGTCCCGCAGTCGCTGCTGGCCATGGGCGAGCGGCTGATCGGCCAGGCCGACCGGACCGCCGAGCTGGCCGCCGTCCCGCTGCCCAAGCTGTACGTCTCGGGCGAGCGGGACTACGCCTGGCCGGTCGAGGAGCAGGGCAGCACCGCCGAGCGGCTGGGGGTCCGCCACGTGGTCGTGACCGGCGCCGGCCACTCCCCGAACGCCGAGCGGCCCGCCGAGACCGCCGCCGAGCTGCTCGCCTTCTGGTCCGCCGCCGACGCCCGCTGAGGCCTTCCCGACCGCCCCCTTCCCCTCCGCGGCCCCTTCCCCGGCCTCGCTCCGGCGCGCCTGCCGCGAGGCTCAAGTGATTCTCATGGATCAAAAATCCTTAGTTACGGTAATATTTGATTCAGACCGGGAATGAATGGCTCCGCTCGCACGGTTGGCACCGACGGACGTCACCCGAAACAGCGACTTCACCGACAGGCAACCCCGGGGCAAAGAGCGGGCCTCACGCTGGCGGAGCAGGCTCCCGGCCCGTTTCGCCGCATCGGCGGCGGGCCGGCGGCAAGGGGGACGTGGCAGTGACCGACGTACCGCGAGTGACCGACGTAGCGCGACCGACGAGCAGCACCCCACCGCCTCGACAGCTGTCGAGGCCTGGAAAGGAGAGGCCCATGCGTTTCGAGATTCTCCGACTGGACGACCAGCAGGGCTCCGCGACCGATCGGCTGATCGCCGACGCGGAGACCGTCCGCCGCCTGGTGGAGGACGCCGCCCGTACCGGCGAGCGCCTCTACATCCGTCCGTGCCGGACGGCCTGACCCCGGGCCGGGCCCGCCCCGGCCGCCGGACCGGCGGCACCACCGTCCGCGGCCACCGGACTTCCTGACGCCCCGCCACCGACCTGCCGGTGACGGGGCGTCAGTGCTCCCGCGTCGCGCTCCCCGCGTTCGCCGGGGCCGGCGCGTCCCGGCCGGGTTTGCCACCGATCGGCGTGGGACATCCCCTAGAAGGCTGATGAAGATCTTGTTGAGGGGCTGTCCGGTGGTTGGCCGGGTGGCCCCTCTGGCTATGCGGTGGCCGGGTTGAGGTGCCAGGTGTTGTCGGTGTGGGCGAGTCCGAGGTTGATCAGGGTTCGCAGGTTGAGGGCGGCAGCGCGGGTGTGGAGCCAGGTGTCGTTCTTGATGGTGCCGCGGTAGCGGAGTTTGCGGTTGCCGTGGGCGACGAGCCAGGCGACGGCGCGTTCGACGGGTGGTCTCCATCGTCGGTAGGCGGCTTGCCAGTGGGGGTTTGTGGCGGCTTGGTGGCGTGCGGTGGCGAGAAGATCGTGGTGCGGCCGGATGGTGACGATCCGGCCGGTCTTGGCGGTAGTGCACCGCTCGCGCAGAGGGCAGCCGGTGCACTGGCCGGTGAACAGTGCCTTGCGCTGCATGTGCTGTCCGGACGGCTCGGACAGCGGGGCGGTGTGGCCGGCGGGGCAGGTCACAGTGCCGGCCGCGGTGTCGATGGCGAAGTCGTCGAGGCCGAATCCGCCGGGGACGGCGGTCTTCAGCGGCGCCGGCTTGAGGAACAGCCGGTGCCCTTCCTGTTCCAGGGCCTGGCGGGCGTCGCTGGTGGAGTAGGCGGTGTCGCCGAAGGCGTCCACCGGGGCGTCCTCGTCGGCGAGCAGGTCGAGGGCGATGACGGCCTCGTGGTGTTCTGCTCCGGCGCCGGGCCGCAGGGCGACGGCGGTGTATAACCCGGTCTCGGGCTCGACGGCGAGGTGGGCCTTGTATCCGTCCTGGTAGTGGCTGCGGGTCTTGTGGACGTGGCGGGCCTCGGGGTCGACGGTGGAGACCGTGCGGTCGTGGGTGGTGCCCCGGGTGATGCGCCAGCGGCCGTCGCGGCCGTCGGAGTCGTCGGCCGGTTCGACGTCCTGTCCGGCGACCAGGGCCAGCAGGCCGACCGCGTTCGCGGCCTTCTCGCCGAGCTGTTGGTCGGGCAGGTGGCCCAGCAGCCGCAGTGCGTCGCCGACCAGGGCGTCGATGAGGTCGGCTCGGGCCTGGGAGTCGTTCCAGGCGATGCGGGGTTTGCCCGGGTCGGTGTAGTCGTGGGCGGTGCACTGCGCTGCTGCCACCTCGCCGGCCCCGGGGACCTCGCGGATCACCGCGCGGACGGCGGCGATGATCTGGGTGACGGTGTCCTGGGTGGCGACCGCGTCGTCCAGCACGGTGGAGTCCAGCGCCCGGCGGTGCCTGCCCTTGAGGACACCGGTGGCCTTGACGACCTCTCGAACGGCTTCGAAGATCCGGTTCGGCCGGGCGGAGCGAGCAAGCCGACGGCGGAAGTAGGCGAGCAGCGACGGGTCGAATGCGATGTCGTACAGGCCCAGTCCGCACGCGGCCTTCCATCGCAGGTCGCACCGCAGTTCCTGCACCGTCTCGAAGTCCGACAGTCCGTGCAGCGCCTGCAACGTGACCGCCGCCGCCAGAATCTGCGGTGGCATGCTCGGCCGCCCGTTCGCCGACGGATACATGTCCGCGAACATCACCGCCGGGAACAACTCACCACGGTGCTCGGCCAGAAACGCGAAGACGCTGCCCGTCGGGATCAACCCCCGGCACGTCTCCCAGACATCCGGCCCGACCGTCTCCCCGACCCATTCCCCCATCGCCACAAGACGAGTCTGGCCCCACCGCTCACGCGGCGGGGCCAGAACCCAACATCTTCATCAGCCTTCTAGGCCGGTCGCCGCCCCGGCATGTCGGTCCGGGCCTGCGGACGCGCAAGCCGACGTGCCCCGTACGGGTGATCGTCCTTGACGCGGCGGGCCGGAGGGAGGAGCGTTGGCTGTCATGAGGGGCGAGCCAAGTTGCCCGAGGTGCGGCGGTCGGGTGCGTGCCCCCGGGCTCTTCTCCGACACCTGGCAGTGCGACAAGCACGGAGCCGTCCATCCGATGCAGCCGGTGCTGCCGCCGAGCGTCGAGGCGCTGGGCGTCGCGGTGGCCCGCTCCCGGGTGCCCGTCTGGCTGCCCTGGCCACTACCGGTCAACTGGCTCTACACCGGCATCGCACACGCCGGTGACGACCTGTCGGGTGCTCGCGGCACCGCCGTGGCCTGCTCGGGTCCCGCGCCGCTCGGCGGCTTCGGCGAGCTGGTCCTGGTGGCCGAGGAGCTGGGCGTCGGCCTCGGCGCACGGTACGCCGGGCTGCCCGGCCCCGATCCGGGCGACGTCATCGCGCCGCACAAGCCCGCCGACACCAAGCTGATGGCGGCCGGCCGCCCCACCGCCATGTGGCACGTGAGCAGCGCCCCCGACGACCGCGCGGTCTTCGTCGGCGAGGCACTGGGCCTGTGGCTCTGGGCGATCGCCTGGCCCGAGCAGTCCGCCCTGCTGATGTACGACGAGCTGGTCCTCACCGACCTGCGTGACGCGGGTGCCGAGCTGGAGCTGCTGCCCTGCGGGGCGCTCTCGCCCCGGCTGCTGGGCTGAGCCGGCGGGCGGCTGGCTATTCTGGGCTGCCCGGTCCGCCAGCAACTTGGAGCCCCCGCCCGTGCGCATCGACCTGCACGCCCACAGCAACGCCTCCGACGGCACGGACAGCCCGGCCGAACTGGTGGCGGCGGCCGTCGCGGCCGGGCTCGACGTGGTGGCGCTGACCGACCACGACACCGTCTCCGGGCACGCCGAGGCGGCGGCCGCCGTGCGCGCGCTGCCCGCCGGCAGCCGGCTGACCCTGGTGCCGGGCGCCGAGCTCTCCTGCCGGGTGCACGGGATCAGCCTCCACCTGCTGGCCTACCTGTTCGACCCCGCCGAACCGGCCTTCGCCCGGGAGCGCGAGCTGGCCCGCACCGACCGCTTCCGGCGCGCCCGGATCGTGGTCGAGCGCTGCCAGGAGCTGGGCGCGCCGATCACCTGGGAGCAGGTCGAGCGGATCGCGGGCGAGGGCGCGGTGGGCCGCCCGCACGTGGCCAGCGCGCTGGTCGAGGCAGGCGTGGTGGCCACCGTCTCGGAGGCCTTCAGCCCCGCCTGGCTGGCCGACGGCGGCCGGGCCCACGTGCCCAAGCACGAGACCGACCCGCTCACCGCGGTCCGGCTGGTCCGGGCGGCCGGCGGGGTGCCGGTCTTCGCCCACCCGGGCGCCGCGAAGCGCGGCCGCACCGTCTCCGACCAGGTGATCGCCGACCTCGCGGCGGCCGGGCTCGGTGGCCTGGAGGTGGACCACACCGACCACGACCAGCTCACCCGGGACCGGCTGCGCGCGCTGGCCGCCGAGCTCGGCCTGTTCACCACCGGCTCCAGCGACTACCACGGCTCACGCAAGACGGTGCGCCTCGGCGAGTTCACGACCGCGCCGGAGTCCTACCAGGAGCTGCTCTCCCAGGCCACCGGCGCACAGCCGGTCACCGCCTGACGGCCGGTCAGTCCAGCGCCACCCCGCGCCGCTGCGGGTCCCGCAGGTCGGTGCCGGCCTCCAGCCAGCGCTCCCGCAGCGCGGCCGCGCCCCGCACCCGCTTGTGCGCCGCCTCGTTGGGCGTCATCGGCAGCAGCGGCAGGAAGACCACCGGGTCGGCCGGCTCGTCCAGCTCCAGGTCCGCGACCACCCCCGTGCCGCCCTCCCCCGCCAGCACGGAGGTGAACGCAGCGCCCGCCCAGAGCGGCCCGCCCAGGTCCAGCGAGCTGCCGGGCGCCACCACCAGGCCCTCGACCTGCGGGGTCGCGGCGAAGGTGGCCAGCGCCCTGAGCACGTCGTCACGCGCGCCGCGCAGGGTCAGCAGCAGCTCGGCGCGCGGACCGCGGACCGGGTCGGCGATCGCCGCGGTGGGATCGGCCATCGGCGCCGCCGCCATGCCGAGGGTGGCGTAGCGGACCAGGCCCTCGGCGTCCGGACCGAACCGCAGCACCTCGATCCGCTCGGCACCGAGGAAGGTGATCGCGGCCCGGCCGCTCGGCTCGCCGAAGGTGGTGAGCAGCCGCGCCTCGACGGCGGCCAGCACCTCCCCCCGGGTCGGACCCAGCGGGCCGTGCGGCTGACCGGTGTCGCCGGAGAGAGGGAAGTCGTGAGCCATACCGCGAGCGTACCCGCCGGTACCGAGGGCTCAGCGGCGCCCGCCGCGCACCACCAAGGCAAGCCCGAGCAGGATCAGCAGCACCGCCGGATAGGCGGCCGCGGCCGGCCACTGGCCGAGCCAGACGGCGGCGATCAGCGCCGCCCCCGGGGTCTCCAGCAGGATCGCCGTGGAGGTGACCGAAGGGCCCAGGGTGCGCACCACCCGGTTGCTCAGCGAGTGGCCGAGCAACTGCGCGGCGACCATCAGCAGCGCGATCTGCCCCCAGGCACCGGCCGACCAGCCGTTCAGCGGCACCCCACCGACCAGGCAGACCACCAGCAGCACCAGCGCCGTGGTGGTGTAGCAGACCAGCGTGTACGCGGTGGTGCTGACGGTCCGCCGGACCTCGGCGCCCAGCAGCATGTAGCCCGCCGCCGCCAGGCCCGCGCCCAGCGCGAGCCCGTCGCCCAGCAGCGCGCGCGAGGAGAGCGACAGGTCGACCCCGGTGAGCACCAGCACGCCGGCGAACGCGACGCACATGCCGAGCCAGACCAGCCGCGGCGGCCGGATGCCGGTGAACCGCAGCAGCAGGATGGTCCACAGCGGGGTGGTGGTGACCAAGGCGGTGGCGGAGGCGACCGAGGTCATCCGCAGGCTGGGCATCCAGAGCGCGAAGTGCACCGCGAGCAGCGCCCCGGCGGCCACCGCGAGCAGCAGCGCCCGGCGGCTGATCGCGCGCAGCTCGGCGCGGTGGCGCAGCAGCGCGTACGGGCCGAGCACACCCACCGACATGATGTTGCGCCAGCACGCGATGGCCAGCACCGGTGCCGCGGTGGCGCTGATCAGCGGTGCGGAGAGCGAGATGCCCGCGATCGAGACGGCGAGCAGCGCCAGGTCCGCCTTCGGCAGCCGGGGCGCGGCCGCGCTCGGCGCGCAGGGCGTCGGGGCCTGGTCGAGCAACCGCTGGTCAGCCACGGCGCCGAAGCCGCCCGAGGATCAGCTTCGGCAGACCCGCCGGGATCGGCTGCCGGGTGGTGGCCGGGCTGGGCAGCGGTGCGGCGGCGTGCGACTCCTGCGGCATCGTGCCCGGGCGCTGGGCCGGCGGGCCGAGCGGCTCCAGCCGCAGCACCCGGCACTCGCGGGCCCAGCGGTCGGCGATGGTGTCGGTGTCCGGCGCGTTCAGCCGCTTGCCCTTGAGCTCCTCGACCGCGCCGAGCCAGGCCTCGCTCCCCGGCTCCAGGGCCGCCACCCGGGTCGGGAAGGCCAGCAGCCGGCCCCACTTGTCCTTGCTGCGGACGGTCACCTCGGCGCCGGAGCCCGCCGTCAGGCCGTGCAGCGGCTGCTCGGCGCCGTCGCCGACCAGCACCACGGCGCCCTGGTGCCAGGCGTGCCAGACCGGGCGGCGCTCGGCCGAGCCCTCGGCCAGCACCCAGAGCAGGCCCGACTTCTTGACGGCCTCCTCCAGCAACGCGCGGTCCAGGAAGTCGTCAGCGGTCGCAGTCGTTCCGTCCATGCCGCACAGCGTACGGGCCCCGGGGGGCGACGCGGGCGGCGGCGCCGGACCGCGGCGAAGCCGTCAAGAAGACGTTTGGATACCCTGGCCCCCGACGACAAGTGAGAGGACCTCCATGGCAGGGCACGGCAGCCGGGTCTTCATCTCCCATCTGGCCGGGGTCGCGGTCTTCGACCCCAACGGCGACCAGGTCGGGCGGATCCGCGACGTAGTGGTCTCGCTGCGGATCGGCGGCCGCCCGCCCCGGGTGCTCGGCCTGGTGGTCGAGGTGGTCGGCCGACGCCGCATCTTCCTGCCGATGACCCGGGTGACCAGCCTGGAATCGGGGCAGGTGCTGACCACCGGTGTGATCAACATGCGCCGCTTCGAGCAGCGGCCGACCGAGACGCTGGTGCTGGCCGAACTGCTCGACCGCCGGCTGACGGACACCTCCGACGACACCGAGGTCACGGTGCTGGACGTCGCGATGGTGCAGACCCGGGTCCGCGAGTGGGAGATCAGCAAGGTCTTCGTGCAGCGCGGCCGCGGCAGCCGGCTGCGCAAGAACCGCGGCGAGGCGGTGACCCTGGACTGGTCCGCGGTCACCGGCTTCACCCTCACCGAGGAGGCCCAGGGCGCCGCCAACCTGCTGGCCACCTTCGAGCAGCTGCGCCCCGCCGACCTGGCCGGCGTGATGCACCACCTCTCGGCCAAGCGCCGCGCCGAGGTGGCCGCCGCGCTGGACGACGAGCGGCTGGCCGACGTGCTGGAGGAGCTGCCCGAGGACGACCAGGTGGAGATCCTCGGCAAACTGCAGGACGAGCGCGCCGCCGACGTGCTGGAGGCGATGGACCCGGACGACGCGGCCGACCTGCTCTCCGAGCTGCCCGGCGACGAGGCGGAGCGGCTGCTGCAGCTGATGGAGCCGGAGGAGGCCGCCCCGGTGCGCCGGCTGCTCTCCTACCAGGAGGACACGGCCGGCGGTCTGATGACCACCGAGCCGATCATCCTGGAGCCGGACGCCACGGTGGCCGAGGCGCTGGCCCGGGTGCGGATCTCCGACCACAAGCCGGCCCTGGCCGCCCAGGTCTACGTCTGCCGGCCGCCGAACGAGACACCCACCGGGAAGTACCTCGGCATGGTGCACTTCCAGCGCCTGCTGCGCGAGCCGCCGTACACCCTGGTCGGCTCGATCGTGGACGGCGACCTGGACCCGCTGCCGCCGGACACCCCGCTGCCGCTGGTCACCAGCTACCTGGCCACCTACAACCTGGTGGCTGCGCCGGTGGCCGACGAGGCCGATCACCTGCTGGGCGCCGTCACCGTCGACGACGTCCTGGACCACCTGCTGCCCGAGGACTGGCGCGAGGCCGCGCTGCACGGCGGCGAGCACCACGACACCGACCAGGAGAGCGAGGCGCCCGATGGACAGTGACCGCAAGCACCGGACCGGCGGCCGCGAGGAGCCCGCCCGGCAGCGCCTCCAGGGCGAGCTGCGCGACCTGCGCCAGCTGCGCGAGCTGCGGGCCCGCGAGGGCGGCCGGAGCCAGACCGCGCACGGCACCTCGGTGCGCTCCCGGCTCGACCAGCCGCGCACCGCGCGACCGGGCTTCTTCAGCCTGCCCGCCTACGACCCGGAGGCCTTCGGCAAGCTCTCCGAGCGGATCGCCCGCTTCCTGGGCACCGGGCGGTTCATCGTCTGGATGACGGTGGTGATCATCATCTGGGTGCTCTGGAACACGCTGCTGCCCGGGCCGGCCCGGTTCGACAACTACCCGTTCATCTTCCTCACCCTGGTGCTCTCGCTGCAGGCCTCCTACGCCGCGCCGCTGATCCTGCTGGCGCAGAACCGCCAGGACGACCGGGACCGGGTCAACATGGAGCAGGACCGGGCCCGCAGCGACCGCAACATCGCCGACACCGAGTACCTGGCGCGTGAGGTGGCCGCGCTGCGGCAGGGCCTGGGCGAGGTGGCCACCCGCGACTTCATCCGCTCGGAGCTGCAGAGCCTGCTGAAGGAGCTGGAGGAGCGCCAGGGCGGCGCCGAGGTGGCCTGAGCGGTCTGTGATCACGAGCACGCTACCGGCCAGTCAGTAGGCCCGCGGCCGAGCCGTACCATCAAGGCATGGCCAATGAGACAGAGGTGGCGACCGGCGTGACGGAGGAGTCCGTCCGCGAGGCGCTGTCGACCGTGCAGGACCCGGAGATCAACCGCCCGATCACCGACCTCGGCATGGTGAAATCGGTGCAGCTCGCGGGCGCCACGGTGCGGGTCGCGGTCTACCTGACCGTCTCCGGTTGCCCGATGCGCGAGACGATCACCGACCGGGTGAAGACCGCGGTGGGCCGCATCCCCGGCGTCACCGCCGTCGAGGTCGAACTCGACGTGATGAGCGACGAGCAGCGCAAGGAGCTCTCCCAGCTGCTGCGCGGCGGTGCGCCCGAGCGCGAGATCCCGTTCGCCAAGCCCGGCACGCTGACCCGGGTGTACGCGGTCGCCTCCGGCAAGGGCGGGGTCGGCAAGTCCTCGGTCACCGTCAACCTGGCCGCCGCGCTGGCCGCCCAGGGCCAGAAGGTCGCCGTCGTGGACGCCGACATCTACGGCCACAGCGTGCCGCGGATGCTCGGTGTCGAGGGCCGCCCGACCCAGGTCCAGGACATGATCATGCCGCCGTCGGCGCACGGCGTGAAGGTCATCTCGATCGGCATGTTCACCCCCGGTAACGCCCCCGTGGTCTGGCGCGGCCCGATGCTGCACCGCGCGCTGCAGCAGTTCCTGGCCGACGTCTACTGGGGCGACCTGGACGTGCTGCTGCTCGACCTGCCGCCGGGCACCGGCGACATCGCGATCTCGGTGGCCCAGCTGGTACCGAACGCCGAGATCCTGATCGTCACCACCCCGCAGCAGGCCGCCGCCGAGGTGGCCGAGCGGGCCGGCACGATCGCGCTGCAGACCCACCAGAAGATCGTCGGCGTGATCGAGAACATGTCCGGCATGCCCTGCCCGCACTGCGACGAGCTGGTCGACGTCTTCGGCACCGGCGGCGGCAAGACCGTCGCCGACGCGCTGACCCGGGCCACCGGCGCCACCGTCCCGGTGCTCGGCAGCATCCCGATCGACGTCCGCCTGCGCGAGGGCGGCGACGACGGCACCCCGGTCGTGCTGGCCGCCCCCGACTCCCCCGCCGGCACCGCCCTGCGCGCGGTGGCCGACAAGCTCGGCAATCGCCAGCGCGGCCTGTCCGGCCTCTCGCTCGGGCTGACCCCGAAGAACAAGTTCTGACCCGGGATCAGCTCGCGCCGTTCAGGGCCTGGTGTAGGCGGCCAGGTCCTGGATGGCGCTGAAGCCCACCCCGTAGGCGCTGACGCCGCGGCCGTAGGCGCCGAGCAGGACGCCGGGGGCCTCGCCGGCCAGGACCCAGCCGTACTCGGACTCGCGGTAGCGGAAGGGCTGCGGCAGGCCGTTGACGGGCAGCGTGAGCGGTGACCAGCCGGGGCCGCCGAGGTCGTCGGCCAGGTCCCAGGCCAGGGCGGTCTGCTGGTCCAGCCACTCCTGGCGGCGGCCGCGGTCGAGCCGGCCGGGCCAGGTGCCGGTGAGCAGGCCGGAGCCGGCCAGCCAGGCCGCGGAGGCGGCCGAGGTGGCCTCCAGCACACCGGTGCCGTCCGCACTGCGCCGACCGGGGCGGCGGGCCACCGTGACCACCACGGCGAACCGGCTCGGGCCGGGGGCCTCGGTCTGTTTGGCCGGCTGCTCGCCGTGGCCGACCGAGCCGTAGTCGATACCGCGCGGCGGACCGGGGCGGTTGCCGCCCGCGCCGGCCTGGAGCAGCCAGCGGCGCCCGGTCCAGCCCTCGTCCAGGCCGTACCAGGGGAAGTCGGCCGCCTGGTACGGGGCCAGCGGGTCGGCCGGCTCGGCGGCGCGCCGGGCCGGCACCTCCGCCGCCTTGGCGGGGGCAGTGCCCACCGCACGACTGCTCGTCGCGTCCAATCCGGGTCCTCCTTGGCAGCCTGTCGGGCACTCAGCGCCTGTGTCCGGATCCTGCGTCGCGGTCCCGGCGCAGAATGGGTGACAGGCTCTCAGCACAATAGCGGCGCCGAACGGCGACACCCCGTCCGGCGAAGGGCCGGGCGGGGTGTCGTGGTCCGGGCGGAGCGGTACGGGGACGATCAGACGCCGTGTCAGGTGGCGTGTCAGGCGCCGTGTCAGGTGGCGTCGAGGTCGAAGGGCGGACGCTCACCGGCGGTCAGCGGCGGGCCGGCATCGGCCGTCTTCAGCACGTTGACGCCGCCCGCCGCCGCGGCCGCCTTGGTGGTGGCGACCGGGGTGGCCGGCTTGTCGTCCAGCACCGACTTGAGGTCGAGGCCCTCGCGCAGGTCCTTCAGGCCCAGCGGGTCGTCGTCGCCGCCCATCAGGTTCTTGCGCACGAAGGTCTTCGGGTTGAGGTCCTCGAACTCGAAGTCCTTGAACTCCGGGCCGAGCTCGCTGCGGATGTCGGCCTTGGCCCCGTCGGCGAAGGCCCGCACCTTGCGGACGAAGCCCGTGGCGTCCTGGATCAGCTTGGGCAGCTTGTCCGGCCCGAAGATCACGATGGCCATGATGACCAGCGTGATCAGTTCGAGTGGGCCTATGTCGAAGAACACGTGAACTCCCAGCTGCTGGCGGACGATCCCGGTTCGGCCCGCGACACCGGCTTCGTACAGCGTAATGGCCACCAGCGGATCCTCGGCCCACGGGAAGGAGAACCCGTGGTAAAGACCAGCTGGTGGCCCAGTGGCCAGGGGCGGACACGAGGGGCGGAGCCACTCAGGGCAGCATGGCGTGTCCGTGGATCACCGGGTTGACGGTCCGCGCCGTCAGCCCCGGCGTCAGCAGGTCGTAGGAGCCGGCACCGCGCGGACCGAGCGGCAGGTCCACCGTCAGCGGGCCGCTCAGCGGGGCCACCGGCGCACCGCCCGGGACCTGCGGGGTGACCGCGGTGCCGTGCTGGTCATCGGCCGGGCTGTCACCGGCGACCGCGGCCAGGCCCAGGCTGCCGAAACCACCCAGCGCCACCGCCGCCACCGAGAACGCGCCGGCCGCCGCGACCACCAGCCGCCGACCGCGCGGCCGGGCGCCGTCGCCCAGCGGGGCCGTGGTGGGCCGCCGGCGCTCGGCGGTGCCCTCCGGGTGGGTCGCCGGACCGCGCCGACCGCCCCAGGGCCGCGGCTCGGGGCCGTGCCCGGTGTGCGGATAGCCGGAGCCGAAGCCCGTGCCGGGGTCGCCCCCTGGCAGCGGGCGGTCGGCGCCGAGCGCGCCGCGCCCGAAGGAGGAGCCCGCGCCGCGGCCGAAGGAGCCACCGGTCAGCCGGCTGCCGCCCAGCGTGGGTACGGGCGGCAGGCCCTGCCCACCGCCCGACCGCTGAGCGCCGCCGGAACCCTGACCACCACCGGGGCCTCGTCCGCCGTCGAGCTCGTCCGGCTGCGCCGCGACCGCGAGCAGCCGGGCCAGCAGCGGCCCCGAGGGGGCCGGTGCCTCGGTGGTGGTGAGCAGTTGCTTGACCGAGCGGGCCGCTTCGGCCTCGCCCAGGCACTGCGGGCAGGTGGCCAGGTGCGACTGGACCCGCTCGCGGTCGTCGTGGCCGAGCTCGCCGTCCAGGTACGCGGTCAGCCGATCGCCGAGGTGGTGCTCCTCGACCTGGGACGGCTCACTCTGGCGCACCGCGATCGGGCGCAGCACGGGGACCTCCTGATGGGCGCTCCACTGCTCGGCGGGTGCCGGGCGTCGGGCACCGGACCGGCCTGCGCCGCTCACGATCGCCTCCGCCCGCTCCCGCCCGCGCCGGCCTGGGCGGCGCTCGCGACGGCCGCCAGCGGCTCCGGCTGCTCCGAGCCGCCGCGCCGGATCCGGCCGGGTGCGGCGCCCGGGGCGCGGTGCTTGAGCGCGGCGCGCAGGTGCGAGCGGCCGCGGTGGATCCGGCTGCGCACGGTGCCGAGCTTGACGCCCAGGGTGGCGGCGATCTCCTCGTAGGAGAGGCCCTCGATGTCGCAGAGCACCACGGCGGCCCGGAACTCGGGCGCGAGCGTGTCCAGCGCCTGCTGCACGTCGGCGTCGAAGTGGGTGTCGCTGAAGGCCTGGGCCGGGCTGGGCTCGCGGCTGGGCAGCCGCTCGGCGGCGTCCTCGGCCAGCGCGTCGAAGCGGATCCGCTGGCGGCGGCGGACCATGTCCAGGAACAGGTTGGTGGTGATCCGGTGCAGCCAGCCCTCGAAGGTGCCGGGGGTGTAGGTGGAGAGCGAGCGGAAGACCCGGACGAAGACCTCCTGGGTGAGGTCCTCGGCGTCGTGCTGGTTGCCCGTCAGGCGGTAGGCCAGGCGGTAGACCCGGGCGCTGTGCGCCTCGACGATCTCCTCCCAGCTGGGGGGCGTCCAGTGCTGCGCGTCGGGCCCCTCGGTGAAGGTCGCGAGCGCGGCAGGGGCCGAGGGCTCGGCGGCGGCGCCGTCGATCGACTGGTCCAGGGGGGAGTGCGCGGACTGGTTCATCACGGGCTTCGGCGTACGGGCCGACGAGGTGCCGCGGAAGTGCCGCAGCACAGGGACGTCGCCCTCGGCCACACCTCCTCGGTTGGCTCTTCTGCCCAGCAGGGCCACCACCATATCCACCTCACCCGTCAGTTCTGGATAAAAGTGTGCTCATCCACCCGACCGCGTTCACTGCGGCCTCCGCGCCCCTTTCGCGGCCCGCCGAACCCCACCGGCGGTCTCTCTGACCCGTCCAACGGCCCGCCGCCCGACGCGGTTCCCACCCGGCCAGTAATCTGTGGCAGGAAATATCGACTTCCGGCAGCGCCCTACACCCCAGGACCAGACCATCGACTTCGGGCCCGCGGCTGCGACACTCGCCGACACCTTCGTCGGCGAGGACGCCGTGCTGACCTACGCGCGGGCGCAGGCGGCCCGCACCGGGGTACGCGCCATCGGCCCGAGCGGCGGCGCCTGCCTGCGGCTGCTGGCCGCCGCTCTGGGCGCCAAGGCGGTGGCCGAGATCGGCACCGGCACCGGTGTCTCCGGCCTCTACCTGCTGCGCGGGATGCGTCCGGACGGCATCCTGACCACCGTCGACCCGGAGCCGATCCGGCAGGAGTTCGCCCGCGAGGCCTACCTGGCGGCGGGCTTCGCGACGGGCCGCACCCGGTTCATACCCGGGCGGGCGCTGGAGGTGCTGCCGCGGCTCGCCGACGGCCAGTACGACCTGGTGTTCTGCGACGGCGACGTGACCGAGTCACGCGCCTACCTCGCCGAATCGCTGCGGCTGCTGCGGCCGGGCGGCGCGGTCTGCTTCGAGGGGGTGTTCCAGCAGGGCCGGCTGACCGATCCGGTGCTGGACGACCCGGCCACGGCGGCGATGCGGGAGCTGGTCCAGGCAGTGCGGGAGAGCAAGCTGCTGCTGCCCGCGCTGCTGCCGGTCAGCGACGGGCTGCTCTGCGCCGTCAAGCGGTAGCGGGCGCGTCGCGGGGCCGGCGTGGCGGGCGCGTCGCGGGGGGCTCAGGGCGTCGCGGGGCCGGCGTGGCGGGCGCGTCGCGGGGGGCTCAGGGCGTCGCGGGGCCGGCGTGGCGGTGGACGGGAGGTGGCCGGACACGCGACGGGGCCCGGGTCCGGCCGGTGTACACCGATCGGACCCGGGCCCCGCAGGGCGCGCCGTGCGCGCACAGCGCGAGAGTCAGCCGCAGGCCTGCTTCAGGGCCTCACCCAGGGCGCTTGCCTCATCCGGAGTGAGCTCCACCACCAGGCGACCGCCGCCTTCGAGCGGAACTCGCATGATGATGCCCCGCCCCTCTTTGGTGACCTCGAGCGGGCCGTCACCCGTCCGCGGCTTCATGGCCGCCATGCTCGTTCCCCTTCCTGCAACCGCTCAGCTACGTACCAGCAGTCCGTCCACCGCCGGTATCGAACGCATTGATCGGAAGCCATTATCCCGCATTCGGCGCCCCGATGACCAACATCACTCTTTCCGCACCAGGGGCCACACCGGCACAGACCGGCTGATTCCGCCCCAGGAACCCCCTCGCCCGACCGGGCGAAGGGGCATCAGTTGCCGCACCAGGCCTGCCCCGGACCGCTGACATCCCGGTCACCAGGGGCCGGCGGGCCGTTCGGGGACCGATCGCGCGCAGGGGGTGGCAAAGGTGCGCCACCTCACACTCCCGCAGCTCGGCGCGCTCCGGCATGCTGACTCAGGTCCGCGGTGTTACCGATCGGTTGGGAGCCCCCTCGCATGTCCGACTCCGTCCTGTACGAGCTCGACGGTCCGCTGGCCGTCATCACCATCAACCGCCCGGACGCGATGAACGCGCTGGACGTCCCGACCAAGGTGGCGCTGCGCGACACCGTGACCGCCGCGTCGGCCGACCCGGCGGTGCGCGCGGTGCTGCTGACCGGCGCCGGGGACAAGGCGTTCTGCGTCGGCCAGGACCTCAAGGAGCACCTCGGCCTGCTCAAGCGCGGCGACGAGACCGGCGAGCCGCCGCTGAAGACGGTGGCCGAGCACTACAACCCGCTGGTGCGGGCGCTGGCCGGGATGCGCAAGCCGACGGTGGCCGCGGTCGGCGGCGTGGCGGCCGGCGCCGGGGCCTCGCTGGCCTTCGCCTGCGACTTCCGGATCGTCGCCGAGACGGCCGGCTTCAACACCTCCTTCGCCGGTGTGGCGCTGACCGCCGACTCGGGCGCGTCGTGGACGCTGCCGCGGCTGGTCGGGCACGCCAGGGCCACCGAGCTGCTGATGTTCCCGCGCACCGTGAAGGCCGCCGAGGCACTCACCCTCGGGCTCGCCACCCAGGTGGTCCCGGCCGCCGAACTGGCATCCGCCGCACGCGAGTTCGCCCAGCGGCTGGCGACCGGTCCGACGGTGGCGTACGGCGCGATCAAGGCCGCGCTCGACTTCGGCGCCTCGCACTCGCTGAGCGAGACGCTGGACCAGGAGGACGTGCTGCAGACCCTCGCCGGCGCCAGCGAGGACCACCGGATCGCGGTCGCCGCCTTCCTGGCCAAGGAGACGCCCCGGTACGTGGGGCGCTGAACGAGCGCCGGACGGGCTCCCGGCGGGCACCGGCGGGCACCGGCGGGCACAGGGCCGGGGGCCCTCAGCGGGCGTGGCAGTCGACCAGGTGGTCGTTGACCAGCCCGCAGGCCTGCATCAGCGCGTAGGCGGTGGTCGGGCCGACGAACCGGAAGCCGTGCCGCTTGAGCTCCTTTGCCAGCGCCGTGGACTCCGGGGTGATCGCGGGCACCTCGGCCAGCGTCCTGGGCGCGGGCCGGTCCGGCTCGCCGGCGAACCGCCAGACCAGCGCGTCCAGGCCCCCGTCCAGGGCCTGGGCCGCGCGGGCGTTGGCCACCGCCGCCGCGATCTTCAGCCGGTTGCGGATGATCCCGGCGTCCTGCAGCAGCCGGGCCTCGTCCTGCTCGGTGAAGGCCGCCACCGCGGCGATCTCGAAGCCCGCGAAGGCCGCCCGGAAGCCCTCCCGGCGGCGCAGGATGGTGATCCAGGACAGGCCGGACTGGAACGCCTCCAGGCAGATCCGCTCGAACAGGGCGTCCTCGCCGTGCACCGGCTTGCCCCACTCGGTGTCGTGGTACGCCCGGTAGTCGTCCGCCGACTCACCCCAGGGGCAGCGCAGCAGGCCGTCGGGTCCGGCCAGCGCGTCGGTCACTCCTGCTCCGCGCGCTCGGGCGTGTCCAGCACGGTCGGCACCGGGCCGACAGCCGTGGCGCCGTGCGGCCCGCCCGCCCCGGCGCGCTCCTCACGGGCCCGCAGCGGGCGCTCGGCGGCCTGCTGGGCACCGACCAGTGCCCCGGCCTGCCCGGGCTGCCGTGCGGCCTCCTGCGGCCCGTCCGCGCCGTCGTCCGTCGCGCCGTCAGCCACGCCGTCCGCCGCGTCACGCGCCCCGGCGTCCTGCCCGGCGGCCGCGGCCTCCAGCTCGGCGATCCGCGAGTCGCGGTAGGCGAGCTCGGCGCCGAGCCGGTCGAGCACGTCGTCGACCTCGTCCATCCGGTAGCCCCGCACCGCCATCGGCAGCCGGATCCCGTCCACGTCCTGCCGGCTGAGCGGACGCTCCTGCGGCAGCCTGGCCGCGATCCGGTCGTGCACGGCCTCCGGCAGCGAACCACCGCCGCCCAGTGCCACCAGCGCGGCACCGCCGACCACCACGGCCATCGCCACCACGATCACCCAGAACACGAGCTGTCCTCCCGACGCGTGAGTATGCGGCCGTGTGAGGGATCATGGTCCCTGGGTAGGCCGGGGCCCCATCATCGCACCAGGGGTCGCCCTGGATCGATACCGGCGATACCCGCGATACCTGACCGCGACGGCTGAGGGAGCGAAGGTGGCACTGCGCCTGGGAACGCGCGAGTTCGGCGCGGACGAACTGGTGGTCATGGCCATCGTCAACCGCACCCCCGACTCCTTCTTCGACCGCGGGGCCACCTTCGCGGACGAGGCCGCCTTCGCCGCCGCCGACAAGGCGATGGCCGAGGGCGCGGCGATCCTGGACATCGGCGGGGTCAAGGCCGGCCCTGGCGAGGAGGTGACGGTCGAGGAGGAGCTGCGGCGCACCGTGCCCTTCGTCGCCGAACTGCGCGAGCGCCACCCCGGGGCCGTGATCAGCGTGGACACCTGGCGACACGAGGTGGGCGAGGCGGTCTGCGAGGTCGGGGCCGACCTGCTGAACGACGCCTGGGGCGGCGTCGACCCGGAACTCGCGGCGGTCGCCGCCCGGCACGGCGCCGGGCTGGTCTGCACCCACGCCGGCGGCGCCGAGCCGCGCACCCGGCCGCACCGGGTCGGCTACGAGGACGTGATGGCCGACATCCTGGCGGTCACCGTCGGGCTGGCCGAGCGGGCCGCCGCGCTCGGTGTGCGGCGGGACGGGCTGATCATCGACCCGGGTCACGACTTCGGCAAGAACACCCGGCACTCGCTGGAGGCGACCCGGCGGCTGCCGGAGATGACCGCGACCGGGTTCCCGGTGCTGGTCTCGCTCTCCAACAAGGACTTCGTCGGCGAGACGCTGGACAAGCCGGTCGACGAGCGCCTGCTCGGCACCCTGGCCACCACCGCGGTCTCGGCCTGGCTCGGCGCCCGGATCTACCGGGTGCACCAGGTGGCCGAGACCCGGCAGGTGCTGGACATGGTCGCCTCGATCCAGGGCACCAGGCCACCGGCCGTGGCCCGCCGGGGCCTGGCCTGACGAGGGCTGGCCTGACGAGGGCTGGCCTGACGAGGGCTCACCCGCCCGGCGCCGGACCGCTCCGCGGGCCCCGGGACGCTCAGATCTCGTCGCCGGGGCGGCGGGCCTCGGCCAGGATCTTCAGCACCTCGTCGATCTCGTCGGTGACGTGGAAGAGCTCCAGGTCGGCCGGCGAGGCCTTGCCCTGGGCGACCAGGGTGTCCCGCAGCCAGGCGACCAGCCCGCTCCAGTAGGCGCTGCCGAAGAGGATCACCGGGAACCTGGTGACCTTCTTCGTCTGCACCAGGGTCAGCGCCTCGAAGAGCTCGTCCAGCGTGCCCAGGCCGCCGGGCAGCACCACGAAGCCCTGCGCGTACTTCACGAACATCGTCTTGCGGACGAAGAAGTAGCGGAAGTTGAGGCCGAGGTCGACGTACTCGTTCAGCCCCTGCTCGAACGGCAGCTCGATGCCGAGCCCGACGCTCAGGCCGCCCCCCTCCGAGGCCCCCCGGTTGGCGGCCTCCATCGCGCCCGGACCGCCACCGGTGATCACCGCGTAGCCGGCCTCGGCCAGCGCCCGCCCGATCGCCACCCCGGCGGCGTAATCGGCGGAGTCGACCGGCGTCCGGGCCGAGCCGAAGACGCTGATCGCGGCCGGGAGTTCGGCCAGTGTGCCGAAGCCCTCGACGAACTCCGAGGTGATCCGCCAGACCCGCCAGGGATCGGTGTGCAGCCAGTCGGTGGGGCCGGTGGTGTCCAGCAGGCGCTGGTCCGTGGTGCCCGGCTCGACCTGGTCCCGGCGCAGCAGCACCGGGCCCTTCCGCTTCTCCGGCCAGCTCTTCTTCGGCGGCTCGGCCCCCGCGGGGGTCGGCTCCACCAGCTCCGGCCCGTGGCCGAAGCGCCGTTCGTCTGCGCCGTCCTGCGCTGATGTCCCTGTCATGACGAAACTGTACGCCCGGCACGGGTGCCGCACGGGGAACCTCTGGCAGGCAAGCAGCTGACGGGACGGCGACGCCTTGCCGCGCGTCGCCGTCCGGGCGGTGGCGTCACGCCGCGGTGAGCCAGGCACGCAGCTTGCGCTCGACCTCGGCGATCGCGCTCAGCGAGACGTGCTCGTCCCGCTTGTGGGCCAGGTTCGGGTCGCCGGGACCGAAGTTGACCGCGGGCACGCCGAGCGCGCTGAACCGCGCCACGTCGGTCCAGCCGAACTTGGCGCGGGCCTCGCCCCCGGTGGCCGCCAGGAACGCCTGGGCGGCCGGCTGGCCGAGACCGGGGAGCGCGCCGGGCGAGGAGTCCACCACCTCGAAGGCGAAGCCCGCGAAGACCTCGCGCAGGTGCGCCTCGGCCTGGGCCTCGCTGCGGTCGGGCGCGAAGCGGAAGTTGACGGTCACCACGCACTCGTCGGGGATCACGTTTCCGGCCACCCCGCCCGTGATGCCCACCGCGTTGAGGCCCTCGCGGTACTCCAGACCGTCGATCTCCACCCGGCGCGCCTGGTAGGCGCGGAGCCGGGCGAGCACCTCGGCGGCCTGGTGGATGGCGTTGTCGCCGTTCCAGCTGCGGGCCGAGTGGGCGCGCACGCCGGTCAGCATGATCTTGATCCGCAGGCTGCCCTGGCACCCGCCCTCGACCATCGCGCCGCTCGGCTCCATCAGCACCGCGAAGTCGGCCGCCAGCCAGTCGGGGTGTCGGGCCACCAGGTGGCCCAGGCCGTTGCGGACCGCGTCGACCTCCTCGCAGTCGTAGAAGACGAAGGTCAGGTCCCGGTTCGGGTCGGGCAGGGTGGCGGCCAGCCGCAGCTGGACGGCCACCCCCGACTTCATGTCCGAGGTGCCGCAGCCCCAGAGCACGTCGCCCTCGACCCGGGAGGGGACGTTGTCGGCGATCGGCACGGTGTCCAGGTGACCGGCCAGCAGCACCCGCTCGGCGCGGCCCAGGTGGGTGCGGGCCACCACGTTGTTGCCGTAGCGGTCGACGGTCAGGTGCGGCAGGGTGCGCAGCGCGGCCTCGACGGCGTCGGCGAGCGCCTGCTCCTCCCCACTGACCGAGGGGAAGTCGACCAACTGGGCGGTGAGCGCACCCCCGTCCAGGGTCAGGTCGAGCGCGGTCGGGGCACTGGTTGCGGGCAGGCTGCTCATGGTCGGAGAGCCTAGCCGCGGGCGCCTCGCGGGGGCTCGCGTGCCACACGCTCGCCGCGAAGGTGCTCCGGCCGCGCAACCAGCGAGGACCGCGGCGTCGTCCGCATCGGTGGCGACTGAGTACGGTGTGCCAGGTAGTGGGCGGGAAGATCGCCGGGTGATCGCAAGATGAGAGGGGCCACGGTGGCCATCGAGGAGGAGCCGGCCCGTGGCCGTCGTCGGCGGCGCCGACCACTGGGCTGTGTGCTGACGGCGCTGCTGCTGGTCGCCGCGGTGGTCGCGGGGCTGGTGCTGTGGAACCGCAACCACAACGAGGTGGCGGCCGAGCAGTGCGAGGTCACCCCGGCCGGCGGCAAGCCGATCGCGATGGACCTGGACCAGGGCTCGAACGCGGCGACCATAGCCGCCGTGACGATCGCGCGTGGGCTGCCGGAGCGGGCGCTGACCATCGCCCTGGCCACCGGGCTGCAGGAGTCCAAACTGCACAACCTGGCCGGCGGCGACCGCGACTCGGTGGGCCTCTTCCAGCAGCGGCCGTCCCAGGGCTGGGGCACCGAGCAGCAGATCCTGGACCCGGTCTACGCGACCAACAAGTTCCTGGACGCGCTGGTGAAGGTGCAGGGCTACGCCCGGCTGCCGCTCACCGAGGCGGCCCAGGACGTGCAGAAGAGCGGCTACCCCGGCGCGTACGCCAAGCACGAGGCGAATGCCACCGCTCTCGCCGAGGCGCTGACCGGGCGGGCGCCGGCCGCCTTCAGCTGCACGGTGCACGAGTTCACGCAGCCGGTCACCGCCGACGACCCGGGCTCGGGCTCGGACTCGGGCTCGGACTCGGGCTCGGACTCGGGCTCGGACTCGGGCTCGGGCTCGGCGAGCGGCTCGCCCGGCCCGAGCGGCGCGGCGGGCGCCGCCGGCAGCGCGCAGCAGCTGACCGACCGGGTCCGCCGGGAGTTCGGCCAGGCGGTCAGCGCGGCTCCGGCGACCGGGGCCGGCATCGCGGGCGGGGGTGGCGGGAGCACCGCGAGCGGAAGCGGCGGGACCGTCGCGGGAGCAAGCGCCGCCGCGGGGACGGCGTTCGCGCTCACCCCCAATCCGGCGGCCAACACCGACACCGGGGCGGACGCGCAGGCCCAGAGCGGCTGGGCGGTGGCGCAGTGGGCGGTGGCGCACGCCCAGGAGCTCGGCATCGGCACGGTGGACTACGGCGGCCAGGAGTGGCGGATCGACCGCTCCGCGGCCGGCTGGCAGGCCCGGCCGGGCGCCGGGAGCGCGAGCCAGGTGCTGGTCAGCCTCGGGATGCCCGCCGGGAAGAAGTGACCGGGGGAGCGGTCGAGCCTTCATGGCCAGGCGTCATCGGTCATCGGTCATCGGTGATCGGTGATCCGGGATCGGTCACCCGTCACCCGTCACCCACGATCGTCAAGGGATGTTGACGGATACCCGGCCGAGTGCCCCTCCGACGGGTGAACCCGGGCTCGCCCGCTGGACGCCCCCGCAGGGGTGACGCCGGCCCTCCGGCGCGACCGCCGGTGCGCTCGATCGCGCGTGGCCGGCCTGGCGGGGCAAGGGAAGTGACGTTTTTTCGACGGTCCCGATGGTGGCCCGGAGCCCGGCCGTCGGAAAAGCGATCATGCGATCTTTGAGGTCTCTTTACGTTCGGCGACCGAAACCTTCTCGCTCCTCAAGCGGTAGTACACGGCGTCCGCCCGGCGGACCTGCCGTGTCGTCACTTCTTAGGAGCACCATGTCCCTCCCCCTCTCGCGCCGGATCGCCCAGGCCGCACTGCTCGTCGCGGCCAGTGCGACCCCGCTGGTCGCCGCCGGGTCGGCATCCGCCTCCCAGCTGGTCCCGCAGGGCACCGACCTCGGTCAGGGGATCAGCAGGCTGGACGGCGTCACCGCGAACTCGAACCTCAAGACCGAGGCGCACCAGCTGGGCCAAGCGCTGGGCACCACCGGCGCGGTACTGAGCGGGACGGCGGTGCCGGCCGCCGCCGACACCACGGGCACGGCCGCGGCCAACACGCTGCCGCAGACCGACAAGCTGACCGACCCCGCCCAGTTGGTCGACCAGCTCGGCCACCACGACGGCTCCACCACGAGCGCCAACGGCCAGCTGGCGGACGCCGCGGGCAAGGTCGCCATGCTGACCCCGCTGGGGCCCCTGGGCGGGCTGGCCGGCGGGGCACTGCCGGGTGCGGCGCCGCGCGCGATGCCGATGATGGGGCAGGCGCCCGCGATGCCCGCCATGCCGCTCTCCGGCGCGGGCTCGCTGCCGGGCGCCCCCAGCGTGAGCGGGGTGGACAAGGTGGTGAACGGCGACACGCTGAGCAACCCGGTCGACGCCACCGGCAGGCTGGCGGGCCAGATCCCGGCCACCAGCAGCCTGGCGAAGTCGCTGCCCAGCCAGCAGCGGCTGACCTCCGCGATGCCCGACACCAGCCACACCCTCGGCTCGGTGCCCATGCTGGGGCAGCTGACCGGCTCGCTGCCCGCCGCGCAGCACCTGGGCACCCTGCCGAACACCGATCACCTGACCAACGGCATGCCGGACACCGGCGACCTGCTGCAGCACCCCGCCCAGAGTGCCGACGCCCTGCACCTGCAGCAGCTGACCGGCCAGGCCGGCGAGAGCACCCACCGGCTGGGCGGGCTCCCGGACCTGGGCAGCAGCGTGACCAGCCTGCTCGGCGGGGTGGGCGGGACGGCGCAGCACATGCCGTCGGTGAGCTGACACGGCTACTGGCTGAGGGCGGCTGGCAGCTGACTGCTGCCTGCTGCCTGCTGCTGTCGATGGCGGGCGGCGACCGCGCTTGCCGATGACGGGCGGCGGGCGGCGGATGTCAGTTGACGGCGGTCAGGTGACCGCAGGGGGATGGCAGAAAACAGCTGACGGCTGACAGAATCTGAAATCTGTCAGCCGTCAGCTGTTTTCGCGTCGCGGTCACCGGCCACCGCGTCGCGGTCATCGGTCACCGGTCATCGGCCATCAGCGACCAACCAGTGGTCACCGATCACCGCGCAACCGTCACCCGCCCAGCCGCTTCACCGCCGCCGCGACCCGCTCGTCGGTCGCCGTGAACGCGACCCGGACGAAGCGGTCACCGGACGGACCGTAGAAGTCACCAGGCGCCACCAGGATCCCCAGCTCCGCCAGGTACGCGACGGTGTCCCAGCAGGGCTCGTCACGGGTGGCCCACAGGTAGAGGCTGGCCTCGGAGTGCTCGATCCGGAAGCCGTGCTCGGTCAGCGCCGCCCGCAGCGCCGCCCGCCGGGCCGCGTAGCGGGCCCGCTGCTCCGCCACGTGCACGTCGTCTCCGAGCGCCGCGATGGTGGCCGCCTGCACCGGGGCCGGCACGATCATGCCGCCGTGCTTGCGGATCTCCAGCAGCTCCCGCACCACCACCGGGTCGCCCGCCACGAAGGAGGCGCGGTAGCCGGCCAGGTTGGAGCGCTTGGAGAGCGACTGGACGGCGAGCACCCCCTCGGTCGAACCGCCGCAGACGTCGGCGCGCAGCACCGAGACCGGCTCGGCCTCCCAGCCCAGCTCCAGGTAGCACTCGTCGCTGACCAGCAGCACCCGGTGCTCCCGGGCCCAGGCCACCGCGCGCCGCAGTTCGTCGGCGCTCAGCACCCGGCCGGTGGGGTTGGACGGCGAGTTCAGCCAGAGCAGCCGCACCCGGGCCGGGTCCAGCTCGGCGACGTCGTCGTACTCCACCGGCTCGGCGCCGCAGAGTCGGGCGCCGACCTCGTAGGTGGGGTAGGCGAGGCGCGGATAGGCCACCTGGTCACCGGGGCCCAGGCCGAGCTGCCCGGGCAGCCAGGCCACCAGCTCCTTGGAGCCGACGGTCGGCAGCACCGCCTCGGGCCCGAGTTCGGCGCCGCAGCGCCGCCGCAGCCAGTCGGCGATCGCCTCGCGCAGCGCCAACGGCCCCCAGACGGTCGGGTAGCCCGGGGTGTCGGCGCTGGCCGCCAGCGCCCGCTGGACCAGCTCGGGGACCGGGTCGACCGGCGTGCCCACGGAGAAGTCGCACAGCCCGTCCGGGTGGGCCAGCGCGGTCGCCTTGTAGGGCTCCAGCTTGTCCCAGGGGAAGACCGGCAACAGGTCGGAGACGCGACGCGCCGCCCCCGGGTGACCCGGGAACGGCGCGCGCGGTGCGTTGGTGCTCACAGGCTCAGTGCTCGTCCTGGTTCTGCGGGGGCAGGGCGGCGATGAACGGGTGGTCCCGCTCGATCAGACCGAGCTTCGAGGCGCCACCGGGCGAACCGAGGTCGTCGAAGAACTCGACGTTCGCCTTGTAGTAGTCCTTCCACTCCTCCGGAGTGTCGTCCTCGTAGAAGATCGCCTCGACGGGGCAGACCGGCTCGCAGGCGCCGCAGTCGACACACTCATCCGGGTGGATGTAGAGCGAGCGCTCGCCCTCGTAGATGCAGTCGACCGGGCACTCTTCGATGCACGCCTTGTCCTTGACGTCGACACAAGGCTGCGCGATGACGTAGGTCACGCTGTCGTTCCTCCTCGGTTGGGCCCGGGGCCCAAACTATCTGCTTGCGTGCGCGGGTGAGCGCGGCGTCGTCGATGCCCGCCCCTAGTATCGCGGGTCAGAGACTACAAATGCACCGGAGGTCAGCTTGAGCGGCACCCCGATTCCGGTCGGCGCCAACCCCGAGGTCCGGATAGGCCCTGCTGACGTGGGACGACGCGTGTCCGTACGGCGGATCGAGGCGGCCGTGGAGCCGGCCACCGGGCGGGCGTCGTTCCGCGATGTGATCGGTGTGCTCACTACGTGGAACGATCATGAGCTGATCGTAGTCGCCCGTGACCGTTCCGAAACACGAATTCCGGTCAATCGCCTGGTCGCGGGCAAAGTGGTGCCCCTCTTCCCGGCCCGACCCGCACCGCTGCCCGCGGTCGACCCCGTCGAGCTGCAGCGGGTCGCCGCCCGCGGCTGGCCCGCCGTCGAGCAGCAGCCGCTGGGCGAGTGGACCCTGCGTGCCTCGGCCGGCTTCACCAGGCGGGCCAACTCGGCGCAGGCCCTCGGCGACCCCGGTCTGCCGCTGCCGCGGGCGCTGGAGCGGGTGCGCGCCTGGTACGCCGAGCGCGAGCTGCCCGCCTGGATCGAGGTGACCGTCCCGGGCTCGCCCACCGAGCTGGCCGCGGAACTCGACCGGCTCGGCGCCCACCACTCCCCCACCCTGGTGCGCACCGCCCCGCTGGCCGCGCTGGCCAGGGCGGGGCGGAGCGGGCAGGGCGAGCGGGTGCGGCTGTCGCGCACCGCCGACGCCGGGTGGCTGTCGGTCTACCGGCGCAGCAGCGGCGATCCGGCCCAGGAGCGGGCCGCCCAGCAGGTGCTGCACGGCGGCCCCTCGGTTTGGTTCGCCGCCGTGCCCGACCCGGGCGGAGCGGCGCCGCTGGCGATCGGACGCTGCGTCATCGACGGCCCCTGGGCCTGCTTCGCGGCCGTCGAGGTGCGCCCCGAGGCACGCCGGCAGGGCCTGGCGACAGCGTTGATGGCGGTGCTCGCGGCGCGCGCGGCGGAGGAGGGCGCGCGGGGCGCCTACCTGCAGGTGGAGGCCGGGAACAGTGGTGCGCTCACGCTCTATGACGGCCTCGGCTTCACGACCAGTCACACTTACCACTACGCGCGTCTTCCATAGGAAGAGCCGTCCGCGTAGGTTCCCGGCAGACGTCGTTGCCGTCGACCGGGAACCCGCGGCACCCGTACGCCGAGAGCCGTCACGCACGAAAGCCACCGCAGCCATCGTGACCGAGCAGAGCAGAGCCCGCTTCCGCGCCGAGGCCAGGTCCGAGCAGCCCGATCCGGTGCTGCTCTGCCTGCTGGCCGCAGCCGAGCACACCCTGGCCGACCCGGGCTGGACCGAGGACGGCCATCTGGAGCCGCCCCCCACCCTGGAGGCGCTGCTGGCCGCCTGCCAGGCCGCCCTGGACCGGCACGCGGCGGCGGTGCGCCGTGCGGTGGCCGAGCGGCGCCCTGGTACGCCGGAGGAGACCGCCGCACTGCTGGCGGCGGTGCTCGGCGGTCGCGAGCGATTCCACGGACGGCGCTCGGACTACCGGCGGCTGGAGTCCTCGCTCCTGCCCGAGGTGCTGCGGCGGCGGCGCGGGCTGCCGATCACGCTCTCGCTGGTCTGGTCGGCGGTGGCCGCGCGGGCCGGGCTGACGGTGCACGGGATCGCGCTGCCGGGCCACTTCATCGTCGCGGTGGGCGGCCCCGAGCCGGGCGACGACTACGTGCTGGCCGACCCCTTCCACGGCGGCCGGCTGCTCTCCTCCGAGGACGCCGCCGCCCTGGTGATCGCCGCCGGGCACCGCTTCACGCCCGAACTGCTCACCCCTGCCCAGCCGCTGGACATCGCGCTGCGGGTCCTGGGGAACATCAGGGCCTGGGCGGGCGAGCGGCCCGAGCACGCCCGGGTCCAGTTGTGGGCGACCGAGCTGTCCTTGCTGCTACCCCGCCACCCGGCCCAACTGCGCCTGGAGCGGGCCGAACTGCTGGTCCGCACCGGCGACTTCCTCGGCGGAGCGGCCGAGATGGAGGACTACGCGCAGATCCTGGATGCCTTCGACCCGGACTCCGCCGCCCGGGTACGCCAGGACGCCAGGGCCGCCAGGCACCGGCTGAACTGAGCAACCACCAAACGGACCTGCCCCGGGCGGCCCGCTAGAGCCACCCCTTCTCCTTGGCGACCCGCACCGCCTCCGCCCGGTTGCGGGCGCCGGTCTTCTGGATCGCCATCGAGAGGTAGTTGCGCACGGTGCCCTCGGACAGGTGCAGCCGCCGGGCGATCTCGGCGTTCACCGCGCCGTCCGCGGCCGCCCCCAGCACCTCCAGCTCGCGCCCGGTCAGCGGGTTGGCGCCCTCGGCCAGCGCGGCCGCCGCCAGCGTCGGGTCGATCACCCGCTCCCCGCGCAGCACCCGCCGCACCGCCTCGGCCAGTTCGGCCGCCGGCGCGTCCTTGACCAGGAACGCGTCCGCCCCCGACTCCATCGCCTTGCGCAGGTAGCCGGGGCGCCCGAAGGTGGTGGCGATCACCACCCTGGTGCCCGGGCTGCGCCGCCGCAGCTCGGCCGCCGCCTCGATCCCGGTCATCCCCGGCATCTCGATGTCGAGCACCGCGACCTGCACCCGGTGCGCGAGGACGGCGTCGACCACCTCGTCCCCCCGGGCGACCTGTGCGACGACGTCGATGTCGCCCTCCAGTCCGAGCAGCGCCGCCAGCGCCTCCCGGACCATGCCCTGGTCCTCGGCGAGGAGAACTCTCACACGTTGTACGGGCGTCTCAGGGGCGGGCTTCTCCGGCGTCTCGTCAGTCATGCGCCCAGCCTAGGCAGACGTCAGGCCAAGCGGTGAGTCCCATCCCCCGGGCCGACTCGGCCACCAGCGCCGCCCAGTCCTCGGGCGTGAAGGTGACCACCTCGCCGGGACGCGCGGAGTCCCGCAGCGCCACCACCCCGAGGACGTCGACGGCATCGCTACCTGGCCACCAGGTTTTCCCCTCGCCCACGGGCTCAGCCGGTGCCGTCACGGCTCCTGCCGGTGCCGCCGAACAACCCTGGACGACCCGCGTGCGAGGCGGCGGAGAGGCCACGGCGGACAGTCACGTCGTCGGCGACGACGACAGCTGAAATGGATGAGACTTTGCCCGTCCATTTCCGTCGGCGCAGGTCGGCGATAAGAAGTGGAATGCACCGTTCCATTGGTTGCGGTGCCAATCATCAGCGCCGGAAGAGATCATCGAAGCACGCCAAACGGACATACCGCCGCAATACTGCCGCAATACTTCGGACCCCCAGGTCCGCGCGGTATGTCGGTGGCAGACCCTTGTAGGCGATCTTCTTGTCATGGTACGGTCGCATCACTCCTGCAACAAACTTACCTATTCACAAGATGGGAAGTCATACGTGCAAGGAAAGACCCTTCTTGCGACCACCGAGTCCGCTGCGGACCGTGTGATCGTGGTCTCTCTCATGAAATCCGGGACGCACCTCGTGCAAGAGCTGATGGTGGCTCTCGGATACGGAATCTACGGCCAGTCCCGCATTCCCGCGGAAATCCGGCCGGTCTTCGACGCCGAGACGCGCCGCGACATCACCGGCGCCGTCCTGGGCGCCGCCGAGGCCGAGCGGCTGGCCGCCGGCGACCCCGCGGCGTACGACAAGGCGGTGGCCAAGGCCTGGGACGCCTACGGCTGGTCCTGGCAGCTGCGCTTCGGCCTGCCGCTGGTGAACCGCTACGGCATGGCGAAGGTCAACGAGGAGCTGGTCGAGCGCGCCGTGCGGCGCACCGCGGCCACCGGCTTCGCGGACACCCCGGCGGGGGTGTGCTGGGTCCTGCCCGAGCTCGACATCAAGAAGCTCGACGGCGCCTTCCTCACCGAGTGGACGCAGCAGGGCGAGCCCCGCATCGTCTTCATGTACCGCGACCCGCGCGATGTCGTGCTGTCGATGGTGAACTTCCTGTCCGGGAAGACCGCGCAGGGCTACGGCAATTTCAGCGAATTCCAGGTCTTCAACCGGATCCTGACCTCGAAGGCGAGTCTGGAGGAGAAGCTGGAGTACGCACTGACCGACCCCTCCTTCCCCGGCGCCGGTGATTTCGAGCGTTCACTCTGGCTGCTGAACCACCCGAATGTCTGCAAGGTCTCCTTCGAGGAGCTGGTCGGCGCCAAGGGCGGCGGCTCGGATGAAATGCAGCAGCAGGCGGTGGCCCGGGTCTGCGAATTCCTGGGATTCGACAGCAGCCACCCGGATCTGGGCGGCAACCTGTTCCGCCGGGATTCGTTCTCGTTCTTCAAGGGACAGATCGGCAGCTGGCGCGAGAGTTTCACGCCGCGGCTGGAGCCGCTCGTGGAGAGCCGTCTCGCCGAGGTCATCAACCGCTACGGGTACAAGTGATGCCCGCCCCCGAGGCACTGGTCATCACCGATCCCGTGCTGCGGGCCTGCCTGGACGACGGGCCGCCCGACATCGGCTCCCTGTGGGAGCTGTGCATGCTCTTCGAGTTCGACCGCGAGGCGGTGGCCGACGGCATCGCCGCCTGGCTCGGCGACCCGGCCGGGCAACGGGTGCTGGACTGCGCCTGCGGCAGCGGCTTTCCCGCGCTGCAGCTGGTCCGCCGCGGCTACGACGTCACCTGCACCGACGGCAGCGAGCTGATGCTGCGCCACTTCCGCCGCAACGCCAAGGACGCGGGACTGGCCGTCGAGCCGAGCCTGCTGCTCTGGTCCGAACTGCCGCGGCGCCACGCCGGGGAGTTCGACGTGGTGATCAACCGCGGCGGCGGCAACTACAAGTACGCCGGCGCCTGGGAGCAGGAGAAGCTCCCCGACCGCGGCGCGATGGCCGAGGCGATCGGCCAGTGGGTGCGGTGCGTGCGACCCGGCGGCCGCTTCTACGTCGACATCGCCTCCGACAGCGACGCGGGCGGCGCCGACTCCTGGGAGACGGAGCACCCGCCGATGCTGGTCGGCGAGCACCGGGTCGAGCTGACCGAGCGGATCGCCGTGGACCGGGCGCGCGGCGTGCGGTCCTGGGAGAGCCGGCTGGTGGTCGACGGGACGGCGCACGAGTTCCGCCGCCTCTCGCACAGCATCACCAGCGAGGAGCTGGTCCAGATCCTGCGGGACTGCGGCCTGGTGGACATTCGGCTGACCGAGGTCGCCGGCGAGCACTACGACATCTACACGGCGATCCGCCCCTGAACCGCCGGGGCCCCTACGCCCCCCCTGCTCCGCGACCGGGGCCGGGCCCTGACGGGAATTCCACCCCACCCCACCGAACGACCGGTCAGCGGCCGTTTTCGGAGAATTCAGATTGGCATGCCCATGATAAACGGAACGGACGCCGCCGACCGCTGCCTCGTCCTGGTGCTCCGCAAGGGCTTCACCTCCCTCGGCGACCACCTGCAGACCCTGCTCGACCTGGCCGTGCGGGTGCACCTGGTCACCGTGGAGTCCCCCACCATCGCCGACGACCCGCGCTTCACCTCGGTGGTGCAGTTGCCGGAGAGCGCCTCGCACCGCGAGTTCGTCGACGCCGCCGTCGGGCGGGCCAGGGAGACCGGCGCCGCCGCCGTCTTCACCCTGCTGGAGACGGACATCGAGATCGCCGAGACCGCCAACGCGGAGTTCGGCAACGGCTGGGCCACCCCGGAGGCCGCATTCGTCTGCCGGGACAAGTTCCGCCAGCGCGAGTTCCTGCGCCAGCACGGGATCCCGAGCGTCTGGTACCACCCGGTCACCGACATCGACAAGGCGGTGGAGGTCGCGGCCGAGCGCGGCTTCCCGCTGATCCTCAAGCCCACCCGGGCGGCGGCCAGCGAGTTCGTCGAACTGGTCCAGGACGCCGACCGGTTGCGCGTCGCGCTGGACCGGATCAAGGCAATGATCGACGACAACTACGGCTTCTACTACGAGGGCGAGCCCACCGAGTGGGCGCTGCTGGAGGAGTACCTGCCGGGCCAGGAGGTCACCCTGGACGGCGTGGTGGTCGGCGGGCGGTTCATCCTCGGCGGCGTGCACAACAAGCTGGAGTCCTCGGGCCCGTACTTCCTGGAGGACCTCTACACGCTGCCGTACACCAACCCGGAGCGGGAGGACGAGCTCGCCGACATCGCCGCCCGGATCAACACCGGCCTGGGCACCACCACCTGCATGTTCAACGCGGAGCTGCGCCAGGGCGCGGACGGCGCGTTCCGGGTGGTCGAGTTCTCGATCCGGGTCTCCGGCGGCCACCCGTACCGGCACATCAAGGACGTCTACTCGATCGACCTGCTGCGGATGTTCGTCCGGGCCGCGTGCGGCGAGCCGGTCGACGACATCCTGGCCCAGGAGAACCGGCGCAGCGAGCCGCGGATGACGGTCTGCGCGAAGGTCGTCTACAGCAACGGCACGGTGGTGCGCAACAGCGTCGGCGAGGCCATCCACTCGCCGCACTTCAGGGTCTACTTCGCCACCGCCAAGCCCGGCCGGGTGGTGGCCGCGGGCACCCAGGGCTTCGACGCCACCGGCCTGCTCTCGGTCTGGATGCCGTGGCAGCCCGGCCAGGACCCGTCGGTGGTGCACAACGTCGCCAAGGAGCTGGCCCAGCAGCTGGACATCGACGTCCGCGACGAGGCCGGCCAGAAGTCGGCGCTGGCGTGATCGCGGTGCCGTCCGGTCGCGGCCGGTCCAGTAACGGCCGGTCCGAGGGCGGCCGGTGATGGGCTACGGCGCGCTCCACCGCAACCTGCAGATCCGCATCGTCGTCGGCGCGGTCCAGCGCTTCCTGTACATCATGTTCATGCCCCTGATGGCGGTCTACCTCTCCTCGCGGTTCGGGGTGACCAAGGCGGGCCTGATGATGTTCGCCTCCACCCTGCTGGAGATCACCGGGACCCTGCTGGGCGGGCACCTCTCCGACCGCCACGGGCGGCGGCCGCTGCTGCTGACCGGCGAGAGCGGCGTCGCGGCCGCCTACACGCTGATGGCGCTGGCGGCCGCCGCCTGGTGGGACAGCGCGCTGGTGGTGTACGCGGCGTTCGTGCTCAGCAACGTCGCGGCCAGCCTCGCACTGCCCGCCAACGACGCGATGGTCGTCGACGTGACCACCGTCGAGGTCCGCAAGCTCGTCTACACGATCAACTACTGGGCCATCAACCTGGCCCTGGCCTGCGGTGTGGTGGTCGGCGGGTTCCTGTACACCAAGTACTTCCCGACCATGCTGATCGCCGTCGCCGCCGGCGCCGCCGCGGTCCTCGCGGTGACCTTCCTCTGCATCTCGGAGACCGCGCCGCAGCGCACCGGCGAGCTGCCGAGCGGCGGGTACCTGCGCAACTTCGCGCTCGGCTACCGGCTGGTGCTGACCGACAAGGCGTTCCTGGCGCTGCTCTGCGCGGCGACCCTGCGCCAGGCGCTGGAGGTGCAGATCAACTACTACGTCAACATCCGGGTGAGCGGCACCATGCACGTCCAGCAGCTGTTCCGGCTGGGCAGTTGGCGGGCCGAGGTCAACGGTGTCGAACTGCTCGGCATCCTGCGGGCCGAGAACACCCTGCTGGTGGTCCTGCTCGCCTTCCTGGTGCACCGGATGCTCAAGCGGGTCGGCGACCGGCTGCGGCTCTACCTCGGCGTGGCGCTCTTCACCGGCGGCACCATGGTGCTCGCGGTGGGCGGCTTCGCCTGGCTGCTGATCGCCGCGATGCTGGTGCTCACCGTCGGCGAGCTGCTCAACCTGCCGGTCCAGCAGACCATGCTCGCCGAGCTGGTATCCGACCAGGACCGCACCAAGTACATGGCGATCTTCAACCTCAACGTCAGGGTCGCGCTGCTGCTCGGCTCGCTCGGCATGATCGTCGCCCCGCTGCTGCGGAGTTGGGGCATGGCGGCGCTCTACGGCCTCTTCGGCCTGCTGGTCATCGGCGGGTACCGCCGGGTGCTGAGCATCCGGGCCAAGGCCGCGCCGGCGGCGGAGCCCGTCCCGGTGCCGGGCGGCGCGGGCTGAGCGGCCCGCACCCGGCCGCACCGCCCGTACCCCAGCACCACACCTGCCCCGCGGCCCCCCGCGACCCCCGGCGACCCCTCTCGACGACCCACGGAGTGACACGATGCCCGTTCCCGACGCCGACCCGCCGCAGCCCAGAGCTGGCGACGACAGCCTGGCGGTCCGACTCGCCCAGGGCGCCGGCGACCTCCTGCTGCGGACCCGCGCGCAGAGCACCCTGACCGGCCGGGCCCTGGGCGCCGCCGGCGACGCCGCCGCGCACCACTGGATCGCCGGGGTGCTGCGCGAGCAGCGCCCGGCCGACGCGCTGCTCTCCGAGGAGGGCGCCGCCGACCCGGCCCGGGTGGCGCAGCGCCGGGTCTGGGTGGTCGACCCGCTGGACGGCACCAGGGAGTACTCCGAGGGGCGCGACGACTGGGCGGTGCACATCTGCCTGGTGGTGGACGGCGTCCCCGCCGCTTCCGCGGTCTGCCTGCCCGCCTCCGGCGCCACCTACGCCAGCGCCACCTACGCCGGAGCCGCGCCGCCCGCCCTGCCGGCCCGCCGACCCGGCGTGCCGCGGATCCTGGTGAGCCGCAGCCGGCCCCCGGAGGTGGCTGTCCGGGTGGCCCGGCAACTCGGCGCCGAGCTCGTCCCGATGGGCTCCGCCGGGGCCAAGACCATGGCCGTGCTGCGCGGCGAGGCCGACGCCTACCTGCACGCGGGCGGCCAGTTCGAGTGGGACTCGGCCGCCCCGGTCGGCGTCGCCCTCGCCGCCGGCCTGCACGCCTCGCGCCTGACCGGCGAGCCGCTGCGCTACAACCAGCCCGACCCCTACCTGCCCGATCTGGTGGTCTGCCGACCGAAGTTGGCCGCCCGGCTGCTCGCGGCGATCACGCAGGAGACGCGGTTATCCGACAAGGGAGGCCATTAGATGCGCTCGCTGTCGTACCTGGAACGGCTCGAGTCGGAGAGCATCCACATCATCCGGGAGGCGGTCGCCGAGAGCGAACGCCCGGTCCTGCTCTACTCGATCGGCAAGGACAGCTCGGTCCTGCTGCACCTGACCATGAAGGCCTTCTACCCGGCCAGGCCGCCACTGCCGCTGCTGCACGTCGACACCACCTGGAAGTTCCGGGAGATGATCGACTTCCGCGACCGGACGGCCGCCGAGCTGGGGCTCGACCTGATCGTCCACCAGAACCCCGAGGCGCGCGCCAAGGGCATCAACCCCTTCGACCACGGCGCCTCCCAGCACACCGACCTGTGGAAGACCCAGGGGCTGCGGCAGGCGCTGGACGCCCACCGGTTCGACGTCGCGCTCGGCGGGGCCCGCCGGGACGAGGAGAAGTCCCGGGCCAAGGAGCGGGTCTTCTCGATGCGCTCCGCGCAGCACCAGTGGGATCCCCGGCGCCAGCGCCCCGAGTTGTGGCACCTCTACAACGCCAGGCGCTCCGGCGGCGAGTCGGTGCGGGTCTTCCCGCTCTCCAACTGGACCGAGCTGGACGTCTGGCACTACATCTACCTGGAGAAGATCCCGATCGTCCCGCTCTACCTGGCCGCCCGGCGCCCGGTGGTGGAGCGCGACGGGATGCTGCTGATGGTCGACGACGAGCGCTTCCGGCTCGCCCCCGGCGAGCGGCCCCAGCAGCGGCAGGTGCGCTTCCGCACCCTCGGCTGCTACCCGCTGACCGGCGCGATCGAGAGCACCGCCGACACCGTCCCGGCGATCCTGCGCGAGGTGATGACGGCCCGCACCTCCGAACGGCAGGGGCGGGCGATCGACCACGACACCGCGGGCGCCATGGAGCGCAAGAAGCAGGAGGGCTACTTCTGATGACGCCGGACCTCACCGCGGACGTCGAGGAGTACCTGCTCGCCCAGCGGGACGTCGGCCAGCTGCGCTTCCTGACCTGCGGCAGCGTGGACGACGGCAAGAGCACCCTGATCGGCCGGCTGCTGCACGAGGCGGGGCTGGTGCTGGAGGACCAGAGCGCCGCGCTGGCGGCCGACTCGCTGCGCTCGGGCACCACGGACGGCGAGCCCGACCTGGCCCTGCTGGTGGACGGGCTGCTGGCCGAGCGCGAGCAGGGCATCACCATCGACGTCGCATACCGCTACTTCGCCACCGCGCGGCGGCGCTTCGTGGTCGCCGACACTCCGGGCCACGAGCAGTACACCCGCAACATGGTCACCGGCGCCTCCACCGCGGACGTCGCGGTGATCCTGGTGGACGCCGCCAAGGGCCTGCTCACGCAGACCCGCCGGCACAGCTTCCTGGTGCACCTGCTGGGCATCGAGCAGGTGGTCCTCGCGGTCAACAAGCTGGACGCGGTGGACTACTCGCGCGAGGTCTTCGAGCGGATCAGCGCGGAGTACCGCGCCTTCGCCGCGGGCCTGGGGCTGACCGGGGTGACCTGCATCCCGCTCTCGGCGCTGCGCGGCGACAACGTCACCGCGCCCAGCCCGCACACCCCCTGGTACTCCGGGCCCTCGCTGCTGGAGCACCTGGAGACGATGCCGCTGCCCGGTACCGCCGCCGACCCGAGGGCCTTCCGGCTCCCGGTGCAGCGGGCCAGCCGGCCGAGCGCGGACTTCCGCGGCTACGCGGGCCAGGTGGCCGGCGGCAGCGTCCGCCCCGGCGACCGGGTGCGGGTGCTGCCCTCGGGGCAGGAGGCGCGGATCGCCCGGATCGTCACCTGGGACGGCGACCTGGACGAGGCGGTGGCCGGCCAGTCGGTGACCGTCACGCTGGCCGAGAAGGTCGACGTGAGCCGCGGCGACCTGCTCTGCGCCGCCGACTCCCCGGCCCAGGTGGCCGACCGCTTCGAGGCCCACCTGATCTGGCTGGACGAGCAGCCGCTCACCCCCGGCCGCCGCTACCTGGTCAAGGCCGGCACCCGGGTGGTCGGCGGGACGGTGACCGGGCTGCGGTACACCGTCGACGTCAACACCCTGGAGCAGCGGCCCGCCGAGCAGCTGGCGCTGAACGAGATCGGGGTCGGCGAGCTGGCGCTGGAGCGGCCGGTGGCCTTCGACCCGTACCGGGCCAACCGCGACACCGGCGGCCTGCTGCTGATCGACCCCGAGTCGCAGGCCACGGTCGGCGCGGTGCTGCTGGACGGCCCGCTGCGGCAGGCCGCCAACCTGCACTGGCAGGCGGTGGACGTGGACAAGCGGGCCCGGGCGCGGCTCAGCGGCCAGCGGCCGTGCGTGGTCTGGCTGACCGGGCTCTCCGGTGCCGGCAAGTCCACCATCGCCAACGCCCTGGAGCGCCACCTGCACGGCCTGGGCAAGCGCACCTACCTGCTGGACGGCGACAACGTCCGGCACGGCCTCAACCGCGACCTGGGCTTCACCGAGGCCGACCGGGTGGAGAACATCCGCCGGGTCGCGGAGGTGGCCGCGCTGATGGTGGACGCCGGGCTGATCGTGCTGGTCTCCTTCATCTCGCCGTTCCGGGCGGAGCGGAACATGGCCCGCCGGATGGTCGAGGACGGGGAGTTCTGCGAGGTGTTCGTGGACACCCCGCTCGCCGTCGCCGAGCAGCGCGACCCCAAGGGGCTCTACCGCCGGGCCCGGCAGGGGCAGATCAGCGACTTCACCGGCATCGACTCGCCCTACGAGCCCCCCGAGCGCCCGGACGTCTGGATCGACACCTCGGCGCACCAGCCCGAGGCGGCGGCCCAGTTGATCGTGCGGCGGCTGCGCGCCATGGGCGTGCTCAGCTGAGTCGCCGTCAACCGGCCATCCCCCACCCGCCCTGCCAGTCAGGGCCTGGTCACACCAGCCTTCACAACAGACGGAGAAGTCATGCAATCGCACGCGGGGCAGCCCGGTGAGCGCCGGGCCCGGATCCGGCAGTACCTGATGTGCCGGCCGACCTACTACGACGTCAACTACTCGATCAACCCGTGGATGAACCCCGAGCTGCCCACCTCCAACAGCCGTGCGACGGCCCAGTGGGAGCGGCTGCGCGCGGTGCTGCGGGAGCTGGGCCACTCGGTCGAGGTGCTGGAGCCGGTGCCGGGGCTGCCCGACATGGTCTTCGCCGCGAACGGCGCCATCGTCCGCGGCGACACCGCGATGGTGGCGCGGTTCCGCCACCCGCAGCGCACCGGCGAGTCGGCCGCCTACCTCGACTGGTTCGAGGCGCGGGGCTACACCGAGGTGGTGCAGGCGGAGTGCGTCAACGAGGGCGAGGGCGACTACCTGCAGGCCGGCGAACGCATCCTGGCCGGCTCCGGGTTCCGCTCGGACCCCGAGTCGCACACCGAGGTCGAGAAGCTGTTCCAGCTGCCGGTGGTCGGACTGACCCTGGTCAACGCGCAGTTCTACCACCTGGACACCGCGCTGGCCGTGCTCGACGACGACGAGGTCATGTACTACCCCGAGGCGTTCAGCGCCGAGAGCCGGGCCGTGCTCCAGGAGCTGTACCCGGACGCGATCCTGGCCACCGCCGCCGACGCGGGGGTCTTCGGCCTCAACGCGGTCAGCGACGGCCGGCACGTGGTGCTGCCGCAGGCCGCCGCGGACCTGGCGGCCCGGCTGCGCGAGCGCGGCTTCGAGCCGATCGGCGTCGAGATGACCGAGCTGCTCAAGGCCGGTGGCAGCGCGAAGTGCTGCACGCTGGAACTGCGCCGGTGAACGCCCCGGTGAACGCTCCGCTGAGCACCCCGCTCGACACCCCGCCGACCCCCCGGGCGGACGCGCGGACGAACGGCGAGCCGGCCGCGCCGCAGCCCGGTGGGTCGGTCCTCGACCTGCTCGGCATCGGGTTCGGCCCCTCGAACCTGGCGGTGGCGATCGCGGCCGCCGAACACAACGCGCGGCCGGGCGCCCGGCGCCTGGAGACGGAGTTCCTGGAGCAGAAACCGGCCTTCAGCTGGCACCCGGGGATGCTGCTGGAGGGGGCGACCATGCAGGTCTCCTTCCTCAAGGACCTGGCCACCATGCGCAACCCGTCCAGCGGCTTCGGCTTCCTGGCCTACCTGCACGCCAAGGACCGGCTGGTCGACTTCATCAACCACAAGATGCTCTACCCCACCCGGGTCGAGTTCCACGACTACCTGCGCTGGTGCGCCGAGCAGTTGGGCCACCTGGTGCGCTACGACCACGAGGTCGTCTCGGCCCGCCCCGTCGAGGTGGCCGGGACGGTCACCCACTTCGAGGTCGTCGCGCGGGAGCGGCACACCGGTGAACTGGTCGTCAGGGCCGCCCGCAACCTGATCCTGGCCCCCGGCCTGGACCCGCGGCTGCCGGAGGGGCTGCAGCCCTCGGACCGCGTCTGGCACAGCTCGGTGCTGCTGAACCGGATCGGCGAACTGGCGGGCACCGCGCCGCGCCGCTTCGTGGTGCTCGGCGCCGGCCAGAGCGCGGCGGAGGTCACCGACTACCTCTACCGCGCCTTCCCCGACGCCGAGGTCTGCGCGGTCTTCGCCCGCTACGGCTACAGCCAGAGCGACGACAGCCCGCTGGCCAACCGGATCTTCGACCCGGCCGCGGTGGACGACTTCTACCACGCCCCCGAGGACGCCAAGTCCGAGCTGATGCGCTACCACGCCAACACCAACTACTCGGTGGTGGACGTGGACCTGATCGAGGGCCTCTACGGCAGCTGGTACCAGGAGAAGGTCCGCAACGAGCGCCGGCTGCGGCTGCTCAACATGACCTCGCTGGTCGGCGCGGTACCGCGGGGCAAGGGCGTGGAGGTGACGGTCCGGCACGCGCCCACCGGCGCGACCCAGGCCCTGGAGGCCGACCTGCTGGTGTGCGCCACCGGCTACCGCTCGACCGACCCGCGCACCCTGCTCGGCGAGGTCGGAGCACTGCTGTGGACCGACGAGCGGGACCGTCTGGTGGTGGACCGCGACTACCGGGTGGCCACCGACCCCCGGGTGCGCGGCGGGGTCTACCTGTGCGGCGGCACCGAGCACACCCACGGGATCACCTCCTCGCTGCTCTCCAACGCGGCGGTGCGGGCCGGGGAGATCCTCGACTCGGTGCTGGAGCGCGCCGCCGCGGACCTGCCGGCCGACGGCACCGCCGAACGGCAGGCCGAGCGCCAACTGATCGGCCCGGTACCGACCGAGACCAGGAAGTGAGTCAGCCGTGATCACCAAGTTCACCATGGCGCAGGCGAACGCCGAGAGCGAGTTCGGCATGGCCTGCCAGCGCCTCGTGCCCTGGGCCGGGCAGGGCGAGGAGCCGCCGTTCGGCGCGATGGCCTGCTACCTGCCCGCCAACGGCAGGTCCGCACCCGACTGCCACGACCAGGACGAGGTGATGATCATGCTCACCGGCACCGGCACGGTCGACATCGGCGGCGAGCGGTGCACCGCGGGACCCGGCGACGTGATCATCATCCCGCGCAACAAGGAGCACGTGGTGCTCAACGAGGCGGCGCAGACGCTGAGCTGGGTCTCCTGCTACTGGCCGCTGCACGAGCAGCCGGGCGGGGGGCAGGCGTGACGGGGCCAGGCGTGACAGGAGCAGGCATGACAGCGGCGCCGACCTGGCTCACCGCCACCCCGCCCACCCCCAACGGCGACCTGCACCTGGGCCACCTGGCCGGCCCCTACCTCGCGGTGGACGTGCTGCGCCGCTTCCTGGCCGCCGAGGGCACCCCGGTGCGGATGACCACCGGGCTGGACGACCACCAGAGCTACGTCCCGGTGCGCGGGCTGCTCAGCGAGCGCACCGGGGCGCAGGTGGCCGACGGCTACGGCGAGCGGATCCGGGCCGCCTGGACGGCCGCCGGCATCGACTTCGACACCGTGGTGCTGCCGCGCGAGCAGCCCGGCTACACCGACTTCGTCCAGCGCTTCTTCGCCGAACTGCACCGGCAGGGCGCGATCGTGCCGCGCACCCGCCCGCTGCCCTACTGCGAGCCCTGCGGGCGCTGGCTCTACGAGGCCTACCTGGTCGGCTCCTGCCCGCACTGCGGCGAGAGCTCCAACGGCAACGCCTGCGAGCCGTGCGGACGGCCCAACGAGTGCGGCGACCTGGGCGATCCGCACTGCGTGGTGTGCGGGAGCGCGGCCGTGCCGCGCGAGCAGACCCGGCTCTTCCTGCCGCTGGCGCCGTTCGCCGAGCGCCTGGCCGCGTTCTGGGCCGAGGTCGACATGCCGCCGCACCTGCGGGCGCTCTGCGAGACGATGGCGGCCGCCGGCCTGCCGGAGATCGCGGTCAGCCACCCGGGCGACTGGGGCGTGCCGGTGCCGGTGCCGGGCTTCACCGACCAGCGGATCTACGTCTGGTTCGAGATGGCCCCCGGCTACCTGCTGGAGTACGACCCGGCGGGCGAGCGGCCGCAGCGCGGGCCGGTGCAGTTCTTCGGCTTCGACAACGGCTACTTCCACGCGGTGCTCTTCCCGAGCCTGTTCATGGCCTGGGACGGGCAACTGCCGCTGCCGAGCGCCTTCGTGGTCAACGAGTTCTACCGGCTGGCGGGCAAGAAGTTCTCCACCAGCCGCCGGCACGCCGTCTGGGCGCTGGACGCGCTGGCCGAGCACGACTCCGACACGTTGCGCTACCAGCTGCTGCGGGACCGCCCCAACGGCCGCCAGAGCAGCTTCGAGCACGGCGACCTGGAGCAGGCCCGCCGGCACCTGGACCGCGAGTGGAACGGCTGGCTGCGCCGCCTGCTGGCGGCCGTCAGGCAGGAGTGCGACTCGGTGGCGCCCGCGGAGCAGCCGGCCGGGCCGGCCTGGGAGTTGCTGCGGGGCCGCCTGGAGCGGACCGCCGACGAGCTGCGCGAGGCCTACTCGGTGCGGGGGTTCGACCCGCGGCGGGCGCTCGACCTGCTGGACGAGGCGGTGCGCTGCGTGCGCGACTTCGGCCATGTCCAGGCGCACGAGCCCGACCCGGCCGCCCGACGGGCCGCGCTGGCAGCGCAGTTGGCCGCCGCCTCGGCGCTCGCGGCCTGGGCCGCTCCGGTGCTGCCGGCCGGCGCGGAGCGGCTGGCCGCGCTGCTGTCGGCCGACCCGGGCCGCCCGGTGGACGCCGCCGCGCTGACCGCCCCGGCCCCGGGGACCAAGCTGTTCACCCCGGACGGGCCCGTCTTCGGAGCCGGCGCCGATGTCTGACCGGCTGCCCGGGCAGGCGCCGCCCGAGGCCGGGCAGCCCACCGTCGCCGTGGTCGGCCCGTTCAGCGGGCCGCGCGCGCAGTGGGGCGAGCTGCTCACCGCGGGTGCGCTGGCGGTGCGCGGCTACCCCGTCCGCTGGGAGCCGATCGACGACCGGGGCGAGGCCGAGCGGGCCGCCCGGATCGCCCGGCGGGTGGTCGGCGAGGGCCGGTTCGCCGCCGTGCTCGGCCACTTCAACAGCACCGGGGCAGCCCTGGCGCTGCCCGTCTACCGCGCCGCCGGGCTGCCGGTGCTGCTGCCGCTGGCCACCGCCCACGGCCTGCTGAAGCCGCACGCCGGAGCGGCCCTGCGCTTCTGCCCCGACGACGCGGGGCAGGCGGCGGCGATCGTCCGCGCCTGCCGGCGCGCCGGGCAGCGGCGGCTGGCGGTGGTGCACGACGCCACGGGCTACGGCCGGCGGCTGGCCGAGCTGCTCACGGCGGCGGGCGGCGAGCGGGCCGTCGCCGTGCACGACGGCACCGCGGCGGGGCACGGCGGCCCGGCGCTCGACACCCCGGCGGGCACCGCGCGGGTGTACTGCGGCGAACACCACCGGGTGGCCGCCATGCTGCGGCGCCACGGGCCCGCCCCGGACGGCGGCCTGGTGGTGGTGAGCGACGACTGCGACGTGCCCGAGTTCGCCGGACTGGCCGGCCCGGCCGCGCACGGCGCCCTGGTGGCCCGGATCGCGGGCGGCCCGCAGAGCAGGGTGACCGCCGCCTTCGCCGCACTCGCCTCGGCCCTGGCCAAGCACCCGGGGCGGCGCGGCGCGGAGCTGCTCGCGCAGGTCCGCGGCGAGCCGGCCGAGCGGTTCGACACGGTGGGCGATCCGCTCGGCGCCACCGGCGGCCAGGGCTGGGAGGTGGTGCCGGTCCGCCCGGCCGCCGCTCCCGTGACGGCCGACGAGCGCTACGACGTGGCCGTGGTGGGCGCCGGGATCGTCGGGCGGGCCGCGGCGCTGGAGGCGGCGCGTGCGGGCTCCCGGGTGGTGCTGCTGGACGGCGGGCGGCTCGGTGGCTCGGCGAGCGCGGTCTCCGGCGCGCTGCTCCGTGCCTTCGAACCTGGCTCTGGGGCAAGGGAGTTGGCGATCGATTCGTTCCGCCGGCTCTGGGGCCGGGCGGACGCGGGCCGCTACGGCTTCCGGCGCACCGGCGCGCTGACCCTGCTCGGCCCCGAGCACCTGGCCGACGCCGAGGCCGGCGTGCGCGCGCTGACCCGGGCGCGGTTGGCCGCCGAGCTGCTGGACCCAGCGGAACTGAGCCACCGCTGGCCCGAGTTGGACGGCCGCGGCCTGGCCGGGGCGGTCTGGGAGCCGCACGGCGGCTACGCCGTCGCGGCGGTGGCGCTCGCGGTGCTGCTGGACAAGGCCGGGCGGGCCGGGGCGACGGCGCTGCTCGACTGGGAGCTCGGCGCCCTGGCGGCCGGCCCGGACGGCACGGCCGAGCTGCGCCCGGCCACGGCCGCCACCAGCACCGCCACCACCGCTGCCACCAGCGCTGCCGCCAGCACCACCGGCAGCGGCAGCAGCGGCACCGGCACCGGCACCGGCACCGGCGGCACCACCGCCACCGACCGGCCGCCGCTGCGCGCCGACGTCGTACTGCTGGCCACCGGCTGCGCGACCCCCGCCCTGCTCGGCGACCGCCTGCCCGAGTTGGCCGGCGCCCGCACCAGGCGGATCCGCTACGGGATCTTCGACCGCGGCGGGCACACCCTGCCCACCCTGGTCGACCTGGTGAGCGGCGTCTGGGGCCGCCCCGACGGCGCGGACGCCTTCCTGGCCGGCTGCCCGGTCCCGGAGTGGGAGGTCCCCGAGCGCTCGGGCCGTGCGCTCACCCCGGCGCAGGTCGCGGCGATCCGCGCCGGCACCGCCCTGCGCCTGCCCTTCCTCGCCGAGGCGGCCTTCCGCACCGGCGCGTACGGGACCGACCTCTACCCGCCCGCGGGACCGGCCCTCGGAGTGGTTCCCGGGACTCCGCGCACCGTCGTGGCCTGCGGATTCTCCGGCGGGGGCTTCAAGACCGGGCCCGCCGCGGGCCACCGGGCGGCCCTGGCCGCCCAGCAGCTGCGCACCGGCCGGCCGGTGCGCACCGCTCGACCGCCGCTCGCGACCGCGGGCGGCCACATCGCAGAAGGGACCGACCATGACTGAGATCTCGATCGACAGCATCGCCATCATGGGTGTCACCCCGGCCACCGTCGAGCACGTGGTGATGGGCCCGGAGAAGGTGATCTCCGGCGAGCTGGGCATCACCGACTCGCTCCACTTCACCAGCGCCGACTCGGGCTTCATCACCGGCATCTGGGAGAGCGGCCCCGGCAAGTTCCACGCCCAGTACGTGGAGGACGAGTTCTACTACATGCTCTACGGCAAGGTCGTGATCACCGACAGCGCCGGGCGGGCCCGCACCTTCAGCTCCGGCGACTGCATCACGGTGCCCGCGGGCTTCGTGGGCACCTGGGAGGTGCTGGAGCCGACCAAGAAGTTCTACGCCCACCACCGGCCCCGCCCGGTCGGCGAGCCCGCTCAGGAGGCCTGAGCCATGACCACCGCGGGAACCGTCGTCATCGTCGACACCTACATGTCCACCCGCAGGCTGGCCCCGGAGTTCCACCGGGCCGGCTTCGCCACGGTGCGGGTGCAGAGCACCGCCACCCCGCCGCTGGTCTACAGCGCGGGCCACGTCACCGAGGACTTCATCGACAACATCGTCCACCTCGGCGACCTGGCGGAGACGCTGCGCGCGGTGGCCAAGCACGAGCCGGTCGCCGTGCTGGCCGCCGGCGAGCTCGGGGTGGAGCTGGCCGACCGGCTGAGCGAGGAGCTCGGCCTGCCGACCAACGGCACCGCGCTGAGCCCGGCCCGCCGGGACAAGCACGTCCAGATCGAGACGGTCCGGCGCGCCGGGCTGCGCGCCGCCCGCCAGCTGCTGGTCACCAACGAGGCCGAACTCGCCTCCTGGCACCGGGAGATCGGCGGGCGGGTGGTGGTCAAGCCGCTGCGCAGCGCGGCCGGTGACGGGGTGGCCTTCTGCGACGAGCCGGCCGCCGCGCTGGCGGCCTATCGGGCGATCCTCACCAAGGAGACCATCTTCGGCGGCGCCAACGGCGCCGCCGTCGCCCAGGAGTACCTGTTCGGCGGCGAGTACGTGGTGAACACGGTCAGCCGCGACGGCCGCCACCAGGTGACCGACATCTGGAAGTACACCAAGGTCGACACCAACGGCGTGCGGGACCTGATCGCCGGTGCCTACCTGCTGCCCCGGCACGGCGAGGTCCAGGACCAACTGGTGCCCTACGCCTTCGAGGTGCTCGACGCGCTCGGGATCCGGCACGGGCCGGGCCACTTCGAGATCAAGCTGACTCCGGACGGCCCCTGCCTGGTGGAGGTGGGCGCCCGGCTGTCCGGCCTGGACAAGCCGTACTACGCCCGGGTGGGCACCGGCCAGTCCCAGCTGGACTGGGTGGTCGACGCCTACGCGCGCCCCGAGCGCTTCCACGAGCAGGTCGGCCAGAGCTACCGGATCCACTCGCACGTGGGCATCGCCACGCTGGCCGCCCCGTTCGAGGGCACGCTGGCCGGCTACCCGCTGCTGCCGGTGGTCGAGCAGTTGGAGAGCCACCACGACACCCGGCTGCTGGTACCGGTCGGCGGTCGGCTGCGGCGCACCGTGGACGACATGACCTGGCCGGTCACCATCGGCCTGGCCCACCCGGTGCCGGACGTGCTGCTGCGCGACCTCAACACCATCAAGTACCTTGACGGGCCCGGCTTCTACCGACTGGCGGAGCCGACCCCCGGGCACGCCTCATGACGCCTCTCGACCCCGGCGGCCACATCACCGTCATCCACCGCTGGCGGGACCGGTACGCCGACTACGCGCGCTACCTGGACCACGGGCGGACCAGGGTCAGTTACATCACCACCGAGGTCGGTGTCGCCGCGGTGCCGCCCGGCGCCGTGGAGACCGTGCTGGTGACCGCGACCGACGATCTGGCCCAGGTCCGCCCGGCCGTCGAGCAGTTGGCCCGGCGGCACGGCCCGCAGCACGCGGTGGTCGCGCTCAAGGAGGACGACCTGTCGGTGGCCGCCCAGCTGCGCGCCGAGCACGGGTGGCCCGGACAGCTGCCCGAGCAGCTGCTGCCGTTCCGGGACAAGCTGGTAATGGCCACGGCCGTGCTCGAACACGGCCTGGCGGTACCGGAGTTCGCCTCGGTGCAGAGCGCGGAGGAGGTGGCCGGCTTCGGCGAGAAGTTCGGCTGGCCGGTGATCGTCAAGCCGCGGGTCGGCAGCTCCAGCGAGGGCGTGCGCAAGGTGGCCGGCCCCGAGCAGGCCCAGGCGATCGCCTTCGACGACCAAGTGCCGCTTCTGGTGCAGGAGTTCGTCCCGCACCAGATCTACCACGTGGACGGGGTCTTCGACGGCCGGGCCCTCGGACCCTGCCGGGCCTCCCGCTACCTGCACACCTGCCTGGACTTCCGCAGCGGCCAGTACCTCGGCTCGGTGGAGGAGGACGATCCCGAAGTCAACGCCGCGATCGCCGAGTTCACCGAGCAGGTGGTGCGCGCGCTGTCCGCCGGGCCGCTCGTCTTCCACCTGGAGGTCTTCGTCGAGCGCCCGGCGCCAGGCCGGCCAGGCCGCCCGGTCTGCAGCTTCCTGGAGATCGGGGCCCGGGTCGGCGGCGCGGAGATCCCCTTCCTCTGGCGCGACGTGCACGGTTACGACCTGATGGAGGCGGCCTTCCGGATCGCACTGGGCGCACCCCCCGCGTCCAGCGGCGCTCCCGCGCCGACCGGCGAGCTGGCCGGCTGGCTGCTGGTCGGCGCCCCGGCGGCGCGGCCCTGCCGGGTGCTGGAGGTCACCCCGATGGTCGGCCGGGTGCCCGGCCCGTACGCGGAGTCACTGCTGCGGCCGGGCGAGGTGATCCCGGCGGCCGACGCGTACTACGAGCACGTCGGGGGCCGCTTCCGGTTCCGCGGCACGAGCAGCGCGGAGCTGGCCGAGGCCATCACGGCCACCGCCCGGGACTTCCGGGTCACCGCCGCACCGAGCTGACGGGCCGCCAGAAGGGTCGCGACCGGGAAGGACGAGGAGGAGGTGAGGCGAGGTGCGTGACAGCCGATGGCCCCGGCCGCCGGGAGCGACGGTGTGGCTGACCGGGCTGCCCAGCGCCGGGAAGTCCACGGTGGCCGGCACGCTGGCGGACGACCTGGCCCGGCGGGGCCGGCGGGTCGAGGTGCTGGACACCGACCAGGCCCGCCGCTTCCTGCCGGCCGGCCTGGGCCTGTCACGCGCGGACCGCGGCACCAGCGTGCGGCGGATCGGCCGGGCTGCCCAGGTGCTGGCCCGCAACGGCGTCCTGGTGCTGGTCCCGGTCCTCGCCCCCTACGCCGAGGACCGGGCGGCGGTGGCCCGGGGCCACGCGGTGGGTGGCGTCTGCTTCCTGGAGGTGCACGTGGCCGCGCCGCTGGCGGTCTGCGCGGAACGCGACGTGCAGGGCCTGTACGCCCGGCACGCCGACGGCATGCTCAAGGGCCTGGTCGGCATCGACGCGCCGTACGAACCGCCCGTCACCGCCGACCTGCGGCTGGAGACCCATCTGCAGTCCGTCGAGGAGTCGGTGGCCGCGCTGCGCGCCGCCCTGCTGGAGAGGGGCCTGCTGTGACCACCACCCACCGCCCGCACCACCGCCCGCACCACCACCCCGCCCTCGTCACCGCGCTGGCCATCGCCCTCGCCGCCGCCCTCGCCCTGCTGACCGGCTGCGGCTACGGCTCCAAGGCGCCCACCCGCTACGGCGCCGGTGCGCCCGGCCCGGCCGCGAGCGGCGCCGAGCTCTCCGCGGGCACCGTCCGGATCGGCTACTTCGCCAACCTCACCCACGCCACCGCGCTGATCGGTACCTGGGACGGGCGGTTCGCCCGGGCCCTGGGCGGCACCCGGCTGCGCACCCAGGTCTTCAACGCCGGACCGGCCGAGATCGAGGCGCTCAACTCCGGTGCCATCGACATCGGCTGGATCGGCCCGGCACCGGCGGTCAACGGCTGGGCCAAGTCCGGCGGACAGGCGCTGCGGATCATCTCCGGCGCCACCTCCGGGGGTGCCGAACTCGTGGTCAACCCGGCCCGGATCAGCGACGTGGCCGACCTGCGGGGCAAGCAGGTCGCCACCCCGCAGCTGGGCAACACCCAGGACGTCGCGCTGCTCGACTTCCTGTCCGCACACGGGTTCCGGGAGGACCCCAGGACCGGCCGGGGCGATGTCTCGGTGGTCCGCACCGACAACGCGCTGACCCCCGCGGCCTACGCCGCCGGTCGGCTGGACGCCGCCTGGGTCCCGGAGCCGGTCGCCTCCCAACTGGTCGCCGAGGGCGCCAAGGTGCTGGTGGACGAGCGCTCGCTCTGGCCGGACGGCGCGTTCGTGTCGACCAACGTGGTCGTCTCGCCGGCCTTCCTGCGCGCCCACCCGGACGTGGTGCGCGCGGTGCTGACCGCCTCGGTGGAGACCAACGCGTGGATCGGCGCCCACCCGGACGAGGCGAAGCAGCAGGCCGGCGCCGCGCTCCGAGCGCTGACCGGCAAGGCGCTGCCCCCCGCCGTGCTGGAGCGGGCCTGGTCCGCCTTCACCGTCACCGACGACCCGCTCGCCGCCACCCTCAGGGCGCAGGCCGCGCACGCGGTGACCGCCGGCCTGCTCGACCCGCCCGACCTGGCCGGCATCTACGACCTGGCCCCGCTCAACCAGGTGCTCGCCGCCGAGCACCGGCCGGGCGTCACCGCCGCCGGCCTCGGCACCCAGTAACGAAAGGCCCGAACCGCGTATGACCGCACCGCGTACGACCGCACCACCCAGCAGCACCGCACCGCTCGGCGCCACCACACCACCCAGCAGCACCGCACCACCCAGCAGCACCGCACCGCCCAGCACCGTGCCACCGGCCGCCGTCACCCTGCGGCAGGTGTCCAAGTCCTTCGGCCGCCCCGGCAGCGCCGCCGGTCCCGTGCTGTCCGACATCAGCCTGGAGGTCGCCCAGGGCGAGTTCCTCTGCCTGCTCGGCGCCTCCGGCTGCGGCAAGTCGACCCTGCTCAACCTGATCGCCGGGCTGGAGCACCCCACCGCCGGCCGGATCGAACTGCCCGGCGGCCGGGCGGCGCTGATGTTCCAGGAGCACGCGCTGCTGCCCTGGCTGACCGCGGGCCAGAACATCGAGCTGGCACTTCGGCTGCGCGGGGTCCCGCGCGGCGAGCGCCGCCCCGAGGCGCAGCGGCTGCTGGAGCTGGTCCGCCTCGGCGGCGCCCACCGCAAGCGGGTGCACGAGCTCTCCGGCGGCATGCGCCAGCGCGTCGCGCTGGCCCGGGCGCTGGCCCAGGACGCCGAGGTGCTGCTGATGGACGAGCCCTTCGCCGCGCTGGACGCGATCACCCGCGACGTACTGCACGAGGAGCTGATCCGGATCTGGAGCGGCACGCGGACCTCCGTCGTCTTCGTCACCCACAACGTCCGCGAGGCGGTGCGACTGGCCCAGCGGGTGGTGCTGCTCTCCTCCCGGCCCGGCCGGGTGGCCCGGGAGTGGCGGATCGACCTGCCGCAGCCACGCCGGACCGAGTCGGCCGCGGTGGCCGGCCTCGCCGCCGGGATCACCGACCAGCTCCGGGAGGAGATCCGCCGCCATGTCCAACACTGAGACCTGCCAACAGCCCGCCGGCGGGACAACCGGCAACAGCACCAGCACCGGCGCCGAGACCAAGACCGGCACCGAAGACTCCTCCCTGGCCGACCTGGCCGACCTGGGCGCCGGCCTGGACGCCCTGGAGAGCACCGCCCCCGAGCGCCGCTCGCTGACGCGCGCCCTGGCCGCCAGGGCGCTGCCGCCGCTGACCGCGATCGCGCTGGTGCTGCTGCTCTGGCAACTGGCCTGCGCCGCCCACCTCAAGCGCCCCGACCTGCTGCCGGGGCCGCTGGACGTCTGGCGCAGCCTGCACGAGCAGTGGCTCGAAGGCACCATCCTCGGCACCATCTGGACCTCGCTCTCGCGCGGCGCCCTCGGCTTCCTGGCCTCGGTGCTGATCGGCACCCCGATCGGGCTGCTGGTGGCCAGGAGCAGGCTGGTGCGGGCCGCGATCGGCCCGATCCTCTCCGGCCTGCAGGCCATCCCCTCGGTCGCCTGGGTGCCCGCCTCGGTGATCTGGTTCGGGCTCAGCGGCGCCACCGTCTACGCCGTGGTGCTGCTCGGTGCGGTGCCCTCGATCGCCAACGGGCTGGTCGCGGGGGTCGACCAGGTGCAGCCGATCCACCTGCGGGCCGGCCGCAACCTGGGGGCGCGGGGCCTGCGCGGGATCCGGTTCGTCCTGCTGCCGGCCGCGCTGCCGGGCTACCTGGCCGGCCTCAAACAGGGCTGGGCCTTCGCCTGGCGCTCCTTGATGGCCGCCGAACTGATCGCCAGCTCCCCCGATCTGGGCCTGGGCCTGGGCCAGACGCTGGAGAACGCCCGCGAGGCGCAGGACATGCCCGGGGTGCTGGCCACCATCATCCTGATCCTGCTCGTGGGCGTCGGCATCGACCTGCTGGTCTTCGCCCCGCTGGAGCGCCACGTGCTGCGCTCCCGCGGCCTGCTCGGCCCCCGCCGCACAGGTTGAAGATCAAGCTGGTCCTGTCCGGCCGAGCCGCGCCCACGAACGAGCGCCCTACGCCTCCACCCGCACGCCCAGCGGCACCAGGGCGCGCAGCCGGAAGCCCTTGCCGCCGCGGCCCGGCGAGGTCTCCAGGCGGCCGCCGACCAGGGCCAGCCGCTCGTCCAGGCCGGACAGGCCGTTTCCGGGGCCGGCCTTGCCGGGGCCGCGGCCGTTGTCGCTGATCTCCAGGACGGCGAACCGGGCGCCCTCGCCGTCCCAGGTCTCGTCCATCGCCAGGGTGCAGTGGGTGGCGCCGTCGGCGTGCCGGACGATGTTGGTGACCGACTCCCGCAGCACCCAGGCCAGTGTCTCCGCCTCGGCGACCCCCAGCCCCGGGCGGTCCTCGGCCACCGCGGGCGGCGCCTCCAAGGTGACCCCGGCAGTGGCCAGCGCGCTGCGGGCAGCAGCCAGTTCGACGCCCAGGGTGGGCCGGCGGTAACCGCTGACCGCGCCGCGCACGTCGATCAGCGACTGCCGGGCCACCTGCTCGATGTCGGCCACCTGGGCGCGGGCGGCCTCGTCCTTGTCGGCGTCCATGAACCGCCCGGCCAGCTCACTCTTCAGCGTGATCAGCGAGAGCGAGTGCCCGAGCAGGTCGTGCAGGTCGCGGGCCATCCGCAGCCGCTCCTCGGCCGCCGCCAGCTGCGCGGCGGTCTCCCGCGCCTCGCGCAGTTCGCGCATCGCGCCGACCAGTTGCTGCAGACCGGTCATCGCCGCGCCGCTCAGGAAGGTCGGGACCAGCAGACTGGTCAACGCCCCGCTGCGCGCACCGGTGGCCAGCCCCTCCGCGGCCACCATCGCGGTGACGAGGGCCACCCCCGGCAGAGCGAACCGCGCCGGCAGCACCGCGCCGACCGCCACCGAGAGGTACGGGAAGAGGCCCAGCCAGTTGCCGCTCAGGGTGCACCCGGTGGTGACCGCGATCGCCGCCATCAGCACCAGCAGCGGGTAGCTGCCCCGCCACCGGACGCCCCGCATCGAGCGGAAGAAGACCAGCACCAGGTAGCCGGCGAGGAACGCCGCCAGCGCCACCCAGCCGGCCACCCGCACCGGAACCGAATAGTGGCCGGTCACCAGGTCCTGCACCGGGTAGTACAGGTAGAGCATCCACAGCAGCATCCAGCAGAGCTTCACCAGCACCTGCTTGCGGGTCTCCGGGGTCGAGCCGGGGTAGGCCCCGGGCTTCGAGCGCCCCTGGCCCTCCCGCCCGAGCTGGTCGGGGCGGTGGTCCAGGGGCGCGTCGGGCATGCGGGACATCATGCCTGCTTGGTGTCCCGGCGGTACAGGTAGCCCGCGGCGACGACGAACGCCACCAGGAATCCGGCCAGCTCGGCGGCGGCCGTGGTGTCGAAGGAGACGCCGGGGCGGATGAAGGCGGCCAACTGGTTGTAGAGGTAGACCGGGTTGAACCGGGCGATGCTCTTCAACGTGCCGGAGACCGGGTACCAGGTGCCGCCGAAGGCGGACATCAGCATGTAGACGATCATCACGATCGGCTGCACCGCGCTCGGCTCCGCCGCGTACCCGAGCGCCACCCCGAGCGCCGCGAAGACGAAGCTGCCCAGCCAGATCACCGCGGCGAGACCCAGCCACTGCCCGGCCTCCAGCCGCACGCCCTTGAGCTCGCCAAGGGCGAAGACCACCAGGATCGCCGGCAGCGTGGTCGCCGCGCAGGAGCAGATCTTGGCCACCGCGTAGGCCCGCCCGGGCAGCGCGGTCAGCCGCAGCTGGCGCACCCAGCCGCTCTTGCGCTCCAGCGAGATCCGCTGCGCGCTGCCGGTGAGCACCGCGCCGACCGCGCCGAAGGTGGCCATCGAGACCATGAAGTACGACTTGGCGCTCACCCCGCCGGCCATCCCGTTGCCGTAGGCGCTGACGAAGAAGAAGTACATCAGCGCCGGGTAGAGGATGGTGAAGAAGAGGTAGCGCCGGTTGCGCAGGGTGCGCAGGATCTCCAGCTTGATCAGGGTCCTCATCGCGCGCTCTCCGCTCCCGTGCCGCTCGCGATCCGCGAGTCCTGCTCGTCCTGCTCGTCCTGCTCGTCCTGCTCGCCGGTGATGGTGAGGAAGGCCTGCTCCAGGCCGAGGCTGGTGACCTCCAGGCCGCGCGGGTAGCAGCCGGTCCGGTAGAGGCCGGACACCAGGGCGTCCGCGTCGGTGGAGCGGATCCGCACGGTGCGCACCTCGGTGCCTTGGCCGCTGATCTCCAGCGCCACCAGGCCGGGCAGCGCGCGCAGCGCCGCCTCCTCCAGGAGGCCGTCCGCGTCGTGCAGTTCGAAGCTGACCCGGCGGGCGCCGGCCTTGGCCTTGATCTCGGCCGAGGAGCCGTCGGCGATCAACCGCCCGCGGTGCAGCACCAGCACCCGGTCGGCGATCGAGTCGGCCTCCTCCAGGTAGTGGGTGGCGAAGAGCACCGTGCGGCCCTGCTCGGCCTGCCGGCGCATCGCGGCCCAGAACTGCCGGCGCACCGAGACGTCCATGCCGGTGGTCGGCTCGTCCAGCACGATCAGGTCGTTCCGGCCGGCGATCGCCAGCGCGAACCGGACCCGCTGCTCCTGGCCGCCGGAGAGCTTGTCGACCCGGCGGTCGGCGATCTCCTCGATCCCGGCGTCGGCCAGCACCTCGGCCAACCGGTGGCCGCGCGGGTGCACGTCGCAGGCCAGCTGCACCAGCTCGCGGACCTTGACGTCGGTCATCAGCCCGCCGCTCTGCAGCATCGCGCCCACCCGCCCGGCCTCGATCGCCGCGCGCGGGGCGCCACCGAAGAGCGTGACGCTGCCCTGGTCGGGCTCGCGCAGGCCGAGCAGCAGGTCCAGGCTGCTGGACTTGCCCGCCCCGTTCGGACCCAGCAGCGCCACCGTCTGGCCCGGGTGCAACGCCAGGTCCAGGCCGTTCACCGCCTGGACCCGGCCATAGCTCTTGCTCACCTGTCGGAACGCGGCCACTTCCTCGGCCATGTCCACTCCCCCGTCCTGTTCGCGGTCTTGCTGACCCGACCAGGATCGCCGCCGCGAGGGCGGGGGCGGCAGTGTGCACCGTCGCGTCCTGCGTATGACGGATGTCATGCCGCCCCCGCCGTCAGGGGTCCCTAGAGCCCCAGCGACTGCCGCAGGAAGGCCACCTGGAGCAGCAGCAGGTTCTCCGCCACCTGCTCCTGCGGCGTCATGTGGGTGACGCCGGAGAGCGGCAGCACGGTGTGCGGGCGGCCGGCGGCCAGCAGCGCGGAGGAGAGCCGCAGGGTGTGCGCGGCCACCACGTTGTCGTCGGCCAGGCCGTGCACGATCATCAGCGGCCGCTCCAGCTTCGGCGCGTCCGCGATCAGCGAGTTGGCGTCGTAGACCTCGGGCCGCTCCCCGGGGTGGCCCAGGTAGCGCTCGGTGTAGTGGGTGTCGTAGAGCCGCCAGTCGGTCACCGGGGCGCCGGCCACCGCCGCGTGGAAGACGTCGGGCCGGCGCAGCACCGCGAGCGCGGAGAGGTAGCCGCCGTACGACCAGCCGCGGATCGCCACCCGGCCCAGGTCCAGCGGGAACTCCTCGGCCAGCGAGCGCAGCGCCTCGACCTGGTCGTCCAGGGTGGCCCCGGCGAAGTCGAAGGCGATCGCCTTCTCCCAGGCCGGGCTGCGCCCCGGGGTGCCGCGCCCGTCGGCGACCACCACGGCGAAGCCCTGGTCGGCGAACCACTGCGAAGTGAGGAAGGCGTTGTGGGCCTGCACCACCCTGGCGGCGCCCGGCCCGCCGTACGGGTCCATCAGCACCGGCAGCAGGCCGTCGCGCTCGCGGTCGTAGCCGCTCGGCAGCACCACGGCGGCCGGGATCCGGCGCGCCCCGGCCAGCCGGAACTCCGGACGGGTGGTCAGCACCGGTGTCTCGGCGTACGAGGTGACGACCGCGAGCCGCTGCTCGCCGCGCCGCACCTCGGTCCACTGGCCGGGCCGGTCCAGGTGCGCGCCGGAGAGGACCGCGACCTCGCCGCCGCGCACCGCGTCCAGCACGGCGCCCCGGTGCAGCTGGCGCGGGCCGGAGCCGTCCAGCGGCACGGCGTAGAGGCCCTGCAGGCCTGGGGTCTGGTCCTCGGCGCCCTCGCCGGCGCTCGCCAGGCAGAGGGCCTCCTCGGCGTCGATCGCCAGCACGGCCTGCAGGTGCAGGCTGTCGTCGGTGAGCCGGACCTCCCCCGCGAAGAGCGCGCGGTGCCCCGGCTCGTCGCTGATCCGCACCAGCCGCCCGTCCGGGCTCCAGGCGGGCACCCCGTGGAACAGCTCCAGCCAGGCGTCGTCCCGCTCGGCGAGCAGCTCGCTGGTGGCCCCGGTCGCCAGGTCGACGCTCAGCAGCAGCTGCGAGCGCTGGTCGCGGGCCTGCACCAGCAGCAGCGGCGGGCCGTCGGCCGACCAGTGCACCCGGGCCAGGTACGGGTGGGCGGCGCGGTCCCAGACCACCTCGGTGCGCGAGCCGTCCAGGCCCAGCAGCCAGAGGGTGACCTCGGCGTTGGGCGTGCCGGCGGCCGGATAGGCGACCTCGGTGGGGACGGTGGCGGGGTTGGCCGGGTCGGCGATCCACCAGCGCTGGACGGGCGCTTCGTCGGCCCGGGCGACCAGCAGCACCCCGCTGTCCGGGGACCACCAGTGGCCGCGGTCGCGGTCCATCTCCTCCTGGGCGATGAACTCGGCCTGCCCCCAGGTCACCCCGGCCGCCTCGGGCTCGGCCAGCGCGCGGTCGCCACTGCCGTCGACGGCGGTCAGCCGCAGCGCGCCGGCCGTGGTGGGGTAGGCGACCCAGCGGCCGTCGGGCGACAGCCGCGGGTCGAGCAGCGGGCCGGCGGCGGGCAGCTCACGGGCCCCGCCGGCGACCAGGTCGGCGGCGAAGAGCCGCCCGGAGAGCGCGAAGGCGGCGCACTCGCCCGCGGCGTCCAGGGTGTAGCCGACGATGCCGGCCGAGCTCTCGCGGCTGCGCTCGCGCCGGGCCCGCTCGGCGGGCGAGAGGTCCTCCTCGCCGCCGCCGAGCAGCGCGGCGGGGTCGGCGGCCACGCTCTCGGCGCCGGTGGCCGGATCGAGGGTCCAGAGCAGGTTGGCCCGGTCGCCGCCCGACCGGGAGCGCAGGAAGACGACCCGGGCGTCGTCGGGGGCCACCGCGAAGGAGCGGGGCCGGCCGACGGTGTAGCGCTGGGTCCGCGCGTACTGCCGGGGGAAGCTGTCCGCGGCCGTGCCGGCCGGGTGAACGTCATTGGTCATGGCCGCACCCTACGGCGTCCACCCGCCGGTGATCACTCGTTCGGCGCAGTGCCGGGAAGTCGCCCGGTCGGTCCCCCGCACCCCCTCCCACCGGCCGTTGCGCCCCTTCGGAGCCCCCATGATCGAGCGGACACGGACTCACGGACAGTAATGCGGAGCTCACTGATCGGGTATTCCTTGTTCAGTGATCCGGATGATCGATATCCGGTTCGCCGCTGTCCCGCACGGTCCTAGCCGCCCGCCAGCCCGGGCGGTACACCCGGAAAGGGGTGTGAGCCGCCATGGCTCTGTCCATCTCCGCGGCCATGCTGATGCTGGTCATCGTGGTGGTGCTGATCCGCCGCTCCGGCCTCAAGCTGGCCCACGCGATCGTCTGCGGACTGCTGGGGTTCTACCTCGCGTCCAGTTCGATCGCACCCTCGATCACTCAGGTGACCAGCAACCTCGCCGGGATGCTCAATGACCTGAAGCTCTGACGGCGGCGCCGGTCCACCGGGCGGCGGTGGTTAGGCTGCTCCCCATGACCGCTGCCGCCACCCGCCGCCTGCTGCTGGTGCACGCCCATCCCGACGACGAGTCGATCGGCAACGGCGCCACCATGGCCCGCTACACCGCCGAGGGCGCCCAGGTCACCCTGGTGACCTGCACCCTCGGCGAGGGCGGCGAAGTGATCCCGCCCGGGCTCGCCCACCTGACGGCGGACCAGCAGGACCGGCTCGGCGCGCACCGGATCGGCGAGCTCACCGCCGCGATGGGCGAGCTCGGCGTGTCCGACGTCCGCTTCCTCGGCGGCCCCGGCCGCTACCGGGACTCCGGGATGATGGGCCTGCCCGAGAACGAGCGCCCCGACTGCTTCTGGCAGGCCGACGTGGACGAGGCGGCCGGCCACCTGGTCGCCGTGGTCCGCGAGGTCCGCCCGCAGGTGCTGGTCACCTACGACGAGCGCGGCGGCTACGGGCACCCGGACCACATCCAGGCGCACCGGGTGGCGACCCGCGCCGCCGAGCTGGCCGCCGACCCCGCCTTCCGCCCCGAGCTCGGCCCGGCCTGGCGGATCGTCAGGCTCTTCTGGAACCGGATGCCCCGCTCGGTGCTGCTGCCCGGCCTCGCCGCGGCCGCCGAGCGCTTCCCGTTGGCCGCCGAGCCCGGGGAGGTGCCCGGCGTGATCGGCGACGAGCTCATCGACGCGGCGCTGGACGGCGCCCGCTACGCCGGCCGCAAGGCCGCCGCGATGCGCGCGCACGCCACCCAGATCACCGTGGACGGCTCCTTCTTCGCCCTGAGCAACGACCGCTGGCAGCCCCTGGTCGCCGACGAGTACTACCAGCTGGCCCAGGGCGGAACCACCGCGGAGCGGCCGCTGACCGACCTGTTCGCCGGGCTGCCCGGCGCCGAGGCAACCGGAGTCGAGACCCGATGACCAACCCGCTGCACACCGTGCTCGGCACCCGCGCGCAGCGGCTGGCCGAACCGCTGCCGCCCCAGTGGGTTCGCGTGGTCTGCTACGCGGTGCTCCTGGTGCTCGGCCTGCTGGTCTCGATCTGCGGTTCTTTTGTGCAGGCTCTGTGGAGCCCGGGCGGTCTGCTGCTCACCCTCGCGGCGGGCGGCGCGCTCTCCTACGGAGGCCTGCGGCTGACCGGCACCAAGCTCGGCGCGGGGGTGCCGCTGATCGGCTGGTTCCTCGCCCTGCTGGTGCTGCTGGCCCCGCGGCCCGAGGGCGACATCGTCTTCGGCGCCTTCGCCGACGCCTACGTTTACGTGCTGCTCGGCTGGCTGCCGGGGCTCGCCTGCGCGCTGCTGCCGACCCGCTCGCCGTTCGCGTTCGGGATCCCGCGCCAGCGGGACTGAGCCGGCCCGGGCCCGACGGGCAGTCAGCGTGCCGGGCCCGTAGGCTCGGCCGTGCCGAACCGGACGTTTCGGGTTCTGGAACCGGACGTATCGGGTTCTAAGGGAAGCAGTTCGCCACCCTGGCGTTCCCAGTATGGTGGTGCCGCAGCAACGTCGGACGAGCCGTCCGGCCGCGAACCCGGAGCAGAGCAGCATTGAGCAGCCGCGAATCTGACAACGCCTATTCGTCCTCCCGGCGGGGGGCGACCCCCGGCCACAGGGCGGGCGAGGAGTCCGACGCCTACCCGTCGGGCACCCCGCCGTACGGCATCCCGGGCCTGGGCAACGGCTTCGACCCCTTCGGTGCGGGTCCCGCCGCGCGCACCCAGCCGCCGGACCCCGCGCCCGGCGGTCCCGGCGGTGGCGCCGACGACGACGCCCCCAGGACCGAGACGACGCTGACCACCCGGATCTCGATCAACATCCCCGGCTCCCGGCCGATCCCGCCGGTGGTGGTGCGCAGCACCGTCAAGCCCGAGGAGCAGGGTGACGAGGCGTCCGCCACCGGGGAGCGCCGGCTGCCGCCGGTTCAGCCCGCGCCCGGGCCCGGTGCTTTCGAGCCGGCCGGCCGCGCCGCCACCGCCCCGGAGCCGCCGGCCGCGCCCGAGGGCAGCGAGTCGGAGTCGACCGGCGGCTGGTTCCGGCCGCGGCAGAAGGGCCGGCCCGAGCCGGTGGGCTCCGCCGCACCCCGCCCCGCCGCGCCGAGCAGCGGAGCGGCCACCGCCGCGCAGGCCGCTCCCGCCGGGCAGGCCTTCCAGCAGAGCGGTCCGCCGGCCGCGCCGCTCTTCTCCGCGGAGAGCACCCTGCAGACCCCGCTGCCCCGACCGGCGAGCGGGCCCGCGACGCCGTTCACCGCGCCGGCGCAGCCCGGCTACCCCGCCGATCCGTACGCGACCGGCGGCGACCCGTACCCCGCGCAGGACCCCTACCGCGCGCAGCCGGCCCAGCCCTACCCGGGCGGCGAGCCCTACCCGGGCGGCGAGCCCTTCGCCGGCGGGGCCCGGTTCGACGGCAGCCAGTTCAACGGCGGCCAGTTCGGCGGCGGCCAGTTCGGCGACAGCGGGCAGGCACCCGGGTACGACCCGTTCGCGGGCGCCGACCCGTTCGACACCGGCCACGGCCGGCCCGCGGGCGGTCCCGCGCACCCCGACGCCACCCCGTACGCGAACGACGCCACCCCGTACGCGAACACCGCCCCTTACGCCGGTGAGCCCTACCAGGGCCTCCCGACGGGTCCCGCCGACCCGTACGCCCCGGTCCCCACGCACCAGCAGCCGCAGCCGGCAGCCGGCCAGGCGCCCGCCCCCGCCGACCCGTTCGGCACCACCGCCAACCCGCGCCCCACCGGGAACCCCGGCGCGCCCGGCCGGTTCGCCAAGCCGCAGCCGCCGGTGAACCCGCCCGGCTCCTACGGCCGCGGCGGCGCGCAGTTCGACGACTCCGAGGACACCCAGATCGGCGGCTTCGACCCGATCAGCGGCGAGCCGCAGGGGGAGGCCATACCTGGCCTGCCGGTGGCCGGCCTGTACGGCGCCGCACCCACGCCTCCCCGGGCCGGCACGGCGGCCGCCAGCCACCCGGCGGGCCCGCCCGCAGCACCCGGCACGCTCGACCCGGTGGGCTCCGAGCCGGCCGGCACCCCGTTCGGCACCGCCCCCCGCGCCGCCGGGTCCCCGGCCGCCGCGCCCCAGGCCGCGCCCGAGCCCGCACCCGCCGCGCCGAAGCGGGCCCCCGCCGCCAAGCCGAAGGCCCGTTCGAAGGCGCAGAAGCTGCTGGCCACCGGCATAGGCGGGGCGCTCTTCCTGGGCGCCGCCGCCTACGGCACCGGCCTGATGCTCAACCAGGCCGACGTGCCGCGCGGCACCACCGTGCTCGGCAACGACATCGGCGGCGACAGCCGTGACCAGGCGGTCCATCAGCTCGACGGCACGGTCGGCAAGATCGGCGCGCAGCCGATACAGCTGAAGATCGGCGACCAGACGCTGCCGCTGGATCCGGCCACCGCGGGTCTGAGCTTCGACACCACCGCCACGGTGGACGGGCTGACCAGGCACAGCTACAACCCCGAGACCGTGATCGAATCGCTGGGCGGCGGCACCAACGCCGTGCCGCCGACGGTGAGGATCGACCGGGCCAAGCTGAAGGCCGCGCTGGACAGCCTGGCGGCGAGTTCGGCGCACGGCCTGAAGGAGGGGTACGTCCAGTTCAGCGACAGCGGCGACCCGACCGTGGTGCCCGGCCAGGCGGGGCAGGCGGTGGACGGCAACTCGGCGGTCGACCAGGTCGCGCAGAGCTACCAGGACCGGGCCGCCGGCAAGACGGACGGACCGATCACCCTGGCCGTGACGGCCGCGCAGCCCAAGGTCTCCACCCAGGCGCTGCAGCAGGCGGCCGACGGCCTGGGCCAGGCCATTGTCAGCGGCAACGTCACCGTGTTCGCCCCGAACGGAATCCGCAAGTTCGTCTTCACCCGAGCACTGGCGGCGAAGGCGCTCACCCTGGCCCCGGACGCCAACGGCAACATCGGCCCGAAGTGGGATCTGGACCAGCTGGGCGCGGCTGTCGGCACCACCTTTGACAAGCTCAAGTTCCGTAAGAGTGATGGCACTTCGGCACCGATCACAACCCAGGACGTGGCGGACGGGATCGCCTCCGTCTATGACAAGAACAGCGTCGCGGAGCGCACTTTCAAGTTCCATATGTGAGCATGTCAAAAATACCCCGATCCGAGCCCCGGAACGTTCTCGTTCCGGGGCTCGGACGTGTTTCCCGGCGACATCCCGCCAGTGGCGTGTAACTGACACCGAGGGTGGGCAGCAACTCCCCCGACGGATTCCGGGAGGGCGCGTAAAGGCTGACGAATAGTCGCCAGAGGCGGCTTCCCGCCAAATCCGTCCGATTATCGAACGCTGAAAACCGGCGGGTAATCCTCTCAAGTCCACCCAAAACGGACAGGTTTATCTATGCGCGTCGACCTCCTAAACAACAGGGTGGTGCGTCCAGATACCGGTGTTACTAAGCCCTCGTTACGAACTTATGAACGAGCTTTGTGGCATTATGTCCGTTTTGTCACGTCTCGCCAGGGGGTTGTCAAGTAGCTGAAAGCTACAAACTGGTGGACATTCCAGAACGAAGCCAAAACTGCCTGTCCAGCTACAGAGAAACTCTTGACGTTCGATAAACGAGTTGCGAGAGTCCGTTCGACCAACTTCTTCCACGTTGCTGCTGCACAGACCACACCGGCGGGAGCTTTCGCACCATGACGACGCCAACTGAGGACACGACAGAGACCGACCCGGTCCTCGTCGCGTCCGCGACAGGGGACGGCGGCGACAAGCCGGCTGTGCTCCTGGGGCGCACCCCGCGCCAGATTGCCTGGAGCCGCTTCAAGCGCAACCGCACCGGTGTGCTCTGCGCGTTCATCGTGATCGCCTTCATCCTGATCGCGATCCTCGCGCCGGTGATCACCTCGCTCGAGGGTCAGTCGCCCTACATCCCGTACGGGCTGCGCCACCCGGAGCTGCTGGACGACTTCGGCGTTCCGATCGGCGCCAACGGCGGGATGAGCTCGTCCCACTGGTTCGGCATCACCCCGAACTCCGGGTTCGACATCTTCAGCAAGCTGATCTACGGGATCCGCACCTCGCTGGGCATCGGCCTGCTCATCACGATCGTCTCCAGCATCCTGGGCATCGTGATCGGCGTGGCCCAGGGCTACCTGGGCGGGCGCTTCGACTACTTCGTCGGCCGCTTCAGCGACCTGCTGCTCGGTCTGCCGACGCAGCTCTTCTACATCGCCTTCACCCCGGTCGTGCTGAACATGTTCGTCCCGGCGGACAAGGCGACCCCGGTGCACATCCGTGTGATCGCGATCGTCATCGTCCAGGCCTTCCTCGGCTGGATGGCCACCTCCCGTCTGCTCCGCGGCCTCTCGCTGAGCCTGCGTGAGCGCGAGTACGTGGAGGCGGCGAAGATCGCCGGCGCCTCCTCCTGGCGCATCATCACCAAGGAGCTCATGCCGAACCTGGCGACCACCATGCTGGTGCAGGTCACCCTGCTGCTGCCCGCGATGGTCACCGCCGAGGCCGGCCTCTCCTACCTCGGTGTCGGCATGGTCGAGCCCACCCCCGACTGGGGCCTGATGTTCCAGGACGCGGTGGCGAACTACCAGAACGACCTGACCTACCTGCTCTTCCCCGGCCTGTCGCTGACGATCTTCGCGGTCGCCTTCAGCCTCTTCGGGGACGCCGTCCGGGACGCGCTCGACCCGAAGACGATCCGCTGACCGCTTTACCGCAGTTCCGCTCCACCGCAGGACCCCCTGTAACCCAGTCCGGCCACCCCGGGGCAGTGCCGCCCCGCCGGTCCGCGCTGGCCAGACCCATCATGACCAGTGACAGGTAGGAAGCAATGAGACTTCGCAAGGCAGCCCTCATGCCGGCGCTCGTGGCGGTCAGCGCCCTCACGCTGACGGCCTGCGGTGGAGGCGGTTCGACCAGCAAGGGCGGCGACGCCGGCGCGAACGCCAAGGCGAGCGTGGCCAACTTCCTGCCCGGCACGGCCGCCGACTCGGTGGGCCCGGCCCCCGCGATCCCCGGTGCCGTCTACGGCGGCACGGCCCACGACATCGAGACCGCCGGTTTCGACTACCTGGACCCGAGCCAGCAGTACGTCAACAACCAGCAGGTCGTCGGCGACCTCTACAGCCGCCAGCTGACCGGCTACAAGACCGACCCGGCGACCGGCAAGGTCACCCTGGTCGGCGACATGGCCACCGACATCGGCACCTCGCCCGACGGCGGCAAGACCTGGACCTGGCACCTCAAGGACGGCCTGAAGTTCCAGGACGGCACCGCGATCACCTCGAAGGACGTCAAGTACGCCATCGAGCGCCTCTACGAGGACTACCAGACCCAGGGTCCGCTCTACATCCAGCAGTGGCTCTCCGGCGCGAACTACCGCGACACCTACAAGGGCCCGTCCAGCGGTCAGGACCTGCCGGACAGCGTCATCAGCACCCCCGATGACAAGACCATCACCCTGCACTTCCAGGGAGTCCACCCCGACGCCCCGTACGCCGTGAACATGCCCAACATCACGGCCATCGAGAAGTCGAAGGACGACGGCTCCAAGTACAACGACCACCCGGTCTCCATCGGCCCGTACATGATCAAGTCGTACACGCCGGACAAGCAGCTCGTCCTGGTCAAGAACCCCATGTGGGACCCGAAGACCGACCCGATCCGTCACCAGTACGTCGACGAGTGGGACTTCGACCTCGGCATCGACCAGCAGCTGATGACCCAGCGCCTGATGGCCGGCTCGGGCGACGACAAGAACGCGCTGAGCATCGCCATGAACGCGGACGCGGCGAGCATCAAGACCATCCTGAGCGACTCGCAGTACGCGAACCGCACGATGAACAAGTTCCTGCCGTTCGTCGACACGTACGACATCAACATGACCCGGGTCACCGACCTGAACGTGCGCAAGGCCCTGGAGACCGCCTTCCCGGTGGCCGCCGTCCAGAAGCTCAACGGTGGCAACCCGACCGGTGAGGTCGCGGGCAACCTGGTCAGCCCGACCGTGGCCGGCTGGAAGGACACCGACCCGCTGGGCATCAAGGCCAACCCGGCCGGCGACCCGGCCAAGGCCAAGACCATGCTGCAGGCGGCCGGCAAGCTCAACACCGAGATCGTCTACGCGTACTCCAACACCCCGACCGGCCAGAAGGTCGCCACCGCGGTGCAGGACGCGCTGACCCAGGCCGGCTTCAACGTGCAGGCCAAGCCGCTGGACCCGACCAGCTACTACACCGAGATCAGCAAGATCGGCAACGGCTTCGACCTCTACCGCAGCGGTTGGGCCGCCGACTGGCCGGACGGCAACTCCGTCGTCCCGCCGACCCTGGACGGCCGCCAGGTCGCCGATGGCGGCAACAACTACTCGCACGAGAACAACCCGGCGATGGACAGTGAGATGGACCGCATCGGTGCCCTCACCAACATCGCTGACGCGAACGCCCAGTGGATGACCCTGGCGGACAAGATCCTGACCACCGACCTCCCGCAGATCCCGATCGAGGACGACAAGTACTTCAACGTGTACGGTGCCGGCCTCGGCGGCGTGTCGTACAACCAGGTGCTCGGCGCCGTCGACATCAACGGCATCTACATCAAGAAGTAAGCACCGGATCCGGAGCGAGCCTCCGGGCCCGCTCCCCCGGGCAGGGCCACCTCACGGTGGCCCTGCCCGGGCCACGTGCCGATCGCCCGTGATCCGGGCGGTCGCACTCTCCACGACGTGGCCGCCTAGGGCGCCCTCTCTCGGAAGAGCTCATTCCATGCTCCGATTTCTCATCCGCCGGGCCCTCGGCGCGCTGGTCATCATCGTCCTGCTGATCGCACTTACCTACTTCGCGTTCTTCTCGCTGCCGACCGACCCCGCGCGACTGTCCTGCTCGAAGGGCTGCACCCCGGAGCTGCTGCAGCAGATCCGGGTGAACATGCACCTGAACCTGCCGATCTACGAGCAGTTCTGGAACTACTTCAGCGGGCTCTTCGTCGGCCAGGACTTCGGCACCGCCGGCCACTGCGCGGCCCCGTGCTTCGGCTACTCGTACAACACGCAGAGCTTCGTCTGGGACCGGATCACCTCCAACTACCCGGCGACCTTCGTGCTCGCGATCGGCGGCGCGGCCATCTTCCTCTCCGTCGGTGTGGGCCTGGGCATGGTCTCCGCCTGGAAGCAGGGCAAGTTCGCCGACAAGGCCGCCAGTGCCATCGGCCTGATCGGCCAGTCGACCCAGATCTACTTCCTCGGCCCGCTCGCGATGGCCCTGTTCGTGGTGAACCTGCACTGGCTGCCGCAGCCGGCGTACATCCCGTGGACCCAGGACCCCTGGGGCTGCTTCATGGGCATGCTGCTGCCGTGGACGGTCATGTCGGTCATCTTCTGGTCGAACTACAGCCGCCAGGTCCGCTCGCTGATGCTGGAGCAGCTCTCCGAGGACCACATCCGGGCCGCCCGTGCCAAGGGCATGTCGAACTCCTACGTCTGGTGGCGCTACGCGCTGCGCGGCGCGATGGCCCCGATCATCACCATCTTCGGTATCGACCTGGGCGCCGTCTTCTCCGGCGCGATCATCACCGAGATCACCTTCGGTGTGCACGGCCTGGGCTACCTCGCGGTGAAGGCCGTCAACCAGGCCGACCTCTACCTGGAGCTGGGCGTGCTGATCTTCAGCTCGGTCTCCATCCTGCTCTTCAACATCATCGTCGACGCCGCTTACGGTCTCCTCGACCCCCGGGTCCGGATCGGATGATCTCCGCCCCGCCCGTGACAGAACCGCACCACCCCGCCCCCGAGGAGATCCGACCGTGAGCACCCTCACCAAGTCCGAGTCCATCCCCGCGCCCGAGGCCGGCCACGCCTTCCTCTCGGTGCGCGACCTCCAGGTCCGCTTCCGGACCGAGGACGGCATCGTCAAGGCCGTCAACAACCTGTCCTTCGACCTCGAGCAGGGCAAGACCCTCGGCATCGTCGGTGAGTCGGGCTCCGGCAAGTCGGTGTCCAACCTGGCCGTGATGGGCCTGCACAACCCGAAGAACACCACCATCGAGGGCTCAGTCACCCTCGACGGCCAGGACCTTCTCAACGCCTCGCAGCGGGAGCTGGAGAAGCTCCGCGGCAACAAGATGGCGATGATCTTCCAGGACGCGCTGGCCGCGCTCTCGCCGTACTACACGATCGGCCGGCAGATCGCCGAGCCGTTCATGAAGCACACCGGCGCGAGCAAGAAGGAGGGCCGCGAGCGCGCGATCGAGATGCTGCGCCGGGTCGGCATCCCGCAGCCGCAGACCCGCGTCGACGACTTCCCGCACCAGTTCTCCGGCGGTATGCGCCAGCGCGCCATGATCGCCATGGCGCTGGTCTGCGACCCGCAGCTGCTGATCGCCGACGAGCCGACCACCGCGCTCGACGTGACCGTGCAGGCGCAGATCATCGACCTGCTGAAGGACCTCCAGCAGGAGAGCGGCACCTCGATCATCTTCATCACCCACGACCTCGGCGTGATCCGCGAGATCGCCGACGACGTGCTGGTGATGTACGCGGGCCGGGCGGTTGAGCGCGGCACCATGCGCGAGGTGCTCAAGACCTCCCAGCACCCCTACGGCTGGGGCCTGCTGAGCTCGATCCCGCGGATCAACGCCGCCGTCGACATCCCGCTGATGCCGATCCCCGGCTCCCCGCCGTCGCTGCTGAACCCGCCGTCCGGCTGTGCTTTCCACCCCCGCTGCACGTACCGTGAGCTGGTGGTCGGCGACAAGTGCGAGACCGAGCGGCCGCCGCTGGAGCTGGCCAACGGCCACCTTTCGGCCTGCCACCTCACGGCCGCGCAGAAGCAGTCCATCCTCACCGAGCAGATCCTGCCCCGGCTGAGCAGCTGAGCCTCGGTAAAGGAGCCTAGGAAATCCCATGAGCGCAGAGCAGACCCTGGCCGACGAGGCCGCTGCGGCCCCCACCCCCGGCACCACCCTGCTGGAGGTCAACGGCCTGACCAAGCACTTCCCCGTGATGGGCGGCTTCCCGTTCAAGCGCCAGGTCGGCGCGGTCCAGGCGGTCGACGGCGTCAGCTTCGACGTCCGCGAGGGCGAGAGCCTCGGCCTGGTCGGCGAGTCCGGCTGCGGCAAGTCGACCACCGGTCGGCTGCTCACCCGCCTGCTGGAGCCCACCGCCGGCACGGTGAAGTACAAGGGCCAGGACATCACGCACGCCTCCCGCAAGGAGCTGGCGCCGATCCGGTCCGAGATCCAGATGATCTTCCAGGACCCGTACTCGTCGCTGAACCCGCGGCACACGGTCGGCACGATCATCGCCGGGCCGATGGAGATCAACGACATCAACCCGCCCGGCGGGCGCGAGGCGCGGGTCAAGGAGCTCCTGGAGACCGTCGGTCTCAACCCGGAGCACTACAACCGCTTCCCGCACGAGTTCTCCGGCGGCCAGCGCCAGCGCATCGGGGTCGCCCGCGCGCTCGCGCTCAACCCGAAGCTGATCATCGCCGACGAGCCGGTCTCCGCCCTCGACGTGTCGATCCAGGCGCAGGTGGTCAACCTGCTCCAGGGCCTGCAGCGCGAGCTGGGCATCTCCTTCGTCTTCATCGCCCACGACCTCTCGATCGTGCGGCACTTCTCGCAGCGCGTCGCGGTGATGTACCTGGGCAAGGTCGTCGAGATCGCCGACCGCGACTCGATCTACACCAAGCCGCGTCACCCGTACACCCACGCGCTGCTCTCGGCCGCGCCGGACGCCGACCCGGACAGCGCCGCGAACGAGCGGATCCGCCTCACCGGCGACGTCCCCTCGCCGCTCAACCCGCCGTCCGGCTGCCGCTTCCGCACCCGTTGCTGGAAGGCGCAGGAGAAGTGCGCCACGGAGGAGCCGCCGCTGATCCAGCTCGGCGGCAACGCCGACGGCCACCTGACGGCCTGCCACTTCCCCGAGGACGGCGTCGCCCCCGGTGTCAAGCCGGCCGTCCCCGCCGCGCGCCTGACCAAGGACTGATCAGCCGCACCGGACAGCACTGGGCCCCCTCCGTCGAGACGGAGGGGGCCCAGTGGCGTCTACGGCGAGACCGGGGGGCCGCCGGGGTCAGGACCGGGACCGCGGGGGTCGGGGCCGGGACCGCGGGGGTCGGGGCCGGGGCCGGGGTCGGTGGGGCCGGGGTCGGGGCTGGTGGAGTCAGGGCCGGGGCCGCCAGGGCCGGGCTCGCGCTCCGCCGCGCTCTGCTCGATTTCGCGCTCCGCCGCGCTCTGCTCAATCTCGCGCTCCGCCGCGCTCTGCTCAATCTCGCGCTCCGCCGCGAAGTGACACGCCGACTCGTGCGCCGTCAGCCCGTCCAGCCAGGACGGCACCGCCAGCAGCGGCTGCTCGATCGCGCACTTCTCCTGGGCCTTCCAGCAGCGGGTGCGGAAGCGGCAGCCGGAGGGCGGGTCGGCCGGGGAGGGCACGTCCCCGGTCAGCACGATCCGGTCGCGCGCCGCGCGGGCAGCCGGGTCCGGCACGGGGACGGCGGAGAGCAGCGCCTGGGTGTACGGGTGGGTGGCGTGCTCGTAGATCTCCAGGTCGCTGCCGATCTCCACCAGCTTGCCCAGGTACATCACGCCCACCCGGTCGGAGATGTGCCGCACGATCGACAGGTCGTGCGCGATGAAGATGTAGGACAGCTCGAACTCGTTCTGCAGCTTCTCCAGCAGGTTGATCACCTGGGCCTGGACCGAGACGTCGAGCGCGGAGACCGGCTCGTCGCAGATGATCACCTCGGGCTTGAGCGCCAGCCCGCGGGCGATGCCGATCCGCTGGCGCTGGCCACCGGAGAACTGGTGCGGGTACCGGTTGATGTACTCCGGGTTGAGGCCGACCACGTCGAGCAGGTCCTGGACGGCCCTGCGGCGCTCGCCCTTGGGCGCCACCTCGGGGTGGATCTCGAAGGGCTCGCCGATGATGTCGCCGACCGTCATCCGCGGGTTGAGCGAGGTGTAGGGGTCCTGGAAGACCATCTGGATGTTGCGCCGCACCGCCTTGAGCGCCGCGCCGGAGAGCCGGGAGATCTCCTCGCCCTTGTAGCGCACCGAGCCCTCGGTGGCCGGCTCCAGGTTCATCAGCACCTTGGCCAGCGTCGACTTGCCGCAGCCGGACTCGCCCACGATGCCCAGGGTCTCGCCCTTGCGCAGGTCGAAGGAGACCCCGTCCACCGCCTTGACCGCGCCGATCTGCTTCTTCACCACCACGCCCCGGGTCAGCGGGAAGTGCTTGACCAGGTCGCGGATCTGCAGGATCGGCTCTCCTTCGGAGACCGACCGGCCGAAGGCCGTCGGCTGCGGCGCGGGCGCGCCGAGCGCGGTGGCACCGTCAGTCATCGAGTGTCTCCTTCCAGAAGTGGCAAGCGCTGGCCCGCCCCGGTAGCGGCGTGCCGGCCCCGTCCGTCACCTGGAAGAGCGGCGGCACGGTGGTCCGGCAGATCTCCTGCGCCCGCGGGCAGCGCGGGTTGAAGGCGCAGCCCGGCGGGATCCGCAGCAGGTTGGGCGGCAGGCCCTTGATCGCGTAGAGCTCCTGCCCCTTCTGGTCGAGCCGGGGGATGGAGTCCAGCAGCCCGCGGGTGTAGGGGTGGGCCGGCTTGGCGTACAGGTCGTGCACCGGCGCCGTCTCCACGATCCGCCCGGCGTACATCACCGCGATCTTGTCGGCCACGTCCGCGACCACCCCCAGGTCGTGGGTGATCAGGATCAGGCCCATGTGGTACTCGTCCTGCAGCTCCGCCAGCAGGTCCATCACCTGGGCCTGCACGGTCACGTCGAGCGCGGTGGTCGGCTCGTCGGCGATGATCAGGTCCGGCTCCAGGGCCAGCGCCATCGCGATCATGATGCGCTGGCGCATGCCGCCGGAGAACTGGTGCGGGTAGTCGCCGACCCGGGCCTTGGCGGCCGGGATCCGGACCCGGTCCATCAGCTCGATCGCCTTGGCCTTGGCGTCCTTGCGCGAGGAGCCGTGGTGCACCCGGTACATCTCGCCCAGCTGTGTCCCGACGGAGTGCACCGGGTTGAGCGAGGAGAGCGCGTCCTGGAAGATCATCGCCATCTGCGAACCGCGGATCTTGCGCCGGTCCTCCTTGCCCAGGGTCAGCAGGTCCTGCCCCTTGAAGAGGATCTCACCGCCCGTCACGAAGCCGGGCGGGGTGTCCAGGATGCCCATCACCGCCTGGGCGGTGACCGACTTGCCGGAGCCCGACTCGCCCAGGATGGCCAGCGTCTCGCCGGCCCGGACCGAGTAGTTCACCCCGTTGACGGCCTTGGCCACGCCGTCCCGGGTGCGGAACTCCACGTGCAGGTCGCGGACCTCCAGCAACGGGGAGTCGTGGGTGTCCGCGGTGGCCTCGCGCGGTCGGGCGCTGGTGCTGCTGCTACTCATCGGTGGTGGGGCCCTCTCTCAGCGCAGCTTGGGGTCGAGGGCGTCGCGGACCGCGTCGCCGAGCATGATGAACGCCAGCACCGTGATGCTCAGCGCCGCGGCGGGGAAGAGCAGCATGTGCGGCGCGATGCTGAAGGTGTCCGAGGCGGCCGAGATGTCGATGCCCCAGGAGACGGTCGGCGGCTTGAGCCCGACGCCGAGGTAGCTCAGCGTGGCCTCCAGGGCGATGTAGGTGCCCAGCGCGATGGTGGCCACCACGATGATCGGCGCCACCGCGTTCGGCAGGATGTGCCGGAGCATCAGCCGCCCGCTGCTCGCGCCGAGCGCCCTGGCCGCCGTGACGTAGTCCTGCTGCTTGGCCGTGATGACCGCGCCGCGCCCGATGCGGGCCAGCTGCGGCCAGCCGAGCACCACGATGAACGCCACCACGATCCAGATCGACCTGGTGGAGATGACCGAGAGGAAGACCAGGCCGCCGAGCAGGATCGGGATGCCGAAGAAGATGTCGGCGACCCGGGAGATCACCGAGTCCGACCAGCCGCCGAAGAAGCCGGCCAGGCCGCCCAGCAGGGTGCCGACGAGCGCGGACCCGGCGGTGGCGCAGACGCCCACGGTGATCGAGGCGCGCGCGCCGTAGATCGTCCGGGCGTAGACGTCGCAGCCCTGGGTGTCGTAGCCGAAGGGGTGGCCCGAGGTGGGGCCCTGCTGGGACTTGCTGAGGTCGCAGTTGAGCGGGTTGGTCGAGGTGAACAGGCCGGGCCAGATCGCCACGATGACCAGGAAGACGATCAGCAGCCCCGAGATGATGAAGATCGGGTTGCGCCGCAGGTCGCGCCAGGCGTCCTGCCAGAGGCTGCGCGGCTCCACCCGTTCGTCCCCCGCGCCGGGGGTCTCGGGATGGTCCTGCAGCCGCTCGGCCTTGATGAGGGTCTCGCCCTCCATGGTGCCGAGGTCGAGGGTGCGGCTCTCGACCGCACTCTGCATCTCCTCGTCTTCGTCACCGGCTCCCGCCATGGGATCCGATCGCTTGTACTTATCCTGGTCAGGCATACCGGATCCTCGGGTCCAGGACCGCGTAGAGCAGGTCGACGAGCAGGTTGGCCAGCAGGAAGACGATGACCAGGATGGTCACGAAGCCGACCACGGTGTTGGTGCTCTGCCGGACGATCCCCTGGTAGAGGGTGTAGCCGACACCGTGGATGTTGAAGATGCGCTCGGTGACGAGCGCGCCACCCATCAGCGCGCCCAAGTCGGTGCCGAGAAAGGTGACGACGGGGATCAGCGAGTTGCGCAGCAGGTGGTTGATCACCACCCGGCGCCTGGGCAGCCCCTTGGCCACCGCCGTCCGCACGTAGTCCGCCCGGGAGTTCTCCGCGACGGTGGTCCTGGTCAGCCGGGCGACGTAGGCCAGCGAGACCGAGGCAAGCACGATGCCCGGCAGGATCAGCGATTCGAGGGTCACGTCGAAGCCGACCGTGGCCGGCAGGATCCCCCACTTCACCCCGACCAGGTACTGCAGCACGTAGCCGGTGACGAAGGTCGGGATGGAGATGACCACCAGGGTGAGGATCAGCACCGAGTTGTCCGCGATCCGGCCCCGTCGCAGGCCGCTGAGCAGCCCCAGACCGATGCCGAACACGACCTCGATGGTGAACGCCACCGCGGTGAGCTTGAGGGTGACCGGATAGGCGGCCGCCAGCTGCGAGGTCACGGTCTGTCCGCTGAAGGTGGTGCCGAAGTCCCAACGGAACAGATTCCCCATGTACTTGACGTACTGGAGCCAGAGCGGGTCGTTCAGGTTGTACTGGGCCCGGATCTGCGCCGCGACCGCCGGGTCCGGCGCCCGGTCGCCGAAGAGCGCGTTCACCGGGTCGCCGAGCGCGTGCACCATGACGAAGATCAGGAACGTGGTCCCGATGAAGACCGGGATCATCTGGAGCAGGCGCCGCAGGACGTAGCGTCCCATGCGAACCTCCACTGAGCAGGCGAAGACCGGCGGCCGGCTCCACCTCGGGAGCCGGCCGCCGCCGCTGGCTAACTGACGGTGATCTCGGTGTAGACCGGGACGCTGAACGGGTCGAGCATCACGTTGCTGACGTGGCTGGACCAGGCGACCGTGCCGTTCTGGTACCAGAGCGGGATGGCCGGCACGTCGGTGACGAGCATCTTCTCGGCGGTCTGGAAGTCGGTGACCGAGGTGGCCTGGTTGGGCTCCGCGTTGGCCGTGTTGACCTGGTTGTCGAAGGCCTGGTTGTTGTAGTGCGAGTCGTTGGAGGACCCGCCGCTGGTGTAGACCGGCTGCAGGAAGTCCTGGATCAGCGGGTAGTCCATCTGCCAGCCGGTCCGGAAGGGGCCGGTCATCTTCTGGCTGGTGACCTGGTTGCGGAAGTCCGCGAAGGTGCCGATCGGGTTGCCGACGCAGGCGTTGTTGTTGCCCATCACGGTGTTGATGCTGTTGCAGGTGGCGTCGACCCAGTCCTTGTGCGGACCGTCGGCGTTGTAGCTGATGGTCAACTGGCCGCCGGGGATGCCGCCGCCCTGCTCGATCAGCTGCTTGGCCTTGGTCGGGTTGTAGGTGCAGAGGTCACCGCAGAGGCCCTCCTTGAAGCCGCCGCTGGAGCCGAGCACCGGGGAGGTCCAGTCGCTGGCCGTCGTCCGGGTGTTGGTGAAGATGTTCTTGACGATCGTGGGCCGGTCGATCGCCATGGAGATGCCCTGGCGGACCAGCTTCGCCCCGTCGGTGTTCCACTGCGGCTGGTACAGCGGGAACGAGATGGTCTGGATGATGCCGGCCGGCGTGTTCAGGAAGCGCGCCGTGCTCGGTCCACCCGCGAGCTGCTTGATCGCGGTGTTGGAGAGCGTGTTGTCGACGTCCAGGGCGCCGGACTGCAGGTCGGAGTAGGCGGCGTTCGGGTCGGTGTAGACGACGAGATTGATTCCGCCGTTCTTCGGCTTGTTGGTGCCGCTGTAGTCCGGGTTCGGCACCAGCTGCATCTGCTGGCTGCGGGTGTACGACTGGATCATGTACGGCCCGTCGCCGACCGGCTTGTTCAGGTAGGCGGCGTGGTCGCTGAAGAAGCTCGCCGGCAGCGGGTAGTACGCGTTGTAGCCCAGGGTCTGCGGCCAGGTGGAGAACTTCTGGCTGAGCGCCACCGTGAAGGTGTTGTCGTTGACCACCTTGAGACCCGACATGGTCTGCGCGGTCGGCGAGCCACTGGCCGGCGCGACGTCGTTGTAGCCCTGGATGTACTGGAAGAAGCTGGCGTTGACCTGCTTGTTGGTGGAGAGCGCGCCGTAGTTCCAGGCGTCCACGTAGGACTTGGCCGTCACCGCGGTGCCGTCGCTGAACTTCCAGCCCGACTTCAGTGTCACGGTCCAGTTCTGCTGGTCGGAGGAGGTGATCGAGTCGGCGTTGGCGTTGCTGGCCGCGCTCGTCTTGGGGTCGTACTGGACCAGCCCGGCGAAGATCATGTTCATCACCGCGCCGCCATTCACCTCATTGGTGTTGGCCGGCTCCAGCGGGTTCTGCGGATCCCCCCACCAGGCCCGCACGGTACCGCCGGAGCCCGAGCCGGAGCCGCCGTTGCTGCTACTGCTGCAACCGGTGGCCACCAGGGCCGCCGATGTCACTGCGATCACGGCCCAGCGCACTCTGGTGGCTGAAGGCATGAGGGACCTCCTCGTCGGGTGTGTGAGGCATCACACCCCATTCGACGGGTCAGCCAGTGACGGCGCACCCGCAGCAGGGCCACTCGGGCGCCTGGTGCCGCCGAACAGGTGACTGAAACGCCGTCAGCCGGCTCCCCCGAGGGGGAACCGGCTGACGGCGCTACGAGAGTCGACTGAGCTGGTGTCAGTTCTTCTTGGCGCGCGAGGCGCTGCGGCCGCGCTCCTTCTGGTCCAGCACGACCTTGCGGATGCGCACGGTCTCCGGCGTGACCTCGATGCACTCGTCCTCGCGGCAGAACTCGAGCGACTGCTCCAGCGACAGCTTGCGCGGCGGCACCAGGTTCTCGGTGGTGTCGGAGGAAGCGGCACGCATGTTGGTGAGCTTCTTCTCCTTGGTGATGTTGATGTCCATGTCGTCCTGGCGCGAGTTCTCGCCGACGATCATGCCCTCGTACACCTCGGTGGTGGGCTCGACGAAGAGCGTGCCGCGCTCCTGGATGCCCATCATGGCGAACGGGGTCACCACGCCGGCGCGGTCGGCCACCAGCGAACCGTTGTTGCGCATCCGCAGCTCACCGAACCACGGCTCGTGGCCCTCGAAGATGCTGTGCGCGATGCCGGTGCCGCGGGTGTCGGTCAGGAACTGGGTGCGGAAGCCGATCAGGCCGCGCGAGGGGACGATGAACTCCATCCGGACCCAGCCGGAGCCGTGGTTCGTCATGGTCTCCATGCGGCCCTTGCGGACAGCCATCAGCTGGGTGATCGCGCCGAGGTACTCCTCGGGGCTGTCGATCGTCATCCGCTCGACCGGCTCGTGGGTCTTGCCGTTGACGATCTTGGTGACCACCTGCGGCTTGCCGACGGTCAGCTCGAAGAGCTCCCGGCGCATGGTCTCGACCAGGATGGCCAGCGCCAGCTCACCGCGGCCCTGCACCTCCCAGGCGTCCGGGCGCTCGGTGGGCAGCACGCGCAGCGAGACGTTACCGACCAGCTCCTTGTCCAGGCGGTCCTTCACCATCCGGGCGGTGACCTTGTGGCCCTTGCCGCCCTTGCCGACCAGCGGCGAGGTGTTGGTGCCGATGACCATCGAGATGGCCGGCTCGTCCACCGTGATCAGCGGCAGCGCGATCGGGTTCTCCAGGTCGGCGAGCGTCTCGCCGATCATGATGTCCGGGATGCCGGCGACGGCGCAGATGTCGCCGGGGCCGGCCACCTCGGCCGGCTTGCGGGTAAGCGCCTCGGTCATCAGCAGCTCGGTGATCTTGACCTGCTGGATCGAGCCGTCCCGCTTCATCCACGCGACCTGCTGGCCCTTGCGCAGCTCACCCTGCTCGACGCGGCAGAGCGCGATGCGGCCGAGGAAGTTGTCGGCGTCCAGGTTGGTGACGTGCGCCTGCAGCGGGGCGTCGGCGTCGTACTCCGGGGCCGGCACGTGCGCCAGGATGGTGGAGAAGAACGGCTCCAGCGAGTCGCTGTCGGCCGGGACGGTGCCGTTCTCCGGCTTGGTCAGCGAGGCCACGCCGTCACGCGCGCAGGCGTAGACGATCGGGAACTCGATCTGGTCCTCGGTGGCGTCCAGGTCCAGGAAGAGGTCGTAGGTCTCGTTGATGACCTCGTCGATCCGGGAGTCCGGACGGTCGGTCTTGTTGATGCAGAGGATCACCGGCAGCTTGGCGGTGAGCGCCTTGCGCAGCACGAAACGGGTCTGCGGCAGCGGGCCCTCGGAGGCGTCGACCAGCAGGACGACCGCGTCCACCATCGACAGGCCGCGCTCGACCTCGCCACCGAAGTCGGCGTGGCCGGGGGTGTCGATGATGTTGATGGTGATCGGCGCGCCACCCTCCTTGGGGTGGTACTTGACCGCGGTGTTCTTCGCGAGAATGGTGATGCCCTTCTCGCGCTCCAGGTCGTTCGAGTCCATCATGCGGTCGTCGAGGTGCTGGTGAGCCGCGAAGGCACCGGCCTGCTTGAGCATCGCGTCGACCAGGGTCGTCTTGCCGTGGTCGACGTGGGCGACGATGGCGACGTTGCGGATGTCATTGCGCGTGGGCATGCGGAGCGAACTCTCCCGGAGTCGTGGGTTGTGGCGCCCCGGCCTTTCCCGGTCCACCCGCCGGGCTTACCATGCCACGGCTTGTCCTATCGTACGTGGCCGCCGGGACCTCCCGCGAAGCGGAGCACCGCGCACGCTCAGCGCAGGAAGCCCAGGTCCTGGTAGCGGGGCCAGCCGAAGCCGTAAGCACCCGCGCCGGCCACGCCCGTGCGCACCGCCACCAGCTCGGGACGCTGGTAGAGCGGCACCGAGTGGCCGAGCTGCCAGATCCGCTGGTCGGTCTCCTGGAGCAGCGCGGCCTGCTTGGCGGCGTCCGGCTCGGCCTCGGCCTTGGCGAAGAGCTGGTCGATCTCGTCCGTCCCCGTCCCGCCGTAGTTGAGGCCGGCCACCGGCTTGCCGTCCGGGCCGGGCTGCGGCTTGGTGTAGAGCGGACGCTCGTCGGTGGCGGGGAAGGCGGTGGCGGGCCAGGAGAAGAGCGCCAGGTCCCAGTCGCCGGTGGCCAGGTGGCCGCGGACGAAGCTGTCGGCCGCGGCCGGCTGTGGGTGCACCGTGATGCCGAACGGGGCCAGCTGGGCGACCAGGGCGTCGGCGGTGCGGCGGGCGGTGGCCGAGCCGTCGGGGAAGAGCAGGTTCAGTTCCAGGTGCAGGGACTTGGCGGTGGCGCCGAGGGCGCCGCTGTTGTCGCGGTAGCCCTGCTGGTCGGCCATCAGCAGGTGGTTGCCGAGCGGCACGGCGGGCAGTCCGAGCGGGGTCAGCGCGGCCTGGGCGAGCTTGCCGCGGTCCACGCAGGCGGCGACGGCGCGGCGCACCGCGGGTTCGGCGAGCTCGCCGCGGGCGCCGTTCAGGGTGAGCTGGGTGAAGGCCGGGGCGGCGGCCCGGTGCAAGGTGATGCCGGGCAGCGCCTTGGCCTGCTCCAGTGTCCGGGCGGCGGCGTCCACCGCGTCGGCGGACTTCGCGGCGGGCGGGTGGTCGACGGTGCCCTCCAGCGCGGCGACGTCGATCCGGCCCTTGGAGAGGGCGTCGAGGCGGTCGGCGGTGGCCAGGAAGTCCAGCTCGTCGACCTTGGCGGCAGCGCCCCACCAGCGCGGATTGCGGACCAGCGCCGCCTTGCCGCCCTTGGCGTCCAGCGACTTGACCAGCAGCGGTCCGGCGCTCAGCGGCAGGCCGGCGGCCGGGTTCAGCGGGCTGAACAGGGCCTTCCACTCCGCGTACGGCTGCCGGAAGACCACCTTCACCTGGTGCGGGTCGGCGCCCTGGGCGACCGACTCGATCGCCTGGTAGCCGGGGTGGGTGTCGCGCAGCGCAGTCCATTGGGCCGAGAAGTCGGCGGCCGTCAGCGGCGTGCCGTCGCTCCACACCGCCTTCGGGTTCAGCCGGTAGGTGACCGTCCGGTCGACCGCCTGCGCGCCCGCCAGGTAGTCCGGGTCGGCGACCGGCCGGGCGTGGTCGTCCAGCCGGTACAGGCTGGGCAGCACGGCGTGCGCGATCAGCGCGGTGTCGGGGGTGGCGTCGGGCTGGTAGACGTCCAGTGCGGCGGGCACCTCGTCCACCGCCCAGCGCAGCGTGCCACCCTGGCGGACCGCGCCGCGGTCGGACGGGGTGAGGTCGGCGGCGGACTGGGACGGCGTGGCCGGCGCCGGCGCGCCGGAGCAGCCCGCCAGTGCGCCGAGCAGTGCGGCCGCGGCGAGCACCCTGATGCTCTTCATGGCGCCCACTCAACTGCACTGTGCGGCAGCTGAACTGACGACACGACAAGCTGTCCTCCGATCGGCGCAGCGACCGAGGAGGATCGACTCGCGGCCAATCCTGTCCGAGGCCTTCCGAGTAATTGTGATCAAGGTCACACTCGCAGGATGGCCACAACGACCAAGCGTGCTGCGATCCCGGAACGCACCCTCCGCACCGACCGCTGGTGGCTGCCCCAGCTGAGCACGGCGGCCGGCCTGCTGGTCTTCATCGCGTACTCGACCTGGCGGGCCTTCGAGGGTGCCCACTACTACGCGGCGCCGTACATCTCGCCGTTCTACTCCCCCTGCCTGGCCGCGGACTGCGTGCCGATGCGCGGGGGTGCCGACTGGGCGGTGATCGGCGACTGGTGGCGGCTCTCCCCCGCCCTGCTGGTGCTGGTCTTCCCGCTCGGCTTCCGGCTGACCTGCTACTACTACCGAAGGGCCTACTACCGGGCCTTCTGGTCCTCGCCGCCCGCCTGCGCGGTGGGCGAGCCGCACGCCAAGTACACCGGCGAGACCCGGTTCCCCCTGGTCCTGCAGAACCTCCACCGCTACTTCTTCTACCTGGCGATCCTGGTCGCCGGGATCCTCAGCTACGACGCGGTGCTCGGCTTCCGCGACCCCTCCGGCGCCTGGGGGCACGCCGGGCTCGGCACCCTGGTGCTGCTGGTGAACGTGGCGCTGATCTGGGCGTACACCCTCTCCTGCCACTCCTGCCGGCACATCGTCGGCGGACGGCTGCGGCACTTCTCCAAGCACCCGGTGCGCTACCGCGCCTGGCAGCTGGTGGGACGGCTGAACGCCCGGCACATGCAGCTGGCCTGGGCCTCGCTCTGCTCGGTCGGGCTCGCCGACCTGTACGTGTACCTGGTCTCGTCCGGGGTCTTCACCGACCCGAAGTTCTTCTGAGGAGCTCCGTGGACGACTACGAAAGCTACGACGTGGTGGTGATCGGCGCCGGCGGGGCCGGGCTGCGGGCCGCGATCGAGGCCCGTGAGCAGGGCATGCGGGTCGCGGTGATCTGCAAGTCGCTCTTCGGCAAGGCGCACACCGTGATGGCCGAGGGCGGCATCGCCGCCTCGATGGGCAACGTGAACAGCGGTGACAACTGGCGGGTGCACTTCCGCGACACCATGCGCGGCGGCAAGTTCCTCAACCACTGGCGGATGGCCGAGCTGCACGCCAAGGAGGCACCCGAACGGGTCTGGGAGCTGGAGACCTGGGGCGCGCTCTTCGACCGCACCGAGGACGGGCGGATCTCGCAGCGCAACTTCGGCGGCCACGAGTACCCGCGGCTGGCGCACGTGGGTGACCGGACCGGGCTGGAGCTGATCCGCACCCTGCAGCAGCGGATCGTGGCGCTGCAGCAGGCGGACTTCAAGGAGAGCGGCCAAGAAGATCCAGCACAGTACGAGTCGGGCCTGAAGGTCTTCCAGGAGTACACCGTCACCAGGATCCTGAAGGACGGGGACCGGGTGGCCGGCGTCTTCGGCTACCTGCGGGAGAGCGGGCAGTTCTTCACCATCGCGGCCCCGGCGGTGGTGCTGGCCACCGGCGGGATCGGCAAGTCCTTCAAGGTGACCTCCAACTCCTGGGAGTACACCGGCGACGGCCACGCGCTCGCGCTGCTGGCCGGCGCCCGGCTGCTGAACATGGAGTTCATCCAGTTCCACCCGACCGGCATGGTCTGGCCGCCCTCGGTGAAGGGCATCCTGGTCACCGAGTCGGTGCGCGGCGACGGCGGGGTGCTGCGCAACAGCGAGGGCAAGCGGTTCATGTTCGACTACGTGCCCGACGTCTTCCGCGGCCAGTACGCCGAGACCGAGGCCGAGGCGGACGGCTGGTACGCGGACCCCGGCGAGAACCGCCGCCCGCCCGAGCTGCTGCCCCGCGACGAGGTGGCCCGGGCGATCAACTCCGAGGTCAAGGCCGGGCGCGGCACCGCGCACGGCGGGGTCTTCCTGGACGTCTCCAGCCGGCTGCCGGCCGAGGAGATCATCCGGCGGCTGCCCTCGATGCACCACCAGTTCAAGGAGCTCGCCGACGTCGACATCACCCGCGAGCCGATGGAGGTCGGCCCGACCTGCCACTACGTGATGGGCGGCGTGGAGGTGGACCCGGACACCGCGGCCAGCCCCGCCGTACCCGGGCTGTACGCGGCGGGCGAGGTGGCCGGCGGGATGCACGGCTCCAACCGGCTGGGCGGCAACTCGCTCTCCGACCTGCTGGTCTTCGGGCGCCGGGCGGGGCTGCACGCGGCCCGGTACGTGGCGGGGCTGGCCGAGCGTCCGGAGCTCGACCGGGAGCAGCTGGCGGCGGCCGCCGCCGAGGCACTGGCGCCGTTCGGCACCGAGGGCACCGAGGGCGGCGAGGGGGGCGAGAGGGGCGAGCACCCGTACGCGCTGCACCAGGAGCTGCAGCAGACCATGAACGACCTGGTCGGGATCATCCGCCGGGCAGGTGAGATGAAGCAGGCGCTGGACCGGCTCGCGGTGCTGCGCCGCCGGGCCGCGGCGGTGGCGGTGGAGGGCCACCGGCAGTTCAACCCGGGCTGGCACCTGGCGCTGGACCTGCGCAACATGCTGCTGGTCTCGGAGTGCGTGGCCAGCGCGGCGCTGCTGCGCCGGGAGAGCCGCGGCGGCCACACCCGGGAGGACTGGCCGGGGATGGACCGGGACTGGCGGCGGGTCAACCTGCTCTGCTCACTGGCCGGGGAGCGGGAGGTGGAGGTGGCCCGGCAGGCCAACCCGCCGGTCCGGGCCGACCTGCTGGCGCTCTTCGAACGCACCGAACTGGCGAAGTACTTCACTCCGGAGGAGCTGGCCGATGAGCAGCAGTGAGCGTCCCGCGACCACCAGGGAGTTCCGGGTCTGGCGCGGGGCGGGCGGTGAGGGGGGCTTCGTCTCGTACCAGGTGGAGGTGCACGAGGGCGAGGTGGTGCTCGACCTGGTGCACCGGCTGCAGGCCACCGCGGCACCCGACCTCGCGGTGCGGTGGAACTGCAAGGCGGGCAAGTGCGGCTCGTGCAGCGCCGAGGTGAACGGGCGGCCGCGGCTGCTCTGCATGACCCGGATGTCCGCGCTGCCACCCGACGAGCCGGTGGTGCTCACCCCGCTGCGCACCTTCCCGAGCGTGCGGGACCTGGTCACCGACGTGGGCTTCAACTACGCCAAGGCCCGCGAGATCCCCGCCTTCGTCCCCCCGCCGGACCTGGCGCCCGGCGAGTACCGGATGCGGCAGGAGGACGTGGCGCGCTCGCAGGAGTTCCGCAAGTGCATCGAGTGCTTCCTCTGCCAGGACACCTGCCACGCGGTGCGCGACCACGAGGAGAACAAGGCCGCCTTCGCCGGCCCGCGCTTCCTGATGCGGGTGGCCGAGCTGGACATGCACCCGCTGGACGCGGCCGCCGACCAGGGGCTGGACCGTGGGGCGAGCGCCCAGGAGGTGCACGGGCTGGGCTACTGCAACATCACCAAGTGCTGCACCGAGGTCTGCCCCGAGCACATCAGGATCACCGACAACGCGCTGATCCCGCTCAAGGAGCGGGTGGCCGACCGCAAGTACGACCCGCTGGTCTGGCTCGGGTCGAAGATCGGCCTGCGCCCGAAGAACTGACGCCGCACTGAACCAGCCGGTTCGGCCGGCCGGCTGGTTCAGCGGCTCAGAAGCTCATCAGCTGCTCAGATGCTCAGCTCGAACCAGACGATCTTGCCGTGCGGGGTGCGCCGGCTGCCCCACCGCTCGGCCAGCAGGCTGACCAGTTGCAGGCCCCGTCCGCCTTCGTCGGTCTCCTGGGCCCGGCGCTGGCGGGGCTGGGCGTAGCCGTCGTCCCAGACCTCGCAGACCACGGCGGTGTCGCGCAGCAGCCGCAGCCGGATGTCGCCGCGCCCGTGCCGCAGCGCGTTCGTCACCAGCTCGCTGACCAGCAGCTCGGTGGTGTCGACCAGCTCGTCCAGGCCGCGGGCCAGCAGCCAGGCGCAGGCCCGCTCGCGGGCCTTGGAGACCGAGGTGGGCTCGGATGGCAGCCGCCAGTCGCCCACCGAGTCCTCGGGCAGCGCGCACACCCGGGCCATCAGCAGCGCGATGTCGTCCTCGCCGTGGTGCGGGTCCAGCTCGTTGAGCACCTGGTCGCAGAGGGTTTCGAGCACCGGGGCGCCGTTCTCCAGGGCGGCGCGGAAGGCGTGCAGGCCCTCGTCCAGCTGGTGCTTGCGGGACTCCACCAGGCCGTCGGTGTAGAGGCCCAGCAACGCGCCGTCCGGCAGCACCAGGGTGACCTCCTCGAACGGCTCGCCACCCACCCCCAGCGGCAGGCCCGGCGGCACGTCGAGCATCCGGGCCGGCTCGCCCGGGCTGAGCAGCGCGGGGGGCAGGTGCCCGGCGTTGGCGAAGGTGCAGCGCCTGGTGACCGCGTCGTAGACGGCGTAGACGCAGGTGGCCAGGTAGACCTCGGCCGCGTCCTCGTCCACCCGGCGGCCCACGCCGCCGTGGCCGGGCGGCAGCGGTCCCGGGTCGCCCAGGCCCCGGGCGATCTCGTCCAGCGAGCTGAGCACCTCGGCCGGCTCCAGGTCGAGCATCGCCAATGTCCGCACGGCGGTGCGCAGCTGACCCATCGCCACCGCCGCGCGCAGCCCGCGCCCCATCACGTCGCCGATCACCAGCGCGGTCCGGTTGCCGGGCAGCGCGATGACGTCGAACCAGTCGCCGCCCACCTCGGTGTTGTTGTTGCTGGGCCGGTAGCGGCAGGCGATCTCCAGGCCGCTGGCCTCCGGGTTGCCCGGGGGCAGCAGGCTGCGCTGCAGGATCAGCGCGCGCTCGTGCTCGCGCCGGTAGAGCCGGGCGTTGTCCACGCAGACCGCGGCGCGGGCCGCGATCTCCTCGGCGATCGCCACGTCGCGGGCGTCGAAGGGCTCGCTGCCGATCGCCCGGGAGAGCTGGATCAGGCCGAGCACCACGTTCCGGGCGACCAGCGGGACGACCAGCGTGCTGCGCAGCAGCGGGTCGGGGCCGGGGTCGGGGATCGCGCTGCGCCCGGTGCGCAGGGCCCGCGCGTGCGGGGAGCGCGGCGGGTAGCAGAGCGTGCCGCCGGCCTCGGCGGCGGCCAGCCGGGAGCCGTAGGACTGGTTCGGGTAGCCGCCGCCGTGGTCGCCGCCGAGCACCGAGGCGGCGCCCCCGACCACGCTGGAGACCGCGACCCGGCGCAGCTCGCCGCTGCCGTCGTAGGGGTGGGCGCCGGCGCCGGCCAGCGAGGGGCCGGTCTCGCCGGAGAGCAGGGCCGAGTAGAGGTCGACGGTGGCCAGGTCGCAGAACTGCGGGACGACCACGTCCAGCAGTTCCTTGGCCGTGGTCTCCAGGTCCAGGGTGGAGCCGATGTGCGCGCTGGCCTCGTTGACCAGCGCCAGGTTGCGGCGCACCCCGGCGGCCTCGCGCTCGGCCACGTGCCGGCTGGTGACGTCGTTGACCTGGCCGGCCACGCCCATCGGCCGCTCGCCGGGGCCGGTCAGCCGGTAGAGCGAGATGGCCCAGCGGCGCTCGCCGCCGCGGGTGGGCACGGCGCCGCTGAACCGCAGGTCGACCACCGGGTTGCCGCTCTCCAGCACCTGGCGCAGGGCGGCCTGCAGCCGCTCGGCCTCGGAGAAGGAGAAGAGGTCGTGCGAGGTCAGCCCGCAGAGCGCGTCCGGCTCGACCCCGACGGCGTCGGCGAAGGCCTGGTTGACCCGCTGCAGCCGCAGCTGCCGGTCGAAGAGGAAGAAGCCGCTGGGGGTCTGCCCGAAGACCGCCTCGGAAGCGGCCAGATCGGTCTCGATCCGGCGCAGCTTGCCCAGGTCGACGGCCAGGCAGAGCGCGCCGGGGGAACCGTCGGCGGGCATCAGGTAGACCTCGGCCAGCCCTTCGGCGCCCGCCGGCTCGCGGTAGGGCACGGTCCCCACCCACTCCTCGCCGGCGAGGGTGCGTTCGAGCCGGGCTCGGCCCTGGCGCCACAGCTCGCGCGGCACCAGGGTGGTCACCGGGTCGGCGCCGAGGGCGTCGGCGGCGGGCAGCGCGAAGAAGTCGGCGGCCCGCTCGCTCCACTGGCTGATCCGCCCGTCACGGCCGATCGAGAAGGTGGCGACCCGGATGTACTCGTAGATCGAGCCGGGGTCGCTGCCGCCCCAGCGCGGAGCCGCGCCGGGCGCGGCGCTCGCACCGGGCCCCGCGCTCTCCCCGGGCACGGCGGGCTCGAAGACGCCGGTGCTGACCGGTGCGCCCGCCTGCCCGGGCACGGCGACCTGGCCGCCACCAGTCAGCGCTTCCCGCGCCGGCATGCTGTTCAAGGACCGACCCCTCCAACCCGCGCCCATCCGGATGTCGAGAAGACCTGAGATGACCGAGTATTCATCATCCGAGGGCGGGCGCACACGCCCTCAACATCACAACATCAAATCGGGCGAAGGTTTTTGCCCCCTGCCTCGCGCTACCAGCCTGCCACGCTCGCGCCCCTGGTCCGCTCCCGTGCGCCGGTCCAGGATATATGGCATGTACAGATCCTAATATTCGAAAATGTGATCGACTGCCGCCCGCTTCATTCTCGATTCGCTTCCTTCCCCGGCAATTCCTGCTCGAACCAGACCACTTTGCCCATTCCCTCGGCGCGCGCCCCCCAACGCAGGGCCAGCCTGCGCACCAGCTCCAGGCCTCGACCACCCTCGTCGGCCGCCGCCGCGTGCCGCTCCCTCGGCGGGTCGGGCAGCGGGTCGGAGATCTCCACCAGCAGGGTCTCGCCCAGCGTGAGCCGCACCCCGATCGGCGCGCTCGCGTACCGCACCGAGTTGGTGACCAGCTCGCTGACCAGCAGCTCGGCGGTGTCGGTCAGCTCCTCCATGCCCCACTCCTGGAGCGCGCCACGGACCAGCCGGCGGGCCCGGGAGACCGCGGTGGGCTCGGCCGGCAGCGTCCAGCCGACCGTGCGCGCGCCGTCCTCGCCGCGACCGAGGCGGGCCAGCAGCAGGGCCACGTCATCGGGCTCGCGACCCTGCTCCATGGTGTCCAGCACCGCCTCGCAGGCGTGCTGGATCGACCCGTACGGCTTCTCCAGCACCGCCTGCAGCCGTCCGAGGCCGACGTCCAGGTCCTTGTCCCGGGACTCGACCAGCCCGTCGGTGCAGAGCGCCAGCACGCTGCCCTCCGGGATCCACAGCTCGACCGCCTCGAACGGCACGCCGCCGACCCCGAGCGGGGCGCCCGAGGGCAGGTCGAGCACCTGGCCCTCGCCGCCGGGCAGCGGGCCGCCGGTGCGGGCCGGCCCCGGCGTCGGCGGGCGGATCAGCACCGGCGGGATGTGGCCCGCCTTGGCCACCGTCAGCAGCGCGGTGGCCGGGTCGTAGACCGCGTAGACGCAGGTGGCCAGCAGCGCCTCGTCCGGCCCCTGGGCCAGGTCGTCGGCCAGCTCGTGGACGTGGCGCAGCAGCACGTCGGGCGGCAGGTCCAGGGCCGCCAGCACCCGCACGGCGGTGCGCAGCCGGCCCATCGTGGCGGCCGCCCGCAGGCCGTGGCCCATCACGTCGCCGACCACCAGCGCGGTGCGGTCGCCGGGCAGCGGGATGACGTCGAACCAGTCGCCGCCGACCTCGGTGCCGCTGCTGCCCGGCACGTAGCGGTAGGCGACCTCGACGCCCGTGGGCTGCGGCACCTGCTGCGGCAGCAGGGTGCGCTGCAGGGTGAGCGCGGCGGTGCGCTCGCGGACGTAGAGCCGGGCATTGTCCAGCGAGCTGCCGGCCCGGTCGGCGAGCTCCACCGAGAAGGCCAGGTCGTCCCGGTCGAAGCCCTCGCGGCGGCCGGCCCGGCTGAGCACCAGCAGGCCGATCACGATCCCGCGGGCGCGCAGCGGGACCACCAGCATCGAGTGCGTGCCGAGTGACAGCGCGGCCTGCACCTTGGGATCACCCGGATAGGTGGCCTCCTCCAACTCATCCGCACCGGAGAGAAGTTCGGGCACACCGGTGCGCAGCACCCGGCCGTAGCAGGACTCCTCGGCGAAGCTGACCCGGGCGCCCCTGCGCAGCATCACCTCCACCTCCTCACCGTCCTGGGTGGCCGCCACCCCGAGCTGCAGCAGCGAGGTTCGCCGGTCGTGGCCGTGCCGGGGCAGGTCGTCGCCGTGCGCCACCGCCTGCAGCAGGATCGCCGCCGCGAAGTCGGCCAGCCGCGGCACCACCGCGCTGGCCAGCTCCTGGGCGATCCGGGCGGCGTCCAGCAGGTCGCCGATCCGCGAGCCGAACTCGTTGAGCAGGGCGAGCCGGCGGCGGGCGTGCTCGACCTTGGCCACCGCCCGGTACCGCTCGGTCACGTCCATCACGGTGCCGGAGATGCCCAGCACCCGCCCGCCGCGGTCGGTGAGCCGGCTGTAGGAGATCGAGCGGTAGCCGGTGCGCGCCGCGGTGCTCGGCGCGGCCAGCGTCACGTCGATCACCGACTCACCGGTGGCCAGCACCTGACGCTGGATCACACTGATCTCGTCGGCCGCCCGTTCGGGCAGCGTCTCGCCGGTGGTGCGCCCCACGTGCTCCTCGGCGGCCACGCCGTTCATCTCCGCCAGCGTCTGGTTGACCGCGGTGTAGCGCAGGTCGGTGTCCAGCACCGCGATGCCGAGCGCGGACTGCTCGAAGAGCGCGTCGCGCACCGCCAGGTCGCGCTCCACGGCCTGCAGGGTGCGCGCCTCGGCCAGCGCGACCAGCAGGAACGGGGTGCCGTCACCGTCCACCAGGAGCGAGACCCGGGCCTCCACCGGCACCTTGGGGCCGTCCCGGTGGTGCAGCTGGGTCAGACCCTGCCAGCCGCCGGTGCGCACCGCCGTGCGCATCGCCTCGCGGGCGTCGGCGACCCGCCGCTCGTCCACCATCAGCTCGTCGATCCGGCGGCCCACCAGCACCTCGCTGGGCCAGCCGAGCAGTTCCTCGGCCGCCGGGCTCCAGAGCACCACCCGCCCGGCCGTGTCGAGCATCGCGATGGCGACCTTGACCATGTCGAAGAGGCTGCCCTGGGTGTGCTCGCCGGACGGGTGGTCGCGGCCGGGGGCAGCCGGCGTGGCGACCGCCGGTCCGGCGCCGGGGAACGGCTCGACGGGGGAGCCGCGGTGGGCGGCGGACCCGGCGGCGGGCGCGCCGGCGACCGGCGGGGGCGACGGATCGGGGGCAGTGGCCCGGGTGGTGGTGGACCGCGCGGTGGTGGCCCGGGCGGTGGGGGCGGAGCCGCCGGGTGGGGCGCCGGCCCGCAGCCGTGCGCGGGCGGCCGCGCCGCCCGTCCGCGCGGGGTGGGGCCGCGCCCGCCCGCCGCTACCCCTGCTGGTCACCGACGAGGCCTCCCAAGGACCGGCGCGGACGGTCCGCGGCCGACTCACCGAACGTGCCGGCAGCACCGGACGCACGGGCTGCACCAGGCGTACCTGCTGCACCAAGCGTCACAGCTCATGCCGAACTGTGACATACCCCGGCATTCCCCTTGCTATCCGCGCGTTCGGGTCATCTTTTCCGATCGGCCTATGACGGGATCGACCTGGCGCCCAGGAAACGCCGAGGTCACCGGCTCACAGCGCGTCAGGCGCCCCGAGCAGCGCGGCGACCTGCGGCAGCACCGCGCGGTCGTGCTCCAGCCAGTCGACCGCCGACAGCTCGTCAGGTCCCAGCCAACGCAGTTCCGAGTGGTCCTCCAGCGGCCGCGGTTCACCGTCCAGCAGCTCGGCCGTCCAGATCCGCAGCACCAGTCCGGCCCGCACCGGCCACTCCCCCGCCAGTCGGCGCACCGCCCGGGCCCGCACGCCCAGCTCCTCCAGGAGCTCGCGCTCCAGCGCCTCCTGCTGGCTCTCCCCGGGTTCGGCCTTGCCGCCGGGGAACTCCCAGCGCCCCGCCACCTCGGGCGGCGCGCTGCGGCGGGCGGCCAGCACTCGGCCCTGGTGGATCAACGCGCCGCCGACCACGATCCGGTTCTCCATGGCCGCGAGCCTATGACCTGGCCTGCCGTCCGCGCCGCGGGCGCCCGGCTGCGCCGCGCCGGGCCCGGCTCGGTGGGGGTCGAGTCGGGCCCGGGGCGGTGCCGGCCGTCCCTGGCCAGAGGCTAGGGACGGCCCGCTAACGGGAGGTTCGGACAAGGTTTCGACGCTGTCACGTGCCCGGGCACCGGGTTAACGCCGGGTAAGGCACGGGGGCCGCGGCCCATGGGGGCGACCCGCCGCCGACCGGCTGGTTCGTATCCGACGTTGATCGGCCGACACGTCTCCCGCGCCGGCTGACGGCCACCGATTCGCATGCTGCCCCCGTTCGCCCCCGTCCGGTCGGCACGTGCGCGATCCGACGCCGCACGTACGACTATCGCAAGGGTGGACCGGCGCTCGCCGCCGCGCAAGGTGCTGACGAATACGGGTCCGCGCCGGGGCGGGCGGTACGCACTGTGCGAGGTCCGGCCGGGGCGGGCGGGGCCGGACACGGCGGGTGCGCGGTGGTGGTGGGCGGCGGCGACGGTGGTGGGCGGCGGCGGTGGGCGGCGGCTCAGCCGCGGGCCAGCACCTCCCCGTGCAGCACCGCGAACCAGCCGTCCGGCTCCACCGTCCAGCGCCGCCAGGCCTCGGCGATCGCGGCCAGTTCGGCGGCGTCGGCGAAGCCGTGCTCCAGCGCCGTGGCGGCCAGGCCGGAGCTCTCGGTCCGGTCCGCCCAGGACTCGCCCCACCACAGCCGCTCACCGGGCGTCGCGTACGTCCAGCTGGAGCTCGACGCGGTCACCTCGGTGAAGCCCGCCGCCCGCGCCCAGGACAGCAGCCGGCGTCCGGCGTCCGGCTCGCCGCCGTTGGCCCGCGCGGTGCGCCGGTACAGCGCCAGCCAGGCGGCCAGTTCCGGCCGCTCGGGGTACCAGGTCATCGCCTCGTAGTCGGCGTCCCGCGCGGCCACCACACCGCCGGGCGCCACCACCCGGCGCAGCTCGCGCAGCGCGGCGACCGGGTCCGCCACGTGCTGCAGCACCTGGTGGGCGTGGACCACGTCGAAGGCCCCGTCCGGGTAGGTCAGCCGGTGGATGTCGCCGACCGCGAACTCGATGTTGGTCAGGCCACGCCCGGCCACGTGGGCCGCGGCCTGCTCCAGCACCTGGGCCGAACTGTCCACCGCCACCACCCTGCCGGTCGGCCCCACCAGCTCGGCCAGGTCGGCGGTGATCGTGCCGGGTCCGCAGCCGATGTCCAGCACCACCTGCCCGGCCCGCAGCTCGGGCAGCAGATAGGCGGCGGAGTTGGCGGCGGTGCGCGAGCGGTGCGAGCGCAGCACCGCGTCCTGGTGGCCGTGCGTGTAGACCGTCTGATGGTCGGTCATAGCTGGTGCCTCCGGGCTTCGAACGGGTTCGGGAGAGTCACCCGAACGGGTTTCGGCAGTGCCCGGAGCCTAGCGACTGTCTCACTGGTCAAGAAGATGGATCTCAGCATTCAAGACTCAGGGAAAAGCCCTTCGCCCTCGCCCGAGGTGAGCAAATAATCGGGCCATGGGAAAGAGCTATGAACGGATCGACGGCAGGCTGCGCTCGTTCATCGAAGCCCAGCCGATCTTCTTCACCGCCACCGCGCCGCTCGCCGGCGACGGCCACGTGAACCTCTCCCCCAAGGGCCGCGCCGGCACCCTGGCGGTCCTGGACGAACTCACCCTGGCCTACCTGGACTTCGGCGGCAGCCACGCCGAGACCATCGCCCACCTGCGCGAGAACGGCCGGATCACGCTGATGTGGTGCGCCTTCACCGGGCCGCCCACCGTGGTGCGGGTGCACGGCCGCGGCGAGCCGGTCTTCCGCGACGATCCGCGGTTCGGCGAGCTGCTGGGCCACTTCGCGCCGGAGGCGGACGGCTCGGGGCTGCGCGCGATCGTGCTGGTGCGCGCCGAGCGGATCAGCGACTCCTGCGGCTTCGCGGTCCCGTACCTGGAGTACCGCGAGGACCGCTCGCTGCTGCGGGACTACTTCGACCGCAAGACCGACGAGGAGTTCGCCGAGTACTGCGCCAGGAAGGAGTACGTGGGCGCCAGCGTGGACGGGCTGCCCGGCCTGCCGCTGCCGCTGCCGCCCCGCCCGTAGCCGGGCGGCCGCAGCGGGCGCGTACGGCGGGGCACGTACGGTGGGGGCATGCCCGCCCGCCCCCATGTGCTGCTCAGCGCCGCGATGTCGATCGACGGCTACCTGGACGACTCCTCCCCCGAGCGCCTGCTGCTCTCCAACGCCGCCGACTTCGACCGGGTGGACCAGCTGCGCGCCGACTGCGACGCGATCCTGGTGGGATCCACCACGCTGCGCCGTGACAATCCCCGGCTGCTGGTCAACGCCCCCGGCCGGCGCGCTGCCCGGGTGGCCGCCGGGCGCCCCGCCCACCCGCTCAAGGTGACCCTCAGCGCGGGCGGCGACCTCGCTCCCGAGCTGCGGTTCTGGCACACCGGCGGGCAGCGGCTGGCGTACACCACCGACGCGGCGGCGCCCGGGCTGCGCGAGCGGCTGGCCGGCCTCGCGGAGGTCGCGGCGCTCGGCTCCCGGGTGGCGCTCGGCGCGCTGCTGGACGACCTCGGCCGGCGCGGGGTGGCCCGGCTGCTGGTGGAGGGCGGCGGCTCGGTGCACACCCAGTTCCTCGCCGCCGGGCTGGCCGACGAGCTGCGGCTGGCCGTCGCCCCGCTGCTGGTCGGCCAGGCCGCGGCACCCCGCTTCGTCAACCCGGCCGACTTCCCCGGCGGCAGCACCCGACGGCTGCGGCTGCTCGGCGCCGAGGCCGTCGGAGACGTCGTCGTGCTCCGCTACGCCCCCAAGGAGTCCGCGTGAACGACCACGACCCGACCACCCACGACCCGGCCACCCACGACGCGGTCACCCACGACCTGGCCTTCCTGACCCGGGCCGTCGAGTTGTCGCGGCGGTGCCCGCCCTCGGCGAGCGCCTTCTCGGTCGGCGCGGTGATCGTCGACGCGGACGGCACCGTGCTGGCCGAGGGGTACAGCCGCGAGGGCGACCCGGTCGCGCACGCCGAGGAGTCCGCGCTCGGCAAGCTGCCGGCCGGCGACCCGCGGCTGCGCACCGCCACCCTGTACAGCTCGCTGGAGCCGTGCAGCCGCCGCGCCTCGCGCCCGCACCCGTGCGCCGACCTGGTGCTGGCCGCCGGGATCCCGCGGGTGGTGGTGGCCTGGCGGGAGCCCGACCTGTTCGTCACCGGCTGCGAGGGGATCGACCGGCTCACCACGGCCGGGGTCGAGGTGGTGGAGCTGCCGGAGCTGGCGGGGGCCGCCCGCGAGGTCAACCGGCACCTTTTGTATCCTGGGGGAACATAAGGCTTCACCTCCGCCTCCACACCCCCCGAGGAGCCCCGGCATGACCGTCGCTACCGAGCTCTCCGTACGCGCCCTGCTGCTGGACATGGACGGGACCCTGGTCGACTCGGACGCCGTGGTGGAGCGCTGCTGGCGGCGCTGGGCGGCCGAGCACGACCTGGACGCCGACCACGTGATGTCCGTGGTGCACGGCCGCCAGGGCCACCTGAGCATGGCGATCCTGCTGCCCGAGCGCCCGGTCGAGGAGAACCTCGCCGAGAACGCGGCGATGCTCGCCGCGGAGACCGCCGACACCGAGGGCGTGGTCGAGGTGCCCGGCGCCGCCGCCTTCCTGGCCGCCCTGGCCGGCCACCCGCACGCGTTGGTCACCTCCGCCGACCGCGCGCTCGCCCGCACCCGGATGGCCGCCGCGGGCCTGCCGATGCCCGCGCTCGCCGTCACCGCCGAGTCGGTCAGCGCCAGCAAGCCCGACCCGGAAGGCTTCCTCAAGGCCGCCGCCGAGCTGGGCATCGACCCGGCCGACTGCCTGGTCTTCGAGGACTCCGGCGCCGGCATCGCGGCCGCCCGCGCCGCCGGCATGCGGGTGGTCGGCGTCGGCCCGCGCGCCGCGGCCCACGGCCCCACGGCGCTCGTGGCGACCCTGGAGCAGGTCCGACTCGCCCCGGGCCCCGACGGCACGGTGCTGGTCCGGCTCACCGCCTGACGCCACACTGGGTCCGTGCCCAGCTCCGTCCGCACCCGCCGGATCTACGACCCGCCCGAGCCCTCGGACGGCCACCGCGTCCTGGTCGACCGGCTCTGGCCGCGCGGCGTCAGCAAGGAGCGCGCCGCCCTGGCCGAGTGGGCCAGGGACCTGGCGCCCTCCGACGAGCTGCGCCGCTGGTTCCACGCCGCCCCCGAGGAGCGGGCCGCGGACTTCGCCCACCGCTACCGCACCGAACTCGACACCCCCGAGGCCCGCGCCCGCCTCACCGCCCTGGCCGCTCTCGCCGCTCACGCCCCGCTCACCCTGCTCACGGCCAACCGCGACCCGGCGGGCGGTCACGTGCGGGTGCTGGTCGAACTGCTGACGGGGTGACCTACGGCCGAGACGTCGGCCCGGCCGACTTCCGCGACGCCGGCGAGGCCCGCACTCCAGCCCCCTTCCGGCTCGCACGTTCGACCAGCACGGGTTCGCATGGCGAATCCGGCAGCCGGCATCCCCATCGAGGACGTCATGAGGGAGACACTGGCGCGCGATGAGTGAGTTCCGGACCGTCTTCCGACCCGAGGCTCAGGCCGAACTCCGGAAGATCCCTCGCGACATGGCGCTGCGCATCCTGGCCAAGCTGACCGAGTTGGAGGCCGACCCCCTCGGCTTCAACACCACTGCGCCGGTGTCCCAGCCCGAGCGTGCCCGCCTACGCGTCGGCGACCACCGCGTCGTCTACACGATCGACGACGGTGAACTGGTGGTATGGGTCGTCCACGTGGGGCATCGGTCCACCGTTCACGAGACCGGATGACCACTGACCCAGCGCCAGACCATCCAGCACCCGTCCAGCACGGTGGGACGACGTTCGGCGGCGGACGATCAGTAGTGGTACCGGGCGGCGAGGATGATGATCTCCTCGTCCGTGACCAGGTAGACGAGGCGGTGCTCGTCATCGATCCGCCGTGACCAGGCCCCCGGCAGGTGATACTTCAGCGGCTCCGGCTTGCCGATGCCCGTGAAGGGGTCACGTCCGACGTCCTCGATGAGCTTGTTGATCCGGGCGAGCATCTTGCGGTCGTTCTTGAGCCAGGACGCGCAGTCCTCCCAGCCCTGCTCCTCGAAGACGAGCCTCACGCGGCGCCCTTCCCCACATCTGCCGCGTCGGGGTCGATCAGCTCGCGTTCGGAGAGTCCGATACCACTGAGGGCGTTCTCGTACGCCTTGAGCAGGCGGCGGGCGTTCGCCGGCGAGCGCAAAAGGTAGGAACCTTCACGCAGGGCGGCGTAGTCCTCCGAGGAGACGAGTACGGCATTCCCGTGCTTGGAGACGATCTCGATGGCTTCGTGGTCGTCATTGACCTTCTTGATCAGTGGAAAGAGCTCCTTGCGGGCCTCGCTCGCAGTGATCGACATGACATGAACCCCTTCGGAGAGTGGTACCGAATAACGTACCACTCCCATGGGTGGCCAGCCGAGTGAAGGCCGAAACGGTCCAGGCTGACCCGCACCCGACAGGAGGCCGCCGGCCGCCGGCTCCGGCGCGGCATCGGCGAAGCACGGACTCCGCACGGCCAGACACAACAGCCCGACCTGCCACCAGGCAGGTCGGGCCGGACTTCTGACACATAGTCAGACGTTGAAGCGGAACGGATGACGGCCGAACCTAACCCCCGGAGAGCGGCCGATCATGCCGCCGACCAGGCATTTCCGAGTTGGTGAGCGACGGCACACGACGGTCGCGATCGAGCGTTCTGCGGACTATCTGCGGACCGGCAGCGCCCTGGCCCCGGAAGAGGCCGCCCCGAGTCCAGGCCGCCGGCGATCCCTCCTCGCGATGCCGGTTGAGGCCGCCCCGGGCCACCGGAGGGTCGCTCGCGCCCTTGTCGCCACACAAGTACGGGCGTACAGTTTCTTGTACCTACTGGAGGAGTCGAGTCATGAAGACAATGACCTACTCGGAGTCCCGCGCCCGCTACGCCGAGGTGCTCAATGCGGTCACGGATGACCGCGAAGAGATAGTGATCACTCGCGCCGGACACGAACCGGTGGTCATCGTCTCTCTGGAGGACTACCAGTCCCTCAAGGAGACCGCCTACCTGCTGCGCAGCCCCGCGAACGCTCGCCGCCTCCTGGCCTCCATCGAGGAATTGGAGAACGGCGGAGGGACCGTACGGGAGCTGGCGGACCCGGAGTGAAGATCACCTTCGCCTCCCGAGCCTGGGAGGACTACCTGTGGTGGCAAGTCCAGGACCGCAAGATCCTCAAGCGGATCAACACACTCATTGCCGATGTCACGCGCAACGGCAACGAAGGGATCGGCAAACCCGAACCACTCAAGCACGGATTCCAGGGTTACTGGTCACGTCGGATCAATGACGAGCACCGCTTGATCTACAAGGTCACCGACGACTCGATCCTGATCGCCCAGTGCCGCTACCACTACGAGAATTGAGGCCGGCGACGCGGATCGTCGGCCAAGACACGACAGGCGGCTCCCCGGACCGGTTCCCGGGAAGCCGCCTGCTTGCCGCTCCAGGACAGTGCGCAACTCCGGAGCTCCGTCGGCACACCCCCGTGATCCGACCGCGAGGACCCGCACGGACCGGAGATGCCGCTCGGCCTGCTCGTAAGCAGCCCGAGCGGCATCTCCTGATGGTTCGTCACACGTTGAAGCGGAACTCCACCACGTCGCCGTCCTGCATCACGTACTCCTTGCCCTCGATCCGGGACTTGCCCTTGGCACGGGCCTCGGGGATGGAGCCGCACTCGACCAGGTCGCCGAAGGAGACGATCTCGGCCTTGATGAAGCCCTTCTGGAAGTCGGTGTGGATCACGCCGGCGGCCTCGGGGGCGGTGGCGCCCTTCTTGATGGTCCAGGCGCGCACCTCCTTGGGGCCGGCGGTGAGGTAGGTCTGCAGGCCCAGGGTGTCGAAGCCGACCCGGCCGAGGGTGGCCATGCCGGGCTCCTCCTGGCCCATCGACTGGAGCAGCTCAAGGGCGTCGGCGTCGTCCATGCCGATCAGCTCGGACTCGATCTTGGCGTTCAGGAAGATCGCCTCGGCCGGGGCGACCAGCCCGCGCAGGCTGTCCTTGAACTCCTCGTCCGTCAGCTCGTCCTCGTCCACGTTGAAGACGTAGAGGAAGGGCTTGGTGGTGAGCAGGTGCAGCTCGCGGACCGAGGAGGCGTCGAAGCCGACCTCGAAGAGGGTCTTGCCGGACTCCAGCACCTTCTGCGCGGCCTCGGCGGCGGCCAGCATGGCGGCCGACTCCTTCTTGAGCCGGGCCTCCTTCTGCAGGCGGGGCAGCACCTTCTCGACCGACTGCAGGTCGGCGAGGATCAGCTCGGTGTTGATGGTCTCGATGTCGTCCTTGGGCGAGACCTTGCCGTCCACGTGGACCACATCGGGGTCGTTGAAGGCCCGGATGACCTGGCAGATCGCGTCCGACTCGCGGATGTTGGCGAGGAACTTGTTGCCCAGGCCCTCACCCTCGGAGGCGCCGCGGACGATGCCCGCGATGTCCACGAAGTCGACCGTGGCGGGCAGGATCCGCTCCGACTTGAAGATCTCGGCCAGCTTGGCCAGCCGGGCGTCCGGCACTCCGACCACGCCGACGTTCGGCTCGATGGTGGCGAACGGGTAGTTGGCCGCCAGGACGTCGTTCTTGGTCAGGGCGTTGAACAGGGTCGACTTGCCGACATTCGGCAGACCGACGATTCCGATCGTGAGCGACATGAAGCGCGATCCCGTGGGCTTGGAGGGCGTGGAGCGGCACCGTACGGGCCGACCGCCCAGTCTAACGGGGCAGGACACGCACGAGGTCTTGAGGCGTCATTACCCCGGGTGATGTTAATCGGACCGTACGTTGGGCATGTGGAGCAGAGCATCCGAACCCAGCCGCCCGGGCCCCGGCCCCGACCGCCAGCCGGCGGCGGGTCCCGCGAGGCCGCCGTTCCGGGGCCGGCCGCGCCCCGCGATGCCGTCGCCGCACGGCCCTCCAGACTCCGGCCCGCCTCCGGTGCGGGCGCCCCGCTGGCCCGGCTGCGGCAGCGGGTGGCCCGGAGCGGGGCGGGGCCGGGGGCGGGCCGACCGGCGGGGCGCCCGGCCCGGCTGACCGGGATCGGCGCCGGCGTGCTGTCGGTGCTCGGCACGCTGGCCTTCGGGTTGCTCGACCAGGCGGTCTTCGGCGGCCTGGGGCTGCTCTTCGGATTCGGCTTCGTGCTGGTCTGCTTCCAGACCGCGGTGCGGGTCCGGCTCGCCGACCTGCCGGCCGCGCCGGTCAGCGGTCCGCTCGCCTTCGCGCTGACCGTGGCGCTGCTCGACCCGGTGACCGTGCCCGGGGTGGTCGGTCAGGTGCTGGCGATCTGCACCGGGCTGGCGCTGCGGGCGGCCTGGCTCTTCACCGGGACCGGCCTGGCGGCACTGATCGTCGCCGCGCGGTTCGTCGCCCAGCGCCGGATCCGCCGCAGCCGCTGACGCAGCCTCAGCCCCCTGCCTTCCGCCCGCGACCGCCGGGCCACCAAGCAACCAGGCCACCGGGCCATCGGCCCTCAGCGTCCTGCCCTGTGCGCGGCCATCGCCGCACCGACGATCCCGGCGTCGTTGCGCAGCGCGGCCGGCACCACCTTCGCCGTCCGCTCCTTGAGCAGCGGCAGGAACTTCTCGTGCTTGCGGCTGACACCGCCACCGATGATCACCAGTTGCGGTGAGAAGAGCCGGTCCACCAGGTCCAGGTACTCGTCCACCCGGTCCGCCCACTCGGACCAGCTCAGCTCGTGGCGCTCCCGGGCCGCGGCCGAGGCCCGCCGCTCGGCGTCCTTGCCGCGCAGCTCCAGGTGGCCCAGCTCGGTGTTGGGCACCAGCGCCCCGTCCACGAAGAGCGCGCTGCCGATCCCGGTCCCGAAGGTCAGCACCAGCACCACGCCCGACTCGCCGCGGCCCGCGCCGTGCGCGACCTCCGCCAGGCCCGCCGCGTCCGCGTCGTTGAGCACGGTGGCGGGCAGGTCCAGCGCCTCCCGGAACAGGCCCTCGGCGTCGAGCCCGATCCAACCCTGGTCCACGTTGGCGGCGGTCCTGGTGTGCCCGCCCACCACCACGCCGGGGAAGGTCAGGCCGACCGGCCCCTGGTGGTCGAAGTGCTCGACCACCTCCTTGACCGCGGCCACCACCGACTCCGGCGAGGCCGGGTGCGGGGTGAGCACCTTGTGCCGGGGCACCGCGAGCTCGCCGCGCACCAGGTCCACCGGGGCGCCCTTGATACCCGAACCGCCGATGTCCACGCCGAACACTTCGGTTTCCGCCACGTCGAGCCTCCTTGGCAAAAGATCAGCGAACGGGACCAGCCGACCTTCACGGTACGAGAGACAACGGGCGAAAGCAGCTCGGAAGCTGCCACAGCATCAGCGGCATCGGCCCGCGCGCGGGCGTCAGAGCTTGCCGGCCGCCTCGGCGCGAAGGTCGCGGCGCAGCTCCTTGGGCAGCGAGAAGGTCAGCGTCTCCTCGGCCGTGCGAACCACCTGGACGTCCTCGAAACCGCGCTCGGCCAGCCAGGCCAGCACGCCCTGGACCAGGATCTCCGGCACCGAGGCGCCGCTGGTCACGCTGACCGTGGTGACGCCCGCCAGCCAGGCCTCCTGAAGCTCCTCGGCGAAGTCCACCAGGTGCGCGGCCTTGGCGCCGTACTCCAGGCCGACCTCGACCAGGCGCACCGAGTTGGAGGAGTTCTTGGAGCCCACCACGATCAGCAGGTCGGTCTCGGGGGCGATCTGCTTGACCACCACCTGGCGGTTCTGGGTCGCGTAGCAGATGTCGTCGCTGGGCGGGGAGACCAGCAGCGGGAAGCGCTTCTTCAGCTCGCCGACGGTGGCCATGGTCTCGTCCACCGAGAGCGTGGTCTGGGAGAGCCAGACCACCTTGGACTCGTCGCGCACCTCCACGTTGGCCACGTCCTCGGGGCCGTCCACCAGGTGGATCCGCTCCGGGGCCTCGCCCATGGTGCCGACCACCTCCTCGTGGCCCTCGTGGCCCACCAGCAGGATGTCGTAGTCCTCGTCGGCGAACCGGACGGCCTCCTTGTGCACCTTGGTCACCAGGGGGCAGGTGGCGTCGATGGTGGCGAGCTTGCCGGCCTTCGCCTCGTCGTGCACCGAGGGCGCCACGCCGTGCGCGGAGAAGACCACGATCGAGCCCTCGGGCACCTCCTCCGTCTCGTCGACGAAGATCGCGCCCTGCTTCTCCAGCGTCTGCACGACGTACTTGTTGTGGACGATCTGCTTGCGGACGTAGATCGGCGCCCCGTACTGCTCCAGGGCCTTCTCCACGGCGATGACTGCGCGGTCGACGCCCGCGCAGTAGCCCCGGGGGGCGGCGAGCAGGACGCGGCGCTGAGCGGTGGTCGACATGGCCCCTATGGTACGGGCGGGCACGGCGCCGGGTGCGCCGCACCGAAAAGGCCGTGGCGTGCGGACCGGACAGTGCGTCAGGTGTTCAAATCTGAAGAATGAACGATCCAGCGGAGCCGAGCGGCCTGCGGCGCAGTCTCGGACTGCGCGACCTGGTGGTCTACGGACTGCTCTTCATCGCGCCGATGGCCCCGGTGGGCGTCTTCGGCGTGCTGGACGCCAAGAGCCGCGGGGCGGTGGCCGCGGTCTACCTGGCGGCCACGGTGGCGATGGGGTTCACCGCCTTCTCGTACGCGCAGATGGTCCGCGCGGTGCCGCGCACCGGCTCGGTCTTCGCCTACGCCAGGGCCGGGCTGGGCGAGCGCACCGGCTTCATCGCCGGCTGGCTGGCGATGCTCGACTACCTGCTGATCCCGGCGGTGGCCTACCTCTTCTCCGGCATCGCGCTGCACGCGCTGGTGCCCGGCGTCTCGCGCTGGGCCTGGACGGTGCTGGCGGTGCTGGTCACCACCGCGCTCAACCTGGCGGGCGTGCGCACCGCGGCGCGGGTGGGGTTCGCGGTGCTGGCGCTGGAGCTGGTGGTGCTGGCGGTCTTCGTGGCGGCGGCGCTGGTGGTGCTGGTCCGCGAAGGCGCGGCGCGGCCGCTGCTCTCCCCGCTGACCGGGGTCGGCGGCTTCTCCTCGTCCGCGGTGCTCAGCGCGGTGAGCGTGGCGGTGCTCTCCTACCTCGGGTTCGACGCGATCGCCTCCTTCGTGGAGGAGGCGGTGGGTGCCTCCCGGGCGGTGGCCCGGGCGGTGCTGCTCTGCCTGGTGCTGGCCGGGGTGCTCTTCGTCGCGCAGACCTACCTGGCGGCGCTGCTGGAGCCGCTCACCCCCGAGCAGCTGGCCCGGCAGCCGGCGGCCCAGGGCTCGGCCTTCTACGACACGGTGGAGAGCGCGGTCGGGCACTGGCTGCACACCCTGGTCGCGGCGAGCAAGGCGATCGGGGCGGCCTTCGCGGCGCTGGCCGGGCAGGCCGCGGCCGGGCGGCTGCTCTTCGCGATGGGACGCGCCGGCTGGCTGCCGCGCGCGCTGGCGGCGGTGGACCCGGACTCGGGCGTGCCGCGGCCGGCGCTGCTCAGCGCCGCGCTGGTGACGCTGGCGGCGGCGGGCTGGGCGGCCGGGCGCGCGGACGGCCTCGACCACCTGACCTCGGTGGTGGACATCGGCGCGCTGGGCGCCTTCACGCTGCTGCACGCCTCGGTGATCGGCTGGTACACCGTCAAGCAGGGCTCCCGGGACCGGGTGCGGCACCTGCTGGTGCCGGTGCTGGGCATCGCGGTGATCGTCGCGGTGGTGGTGGAGGCCTCGCACACCGCGCAGCTGGTGGGGCTGGTCTGGCTGCTGGCCGGGCTGGCGCTGGTGGCGCTGCGGCGCGGCGGTCCCGTCGTCGGCGGCGGGCGCTAGCCTCGGACGCATGGCCAACAGCAGCTCACCCGAAGCCCCGCTCCCGGTCGGCAAGGTCTCGCAGTTGATCAGCGGCTGGATCGAGCGGCTCGGCGCCGTCTGGGTGGAGGGCCAGATCACCCAGCTCAGCCGCCGGCCCGGGATGCAGTTCCTGACCCTGCGCGATGTCGAGCAGGACGTGTCGCTGGGCGTCACCTGCTTCCGCTCGGTGCTGGAGCCGCTGGCCGACACCCTGCACGAGGGCTCCCGGGTGCTGGTGCACGCCAAGCCCGAGTGGTACACCGCCCGCGGCACCCTGTCGCTGCGGGCCACCGAGATCCGCCTGGTCGGGCTGGGCGAGCTGCTGGCCCGGCTGGAACGGCTCAAGCGGCAGCTGGCGGGCGAGGGCCTGTTCGCCGCCGAGCGCAAGCGGCCGCTGCCGTTCCTGCCCGGCTGCGTGGGGCTGGTCACCGGGCGCGCCTCGGCCGCCGAACGGGACGTGCTGGAGGTGGCCAGGCGGCGCTGGCCGGCGGTCCGCTTCGAGGTGCGCAACGTGCTGGTGCAGGGCCCGCAGGCGGCCGGGCAGGTGGCGGCGGCGGTGCGCGAGCTGGACGGCCACCCCGAGGTGGACGTGATCATCGTGGCCCGCGGTGGCGGCAGCGTGGAGGACCTGCTGCCCTTCTCCGACGAGGAGCTCTGCCGCGCGGTGGCCGAGGTCCGCACGCCGGTGGTGAGCGCGATCGGGCACGAGCCGGACCAGCCGCTGCTGGACTTCGTCGCCGATCTGCGGGCCGCGACGCCCACCGACGCCGCCAAGCGGGTGGTCCCCGACGTGGGCGAGGAGCAGGCCAAGGTGCGCCAGCTGCGGGACCGGGCCCGGCGGCTGGCCACCGAGCTGGTGCGGCGCGAGGAGGCCGGGCTGGCCTCGGTGCGCGGACGGCCCTCGCTGGCCGCGCCCCACCGGCTGGTGGCCGAGCGCTCGCAGGAGCTGACCGCCCTGGTCGAGCGGGCCCGGCGGACCCTGGGCCACCGGCTGGACCGGGCCGAGTCAGACCTCGGGCACACCCTGGCCCGGGTGGTGGCGCTCTCCCCAGCCGCGACGCTGGAGCGCGGTTACGCGGTGCTCCAGCGGGCCGACGGGCAGGTGGTGACCGACCAGGCGGTGCTCGCGGCGGGCGAGCGGCTGCACGCGCGGGTCGCGGGCGGCGGCTTCGAGGTGACGGTCAGCGGGGCGACAGCTCAGGATTGAGTCCGGGATCGGGGCTCGGCGCGAGACCGGGGCTGAAGGCGGGATCGGGGCTGAAGGCGGGATCGGAACCGAGCCGGTTGCGGGAGAGCGGCACGGAGTGCTCCGCGAAGCCGAGGCTGCGGTAGAGCTGCTCGCCGCCCTCGGTGGCGTGCAGGTCGATCCGGGTCACCCGGTGCTCGTCGAACCAGGCCAGCAGCGCCTCGGTGCAGGCCCTGGCGTGGCCGCGGCGGCGGCGGGCCGGGTCGGTGCAGATGTTGAAGACGAAGCCGAAGAGCCCCTCGGGGTGCCCGGGCGCCGGCAGTCGCTGCTCCAGGGTGCCCACCGCGCAGGCGGCCAGCCGGCCCGGCGCGTCGGGGTCGTCGACGACGAAGGCGGGCATGGTGGTGGCGTGCGGGTCGGCCAACCGATCGCGCAGCAGCGCCTCGGCCCGCCCCTCCCAGGGCCCTGGCTCGGCCTGGCCCCGCATCGCCTCGAACATCAGCAGTCGCAGCCGGACCAGCTCCGGGGCGTCCTCGGGCCGTGCCTGTCGTACCTCGCTCATGGCGCCCGACAGTAGCCAGCCGGCGGCGGCGGCGCAGCTGGATTTGGCTGCGCCGCTCTGTCGGGTGCTGCCCCTACGCTGACCCCATGGCCGATGAGCAGAGCACGAGCAGCGAGAACACCGCCGAGCTGGGCTACGAGCAGGCCCGGGACGCCCTGATGGAGGTGGTCCGGCGGTTGGAGACCGGCGGCACCACGCTGGAGGAGTCGCTCGCGCTCTGGGAGCGCGGCGAGGAGCTGGCCAAGGTCTGCCAGCGCTGGCTGGACGGTGCCCGGGCCCGGCTGGAGGCCGCGCTGGCGGCCGAGCAGCGGCAGGAGCAGCCGGAGGGCGGGCCGGCCGGGGGCAAGGCCGGTGCGTGAGGTCGGCACATGAGGTCGGCACATGAGGTCGGCACAGGAGATCAGGTGCGTGAGGCAGGTCACGTGGACTTGAGGAATGGTTGAATATTCACCTATGTTGGAACACCTGAGCGGCGCTCGGCCGCCCGGTACCGATCCAGCATGAGGTGTAGCACCATGACCACCGCCAACGACGCGCTCGTCCTCGACGCCGCCGCCCAGGACCTGCTCTTCCGCGAGGCCCGCACCGCCAACACCTTCACCGAGGAGCCGGTCTCCGAGGAGCAGGTGCAGGCCATCTACGACCTGGTGAAGTACGCGCCCACCGCCTTCAACCAGCAGGCCCTGCGAGTGGTCCTGGTCCGCTCCGCCGAGGCCCGCGAGCGCCTGGTGGCGCAGATGTCGGACGGCAACAAGCCCAAGACCTCCGCCGCCCCGCTGGTCGCCATCCTGGCCGCCGACCACGAGTTCCACGAGGAGCTGCCGAGCCAGTTCCCGGCCTTCCCGCAGGCCAAGGACGTCTTCTTCAGCGAGCGTCCGGTCCGCGAGAACTCGGCCCGCTTCAACGCCGGGCTGCAGGTCGGCTACTTCATCATCGGCGTGCGCGCCGCCGGCCTGGCCGCGGGCCCGATGACCGGCTTCAACGCCGAGGGCATCAACAAGGAGTTCTTCGCCGACGGCGAGCACTCGGTGCTGGCCGTGGTGAACATCGGCAAGCCGGGCGCCGACGCCTGGTACCCGCGCTCGCCGCGCCTGGCCTACGACCAGGTCGTCACCAGCGTCTGAGCGGGGTGCCGCACTCCGGCGCAACGGCCCGGGCCCGGACTCCACTCGTGGCGAGTGGAGTCCGGGCCCGGGCCGTTCGCGTGCGCGTGCGCGTGCGCGTGCGCGTGCGGGGCTACGGCTTCAGCGCCTGCGCCAGCTCGTCCAGCTCCTGGTACGAGGCGCTGCCGGTGACCAGGGTGGTGGCCGAGTCGGCGGTCACGGTCAGGCCGCGGTAGTGGTCGCCCTGGTAGCGCGACCAGTCCTGGCCGGCGATGGTCGCGCTGCCGTCCGGCGCGTAGCCGCTGACCACGGTCTTGAGCAGGTCGTTCTTGGGCTCGTTGCTCTGCTCCACGGCCGCGTACTTGCCGTCCGGGGTGACGAAGCCCAGGTGCCAGCCGGCGTGGCCCTCGGGGTCCACGTCGTAGGTCACCGAGGTCGCCCGCCACTGGCCGGCCAACCCCTGGGGCGCCAGGATCGGGTACGGCGCGGCGCGCTTGGCCGAGGCCAGCGCCGCACTGTAGTCCACCACGCGCACCCCGTCGCCGTTCGTGCTGTGCGGGATGGTGAAGTACGCCACCAAGGCCACACCCATCACGGCGACCATCGACAGGATCATGTCCCGGACGGTCTGCCGTCCTCGTCTGCTGTTGCCTGCTGCCACCCCCACATGGTGACCCATCGTGCCGCCGCGGCTGACCGCGGGGGTCCCCGGCGAGCCCGCAAACCGCCCATACCGCCGCAGAAGCGCAGGTGAGCGGGACCCGCGCCACAGACAGTCATCCCATCCACAGATACGATCGGGGGACCCTCAACGCAGCGCTCGACCAGAAAGTAGTCGATCGCTGACTGGCCGTCGCGTACAGAGAGGTAACGACGATGACCACGCAGCACCCCTCCCACCTTCCGCAGTCGCTGGAGGTGGCCCCTGAAGCACCGGACCGCAACCTGGCCCTGGAGCTCGTCCGGGTGACCGAGGCGGCGGCCATGGCAGCCGGCCGCTGGGTCGGCCGGGGCGACAAGAACGGCGCCGACGGCGCCGCCGTGAAGGCTATGCGGACCCTCGTCTCCACCGTCTCGATGAACGGCATCGTCGTCATCGGCGAGGGCGAGAAGGACGAAGCCCCGATGCTCTACAACGGCGAGCGGGTCGGCGACGGCACCGGCGCCGAGTGCGACGTCGCCGTGGACCCGGTGGACGGCACCACGCTGACCGCCAAGGGCATGGCCAACGCGGTCGCCGTGCTGGCCGTGGCCGACCGCGGCACCATGTTCGACCCCAGCGCCGTCTTCTACATGGACAAGCTGGTGGCCGGACCCGAGGCCGCCGAGTTCGTCGACATCACCGCCCCGCCCGCGGTCAACATCCGCCGCGTCGCCAAGGCCAAGGGCAGCTCCGTCGAGGACGTCACCGTGATGATCCTGGACCGGCCCCGCCACCAGAACCTGGTCCGCGAGGTGCGCGAGGCCGGCGCCCGGATCAAGTTCATCTCCGACGGCGACGTGGCCGGCGCGATCATGACCGCCCGCGAGGGCACCGGCGTCGACCTGCTGCTCGGCGTCGGCGGCACCCCCGAGGGGATCATCGCGGCCTGCGCGATGAAGTGCATGGGCGGCGTGATCCAGGGCCGGCTGTGGCCCAAGGACGAGGCCGAGAAGCAGCGCGCGCTGGACGCCGGCCACGATCTGGACCGGGTCCTGACCACCAACGACCTGGTCAGCGGCGAGAACGTGTTCTTCGTGGCCACCGGCATCACCGACGGCGAGCTGCTGCGCGGTGTGCACTACCGCCACGAGACCGCCACCACCAGCTCACTGGTGATGCGCTCCAAGAGCGGCACGATCCGCCAGATCGACTCGGTCCACAAGCTGTCCAAGCTGCGGGCCTACAGCGCGATCGACTTCGACCGGGCGAACTGACCCGGCGCTCGCCCGCCGCCCGCTGAACATATCGACGGGCGGACCGGCGGGCGGACGGACGTACGGATGGACGGCAGGGGGCTGGGCGCGATCCGCGCCCAGCCCCCTGCCGCGTTCAGCCCGCTATCCGCCCGGGCTCGGCCACCCGCCGCCCCGTCACACGCTGACCGGGCACCAGCTGGGCCTCGGCACGCAGCTCGACCTCGCGGCGCCGGCGGCGGGCCAGCACCACCCGGCGCTCGGCGGCGGTGAGCCCGCCCCACACCCCGTACGGCTCGGGCTGCGCCAGCGCGTGCTCGCGGCAGGAGAGCAGCACCGGGCAGCGGGCGCAGACCTGCTTGGCGTGCGCCTCGCGGGCCAGCCGGGCGGCCGTCGGCTCCTTGGACGGGGCGAAGAACAGCCCGGCCTCGTCCCGGCGGCAGGCCGCGCCGGTGTGCCAGGGGTTCTCCTCCAGGTGGTCGAGCCGCACACTCGCGGGCGCGCTCAGCGCGGCGCCCCCGCGTCCGGGCCGCTCGGCGGCGGCCCGCACGACGTCGGTGGTGCTGGGCTCGATCGGGTGCAGCACGGCGACTCCTGACACAACTCGGGGAAGGCTCGCGTCACTGCCCGGCTGCCGCCTGAGTGCCGTACGACGCCGTCTGACCGCAGCCGTTCAAGAAAACGATGTGCCCGAGGACGTACCCCGCGCGATCCTGGTTCATGCACACCGTGTTCACCCAGACACAGCCTGCACTCGGACCAACCCCGAGTGCCGATCAAGGAGTTGACGGAACGTGAGGTTCCGCACCGCCGCGGCGCCGCTCAGTCGTCGAGTTGCTTGCGCACCCACTCCTTGAGCTTCTTGCCCCGGCGCGGCTTGGCTTCGACCCCGCCGAAGATCGCCGCGCCCTTCACCCGCACCACCGGGGCGTACGGGTCGGCCGCGATCTGCTCGCGCACGTCGAAGCCGCCGAAGATGCCCGACCCGGCACCGACCAGCGTCACGTTCTCCGGCACCCGGATCGACACCCCGCCGAAGACCGCGGTGACCTCGATCACCACCTCGGGCGACTCGAAGACCGCGTCACTCAGGTCCAGTTCCACCCCGCCGAAGACGGAGGTCACCCGCACGTGCGGGCCGACCCGCCACCTCCCCTTGCGGGCGGCGCCGCCGAAGACCGCGACCAGGGAACCCGACTCCAGGCGGGCCGGGGCCTGCGGCGCGACGGCCGGCCGCTCGGCCCCGGCCGGGCCCGGGCGGTGGGCGGGCAGGTCCCGGGTGAGCGGTACCAGCTCCCCCAGCGTCTTGGCGCCGTAGGCCGCCTCGATCCGCTCGGAGTGCTCCTCCACGCTCAGCCGCCCTTCGGCGTACGCGTCGCGCAGCAGCTCCGCGATCCGCTCGCGGTCGGCGTCGGAGGCGCGCAGCTCGGCTTCGGCGACCCTGCTCTCGGGCCGCGCCACGGGCGCGGGTTCGGTCTTGCGCAGCGGCACCGGCTGCGCGTCGCTGGGCTGTTCGGACGGCTCGGGTGACGGCGAGTTCTCCACGCCGCCCAGCCTAGGGGCTTCGCTCTGTGCGAACGAGGGGTCTCAGGGTCCTCTCCGGGTGCTCTCCGGGTCGCCGCCCCGAGCCTCAGGGTCGGCGTGACGCCCATCACCCCCGCTCACCCGCCCGCACCCCGCGGCGCCGCCGGCTCTAACCTGGAAGGCGCTTCGCCGACGCAGCACCATCAATCCGTGAAGGACCTCGCATGGCATCCACGCCAGACTTCGCCTACTCCGACCTCCTCCCGCTCGGAGCGGACCCCACTCCGTACCGCAAGCTGACCTCCGAGGGGGTCAGCACCTTCGAGGCGGACGGGCGGCGCTTCCTGAAGGTGGAGCCCGAGGCCCTGCGGCTGCTCACCGCCGAGGCGATGCACGACATCTCGCACTACCTGCGCCCCGCGCACCTGGCGCAGCTGCGCCGGATCCTGGACGACCCCGAGGCGAGCCCCAACGACCGCTTCGTGGCGCTGGACCTGCTGAAGAACGTCAACATCTCGGCCGGCGGCATCCTGCCGATGTGCCAGGACACCGGCACCGCGATCGTGATGGGCAAGCGCGGGCAGAACGTGCTGACGCAGGGGGGCGACGAGGCCGCCATCGCGCGCGGCGTCTTCGACGCGTACACCAAGCTCAACCTGCGCTACTCGCAGATGGCCCCGCTGACCATGTGGGACGAGAAGAACACCGGCTCCAACCTGCCGGCCCAGATCGAGCTGTACGCGACCGACGGCGACGCGTACAAGTTCCTCTTCATGGCCAAGGGCGGCGGCAGCGCCAACAAGTCGTACCTGTACCAGGAGACCAAGGCGGTGCTCAACGAGAAGAGCATGCTCGCCTTCCTGGAGCAGAAGATCCGCGGCCTGGGCACCGCCGCCTGCCCGCCGTACCACCTGGCCATCGTGGTCGGCGGCACCAGCGCCGAGTTCGCGCTGAAGACCGCCAAGTACGCCTCCGCGCACTACCTGGACCAGCTGCCGACCAGCGGCGACGCGGCCACCGGCCACGGCTTCCGCGACCTGGAGCTGGAGGCCAAGGTCTTCGAGCTGACCCAGAAGATCGGCATCGGCGCCCAGTTCGGCGGCAAGTACTTCTGCCACGACGTGCGCGTCATCCGGCTGCCGCGGCACGGCGCCTCGCTGCCGGTCGCGATGGCCGTCTCCTGCTCGGCCGACCGCCAGGCGCTCGGCAAGATCACGGCCGAGGGCGTCTTCCTGGAGCAGCTGGAGACCGACCCGGCCAAGTACCTGCCGGAGACCACGGATGACCACCTGGACGACTCCGTGGTCCGGGTCGACCTCAACCAGCCGATGTCGGACATCCGCGCCGAACTCTCCAAGCACCCGGTCAAGACCCGCCTGTCGCTGACCGGCACCCTGGTGGTGGCCCGCGACATCGCGCACGCCAAGATCAAGGAGCGGCTGGACGCGGGCGAGGGCATGCCGCAGTACCTCAAGGACCACCCGGTCTACTACGCCGGCCCGGCCAAGACCCCGGAGGGCTTCGCCTCCGGCTCCTTCGGCCCCACCACGGCCGGCCGGATGGACTCCTACGTCGACCAGTTCCAGGCGGCCGGCGGCTCGATGGTGATGCTCGCCAAGGGCAACCGCTCCAAGCAGGTCACCCAGGCCTGCGCCAGCCACGGCGGCTTCTACCTCGGCTCGATCGGCGGCCCCGCCGCCCGCCTGGCCCAGGACTGCATCAAGAAGGTGGAGGTGCTGGAGTACGCCGAGCTGGGCATGGAGGCGGTCTGGCGGATCGAGGTCGAGGACTTCCCGGCCTTCATCGTGGTGGACGACAAGGGCAACGACTTCTTCGCCGAGGTCACCGACGGCCCGCTGATCACCAGCATCCGGGTCCGCTCCTGACGTTCCCCCTCGCTGACGCGTGCCCCGGGGCCGGCCGGCTCCGGGGCATCGTCACGCCCCGACCCCGTCAGGCCTGGCCGGTCTCGAACCGGCTCACCTTGCCGTCGGCGATCTCGAACCGCCACGCGGTGCGCATCTCGCCCCAGGTCTCGTTGCGGAAGTTCGCGATCAGCGACCGGCCGCCGTCCGACTCGGTCTGGACCTCCATGTGGCCGCGGGAGCCGAAGATCTCCCGGTCGATCCACTCCTGCAGCTCGCGGTCCGACCCGTCGTCGGACATCGTGGCACCCTCGGTGAGCAGGGCGAGGAAGGCGGCGCGGTCGTTGGCGTTGACCGCCGTCACGAGCGCGCGGACGGTCGGGTCGGAGAGCTTGGCGACGGCGATGGTCATTTGACAGCTCCTGGGGGCTGCGGCAACGGGGGTTGCCAGCACTCTCGCACGAGCGTGCGCACGGTCCGCGCAGCGGCACCGCGCCGGTCCCTCCGCCGGCCCAGCGGCGGGCCTGCGGAGGACCAGCCCGGTTCGGCAGGGCCGCCGTCGCGGCGCCGTTCGCCCGTACGGGTCCTCTTCGGCGGCCACTGCTGGCGCTGCGGGCGGCGCGGTGGCGATCATGTGAGTGAACGTCAGTTCCCCATGACCGCAAGGCAGGTGTCGCATGACCAGCAGCCCATCCCGTCGCCGATCCCAGCGCCGGCTCGCGCACCGCCTGCTGGTCGCGGGCGGCGTCCTCACGCTCCTGCTGTCACCGGCGGCGGCCGCCAGTGCCGCGCCGCCGCGCTCGGACCTCGAAGTGATCCAGCTGATCCCGGAGCCCGCGCCGCCCGGCGGGCTCACCACCGTGCACGGTTTCGTCGCCAACGGCGGCCCGGACACGACCGAGGCCCCGTTCACCGTGACGATCACGCTCCCCTTCGGCAGCTACGCCGAGACACCGTTCTTCCCGAGCGACTGCCGGCCGAGCGAGGGCGGCCACAGCGTGCGCTGCGTCTTCCCGGCCGGCCTGCGCCCGGGGCGCACGGCCACGGCGCTGATCCCCACCCGGATCGAGTCGAACGTGGAGCACCCCGGCCGGCTGACCGGCGGCCGCGTGACGGTGACCGGCCCGGACGACCCGAACCCGGAGAACAACAGCCAGCCGTTCGAGATCCCGATCTCCTGAGGGCGGGCGGAGACGACGAAGCCCCCGGGGGTACCGGGGGCTCTTCGCGCGTAGCGGCACAGGACAACTACGCGATGCAATCAGGCCAAAGTCGGCAGTCGCGAACAGCGTGTCACTGCGTGTTGACGACCAGGCCGAGCGGTTGGGCGGTGCCGCCACCGCCCGCCTGCGACGACGCCGCGGCCGGGGTGTCGCCCTGCGGAGCCGTCGGCTCCGCCGTGCTGCCGGTCTGAACCTGCTGGTCGGCTGCCTGAACAGCGCCCGTCAGAACGCCGTCCACCTCATCGGTCTGCTCAGGGAGAGCGATCGAAGTCTCGTTGTCGGCCATCGCCGGACCACCTCTCGGGGCGTCAGTGCTGAACCGCCCCGGTCGGTCTGGCCGCGGCGTGGGGACAGTATCGTAGGGCTCGTTAAATGTCTTATAAACAGCCCTCCACCTGAACAATCTGCCCGTTTTGCCCTTCCTGACCGGGCATTGCGGCCGGAGCATGGGGGGCACCACTTCGAGGTTCGAAGTAGCAGGCCATCGGGGGACCTCATGGAGCTTCAGGCAACGCCGCACAATGCCGTGCCGCGCTTCCAGGTGCTCGGACCCGTCCAGGCCTGGCGCGACGAGCAACCGCTCGCGCTGGGATCTCCGCAGCAGCAGGCCGTGTTGACCGCCCTCCTGCTCCACCATGGACGGCCGGTCACCACCCAGGAGCTGGTGGACGGGCTCTGGGGCGACCGGCCCCCGCCGCAAGCCGTGGCTGCGCTGCGCACCTACGTGTCCCGGCTCCGCTCGGTCATCGAACCGGGACGAGAAGTCCGAAAGCCAGCCGAACTACTGGTTTCGGTGCGTGACGGATACGCATTGCGAATTCCGGACGAATCGCTCGACCTGGCCGTTTTCGACGCACGGTCGACCGAGGCTGCCGCGGCCCGTCAGGCCGGCCAGCCGGAGACCGCCCACAAGCTGCTGACCTCGGCGCTCTCGCTCTGGAGCGGACAGCCGTTGGCCGGGATCCCGGGCCCGTACGCGGACTCCCAGCGGCAGCGCCTGACGGAGCACCAGGTTGCAGCCCGTGAGGAGTTGTGCACGGTCGCGCTCGAAATCGACCTGCACGCCGAAATCGTCGCCGAATTGACCAGCCTCACCTCCGAACAACCGCTGCGGGAGCGGCTACGGGAACTGCTGATGCTCGCGCTTTATCGGTGCGGCCGACAGGCCGAGGCGCTCAGCGTGTACGCGGCGACCCGAAAGCTGCTGATCGACGAACTAGGAGTCGAGCCGGGGGCCGCACTCGCCGCGATGCACTCCCGGATCCTCGCAGCAGACCCGACATTGATGAATTCCGCCCCGGAATTGGGGATTCCGGCCACCGAGGTCAGCGCGCCGGCGTCGCCTGCCCAGCTGCCGGCCGACGTCTCGGACTTCAGCGGGCGCGGTGAACTGGTAGGCGAACTCCGTGAGGTGCTGCGCGAGGCCTCGGGCCAGGCCGTGGTGGTGACCTCACTGGCCGGGATCGGCGGCGTCGGCAAGACCACGCTTGCCGTGCACGTCGCGCACAGCGTGCGAGCCGAGTTCCCGGACGGCCAGCTCTACGTCGACCTGCGCGGGGTCAGCGCCACACCGGCCGACCCGGCCATCGTGCTGGGTGACTTCCTCTTCGCGCTCGGTATCACCGAGGCTCCGGAGTCCTTCGAGCAGCGGGTGGCGATGTACCGATCGGTGCTGGCCGACCGGCGGATGCTGATCATGCTCGACAACGCCCATGACGCGCAGCAGATCACCCCGCTGATCCCCGGCGTGGCCGGGTGCGCGGTCCTGGCCACCAGCCGTTCACGGCTGGCGGGGATTCCGGGTGCCCACCTCTTCGATGTCGAGGAACTGACACCGGAGGAGGCGCTGGAGCTGTTCGGCGCCATCGCCGGCCGACACCGGATCGACGCTGAGCCGGACGCGGCACTCGCTGTGGTCACCGCCTGCGGCTTCCTGCCGCTCGCGGTCCGGATCGCGGCGGCCCGACTGGCGAGCCGACCGCGCTGGACCGTGGCGGACCTGGCCCGTCGGTTAGCCGATCAGCGGCGGCGACTGGACGAGCTGCAACTCGGGAACCTCGCGGTGGAGACCACACTCGGCCTCGGTTACGGGCAGCTCAAGCCCGCCGAGGCCAGGGCCTTCCGGCTGCTGGCACTGATCGACTGCCCCGACCTGCCGCTCTCGGCAGTGGCCGCGCTCCTCGGCACCTCGGAGGAAGACGCCGAGGAGGTGACGGAGGCGCTGGTCGACGCCAACATGCTGGAGTGCTTCACACCGGGCCGGTACCGCTACCACGACCTGCTGCGGCTCTTCGCACAGAAGCAGCGGGAGAAGGTCGCGGACTTGGCGGACACCCAGGCCGCGCTGCTCCGGCTGCTCGCCCTCCTGGTCGCCACCGTCCGCAATGCCACGCAGATCCTGGAACCCGAGGAGCAGCTGAGCGAGCCCCTCCAGGTCGTCACGCACCCCGGCGAGCAACTGGGCGGGACCGAGTCCGCGCGCGGCTGGCTGCGTTCCGAACTGGCGTTGATCCTCAGTACTATCGAGGACTCGATCGACGGGCCGGCGGAGCTTCGCCACCTGGCGATCGACCTCCTGGTGGCCCTGAACACCGTGGCCGAGGAGCCGAACCACGCCCAGCGGATCCAGCGCACGCTCGCGGTCGCCGAGGCGGCGTCCTCCGAGTGCGACGACAGCGACGCGCTCGCCCGGGTCCGCTACGCACTCGCCTTCTTCGCCTACCTGACCGGGGGCTATCCGGACGCGGAACACTCCCTGCGGGGCTGCCTCGCCCTGCTCGGGCGTCAGACCCCGAGGCTTCGGCTAGCTGCCTGCAGCCTCCTGGGCACCGTCCTCACCGCGAGTCGCCCCGCCGAGGCGCTGCCGTTCCTCGTCGAGGCCCGCGACCTGTCCAACGACCTCGCCGCGATGAGCAGCGCCGCCCGGATCCAGGGCAACATCGCCCGGGTCCACCTCAAGCTGGAACAGTGGGACGCCGCCGTCGAGTCGGCGGGCTCCGCGGTCGCCACCGCCCGCTCCTCCGGCAACACCCGTTGCCTCGCCGACACCCTCTACCAACTCGGCGTCGTCCTGCGGACCACGGGTTCGCCCGCCGAGGCCGCGACCCAACTGCGCGAGGCCCACCAGCTCTACCAGGACCAGCAGCAGCGGCTCTGGGAAGGGCTGTCGCTGGCCCGGCTGGCCGGCTGCCTGCTGGCGGACGACCAGGTGAAGGAGGCCGCCCAGGCTGCCGAGGAGGCACTGGTCATCGCCCAGGAGATGGACACCGCCTATGGTCAGGGCCTGGCCAACGCCGCCCTCGGTGAAGCGCTGCTCCGTCTGGGCACGCCCGCCCGTGGCCTGGCCTGCCTCACCGAGGCCCACGAGATCTTCACCAGGCTCGGTGTGCCGGAGGCCCATGCCGTGCGGAGCCTCATCGATGAACAGCACACCGAGCCCTCACCCACCACCGCGCCGTAGGCACCGGTCCCCCGAAGCGGGGCCCCCGTGCCCCGCTCCCCCGATATCCCGGTGTCCCCCTGGTTCCCCCCCTGGCGAGAAGCTTCCTCCCCCGGGCGAGATGACCCCGCAGCCCCCCGGCTGCGGGAACATCCCTCCGCGCTTCCCCGGCGCTGAGAAGACTCTGGCAGTCGGCGATTGACGTTCGATAAACGTCGGTCAACCGACCTCGCCCAGCACGCTGACCAGGCATACTGTCAGATCAGCGACAGGCTGGCCTCGCACCACCCCGCACGCCATGCGGCGTGCGACAGGGCCCGCACCACCCCTGCCCACCCCGGCGCGCTTCCGCCGACCAGGCATCTCACCGGTGTCGCACCCGTGGATCGGGCCCGATCCGCACGAGTTGGCCGGAAACGGACTCCACAGCACGGTGATCGCGCATATTCTCAGAGGCCAGGTGACACGCGCGGATCGGTGTGCCCGAAAGGACAGGGTTGGACTGAGTTGGGCCGGGTCGGGCTGACGGCTGGACGAGCGGCGCGGAGCGGGGCACGCGGACGGTGCGCGGCGCGACGGCCTGCGGCCAGGTGGGAAAGGTGCCTCGCAATCGTGACGACGGGACAGATATCGGACCCCGCCCGGGGAGGGACCGCCGGGCCTGCCCCGACCTGCCGCAGCGCGGAGCGCGCGTTGCAGTCGGTGGCCTTCGACGCGATCGGGGCCCGGTACAGCGAGGCCTTCCCCGCCAAGTCCGGCCAGCTCACGGCCGCACACCGGCTGATCGCCGAACTGGAACCGGGTGCGCCGGTGCTGGACATCGGCTGCGGCACCGGCGACCCGACCGTCCGCCAGCTCGCCGAGGCCGGCCTGCGGGTCACCGCCGTGGACCTCTCCGACGGGATGCTCGCGCTGGCCCGCCGCGCCCTGCCCCAGGCCGCCGCCTACCACCGGATCGACCTCTACGACCTGGGCACCGGACGCGCCGGGACGGCCTGGGGGGTGCCCGGTCTCGGTCCGGCCGGGGCCGGCGGCTTCGCGGCGGCCACCGCCTTCTTCTCCTTGATCCTGCTGCCGCAACGGGAGATCCAGGTGGCACTGCGGCGGATCCGCACGCTGCTGCGGCCCGGCGGTCTGCTGGTGCTCGGCATGGTGGAGGCCGACCTGGACGACTACCCGATGCGCTTCCTCGGCCAGGAGATCCGGATCAGCGGATTCCTGCGCGAGGAGCTGGCCGAGGCCCTGCACCTGGCCGGCTTCACGGTGGAGGCGCTGAACGGTCGGCCGTACGCGCCGGCCTGCATGGCACTGCCGCCGGAGGAGCAGCTCTTCCTGCACTGTCGCCGCACCACCTGACCTTCCGACAGCCCGCCCGTCACCGCCGGCCCTACCCCCGGCGCCACCCCGCCCCGACAACCAGCTCCGCCAGATCCGACCGTGAAGAACAGGCAGCCGTGCGCGACCTTCCCACCCCTCAGGCCGGCCAGCCGCCCGCCGTCCCGGCCCAGCGCCGGCCGCCGCCCGGGCAGCCCGCCGCCCCCGCGACGCCGTTGAACCTGCGGGTCCGGCAGGCCGTCACCGAACGCCTCGGCTACCTCAACGACGCCACCCGGCAGATCAACACCAGCCTGGATCCGGCCGCGACGGTGCGCAGCCTGGCCAAGGTGCTGGTCCCGGCACTGGCCGACGCGGTACTCGTCCACCTGCGCGAGCCCGTGCTCGGCGACGGCCACGGGCGCGCCCGCTCGGGGCCGGCCGAGCTGCGGCTGCACCGGGCCGAGGGCACCAGGCTGGGCCAGGGCCGGCGCACCGTCACCGCCGCGGCCGGCGGCGCGCTGGACCGGGCGCTGCGCGAGGCGGCCCCGGCCGGCCCGGTGGTGCTGGGCACCGCCGAGGGCGAGCGGCTGCGGCCGCTCTTCGCCGAGCTCTACGGCGCCCGCGCGCTGGCCGGCCTGGCCCGCGGCACGGCGCTGCTCGCGCTGCCGCTGCGCGGCCGGGAGAAGCGCGGCGGGCGGGACACCGACCGGCAGCGGCGGGCGGACTCGGTGCTCGGCCTGCTGGTGCTGGTCCGGCGGCCGGGCAAGCCGGACGACGACTACCACCTGCTGCACCCGCACGGCCGCCCGGGCGAGCGGGCCAAGGAGCCGGCCCGCTTCGACCCGGCCGACACCCAGACCGCCGCCCACCTGGCCACCCTGGCCGGCCTCGCGGTCGACACCGCCCAGCGCTACACCCGCGAATCGGAGATCGCGGGCAAGCTGCAGCGCAGCATGCTGCCCGCCGACCTGCCCCAGCCGCACGGGGTGCGCCTCGCCCACCGCTACCTGCCCGGCGAGGCCGACTCCCAGGTCGGCGGCGACTGGTACGACGCGATCCCGCTGCCCGGCAACCGGGTGGCGCTGATCGTGGGCGACGTGATGGGCCACTCGCTCACCTCGGCGGCCGTGATGGGCCAGCTGCGGACCAGCGCGCAGACCCTGGCCGCGCTCGACCTGCCGCCGCACGAGGTGCTCTACCACCTGGACGAGCAGGCCCAGCGGCTGGGACGCGAACAGCACCTGGCCACCTGCGTCTTCGCGGTCTACGACCCGATCGCCAACCGGATCGTGGTGGCCAACGCCGGACACATGCCACCCGCGCTGATCCATCCGGACGGCCGGGCCGAGCTGCTAGAACACCTCGCGCCGGGCGCGCCGATCGGCGTCGGCGGAGTGGACTTCTCCTCCCAGGAGCTGGACGCGCCGCCGGGCTCGGCCCTGCTGCTCTTCACCGACGGCCTGGTGGAGACCCGCCGCCGCCCGCTCACCAGCGGCCTGGAACGGCTGCGCGAGCGCCTGACCGGCGCGCACCAGCACTCGCCCGAACAGCTCTGCCAGGAGGCACTGCGGATCCTGCCGCCCGGCGACCGCGGCGACGACATCGCGCTGCTGGCGGCCGCCTTCGACGGGATCCCGGCCAACGACGTCGCGTACTGGTACCTCCAGCCGCGCAACGAGACCCCGGGGCGGGCCCGGCGGCTGGCCGGGCACGCGCTGCGCCGCTGGGGTCTGGACGAGCTGGCGGAGAGCACCGAGCTGATGGTCAGCGAGCTGGTCACCAACGCCGTCCAGCACGCCAAGAAGCCGGTCACACTGCGGCTGGTGCGCACCTCGGTGCTGCGCTGCGAGGTCGGCGACGACAGCCCGCAGCTGCCGCGCCGCCGCCGGGCCGGCCCGCAGGAGGAGCGCGGCCGGGGCCTGGAGCTGGTCGCCAAGTGCGCCGACTCCTGGGGGTCGACCCGGCTGGGCGGCGGCAAGGTGGTCTGGTTCGAGCAGCAGCTGCCGCCGCGCCGCTGCTGAGGCCCGGCCGGCGGGCGGGTGTCAGCCGCGCAGCCGCCGCCACAGCGGACGGGGGATGAGCCGCAGGCCGTGCGCGAGGACCCCGAGCTTGCGCGGGATCCAGACCACGCCGGCCCCCCTGGCCACCGCCGCCGCGACCGCGGCACCCACGGCCGGGGCGGTGGTGGCCGCGGGGGCGGGCGGCATGCCCTCGGTCATCCGGCCGATCACGAAGCCGGGCCGGACCAGCAGCACCCGCACCCCGCTGCCGTGCAGGGCGTCCGCGAGGCCGCGGCCGAAGGCGTCGAGGCCGGCCTTGGCCGCGCCGTAGACGAAGTTGGCCCGGCGCGGACGCACCGCCGCCACCGAGGAGAGGATCACGATCAGGCCCCGGCCCTGGGTCCGCAGGTGCGGGACGGCGGCGAGCAGGGTGGTGACGTGGCCGGTGAGGTTGGTCTCGATCAGCCGACCCGCCGCCACCGGGTCGGCGTCCAGCACCTGCTGCGGCGTCAGGACCCCGGCGGCCGAGACCACCAGGTCGATCGGGCCCAGCGCGAAGAGGTCGTCCACCAGGCGCTGGTGGGTGTCCAGCGCGGTGGCGTCGTACGGCACGGTGCGCACCTGGTAGGGCAGCCCCGCTCCGAGCTCGGCCATCCGCTGCTCGTCGCGGCCGGCCAGGACCACCTCGGAGCCGGGCGGCGCGTCCAGCGCCTTGAGGATCTCGTGGCCGATCTCGCTGCCGCCGCCGAGCAGCAGGATCCGGCCGGGAGGCCGGCCGGGCCCCGAGGCCGCGCCGCTCGCGGGGCGGGCCCTGACGGCGTGTTCGGTCGCGGGGTGTTCGGTCGCGGGGTGTTCGGTCGCGGGGTGTTCGGGGTGTTCGGTCGCAGGGTGCTCGACTGCCTCGTTCAAGGACACAGTCCCAGTCTCCGTCCCAGGTCGGATCGCATGGTGGCGGCGGGGTCCAGACGGGCGCGCACCGCACGCCAATCGTCCAACGGCCCGTACATCGCGTCGAAGGCGGCGCGCCCGAGCCGGGCGTCCTTCGCGAGATAGACCCGTCCGCCCGCCTCGGCGACCCGCCGGTCCAGCCGGTCCAGCACGGCGCGCAGCCGGCCCCGGGCCAGGGTGCCGCCCACCGGCAGGTCGACCGCCAGCGACCAGCCGGGCAGCGGGAAGGAGAGCGGTCCGGTGCCGGCCCGCCCGAACCGCTTCACGGTGCCCAGGAACGGCGCCGCCCCGGCCAGCCGCAGCGCGGTCAGCGCCTCGCCCAGCAGCCCGGCGGCCGGCTCGGGCACCGCGAACTGGTACTGCAGGAAGCCGCGCGGGCCCAGCGCCCGGTTCCACTCGCGCACCGCGTCCAGCCGGTGGAAGAACTCGGTCAGGCCCTGCACGCAGTGCCGCTCCCGCGGCGCCCTGCGGTACCAGAGCTCGTTGAAGGCGCGCGCGGTGAGCGGGGTGAACGGGCCGATCGGCAGCCGCGGCGCGCGCGGTGCCCGGGCCGGCTCGTAGCGCGGTTCGGCGTCCGAGGCCAGGTGGTCGCCCCGGTCCACGATCCCGCGCCCGAGCGAGCGGCCGCTCGCCGTGGTGTCGATCCAGGCGACCGCGTACCGGCTCGTCCGCGAGGCGCGGTCCAGCTCGTCGAGCAGCGCGTCCAGGTCGGCGGCCCGCCGCGAGGTGACCCGCAGCCGGTCGCCGGGCAGCGGGATCAGCCGCAGGGTGGCGGCCAGCACGATCCCGGTGAGGCCCATCCCGCCGACCGTCGCCGCGAAGGCCTCGCCGTCCTGCTGCGGCGTCAGCAGCCTTACCCGGCCGGTGCCGTCGAGCAGCTCGACGCTCTCCAGCCAGTCCCCGATGCTCCCGTCGGCGCGCTGGTTCTTGCCGTGCACGTCGCAGGCGACCGCGCCGCCGACGGTCAGCCGGCTGGTTCCCGGCAGCACCGCGGGCAGCAGCCCCAGCGGCACCACCCGCGCCAGCAGTTGGGCGAAGTTGGCCGAGCCGGCCGCCCGGACGGTACCGCCCGGCCCGTCCACCTCGACGGATCGGCCGGTGGCCGGCGCCAGCACCACCCCGCCCGCGTTCTGCGCCGCGTCCCCGTAGCTGCACCCGGCGCCGCGGGCCAGCAGCCCGCGCTCGCCGCACTCCGCGACCAGCGCGCTGAGCCCGTCCACCGTCAGCGGGCCGCGCACCTCGCTGCGGCTGCCGGTGCTGCGTCCCCAGCCCTGCAGCACGGTCCCGGTCCGGGGGTCGGCCCGCGCGGCGGACCGCGAAGGGGCCTGGGGATCGGCCTGGGGATCGGCCTGGGAGTCGGCCCGGGGATCGACCTGGGGCGCCATCAGATCGCCCCCGCTGCCACGAAGAGCACCAGCCATACCAACTCGCACCCCAGCATCGGTCCGTCACGGGTGATCAGGTCCTCGACGCGCGCCATGGTAGCCCGGCCGGTCAGCCGGTCGAACCGCAGCAGCGCCGCGGCCAGCGGGAGAACCGTCACCAGGTGCCAGTCGATCGCCCAGTCGGACCCGTTGAGCAGTGCCCAGCCCAGGTAGGCGCCGATCATCGCCGCGCTCACCGCGCGCTGCGCCAGGCGCAGGCCCGCCGGGGTGTAGCGGCGCAGGCAGGGCCGGTGGCCGGCGGCGGCCGGGCCCAGCCCGGCCAGCTCGGTGTAGCGCTTGGAGAGCGCGACCAGCAGCGCGCCCAGGCTGCAGACCAGCACGAACCAGCCGGACGGCGCGACCTCGGCGGCCGCCGCCCCGCCTATCGCGCGCAGCACGAATCCAGAGGCCAGCATGGTCAGTTCGATCACCGGCAGGTGCTTGAGGGTGGCCGAGTAGAGGAAGGACATCGCCAGGTAGCCGGTCACGCAGATGGCCAGGCCGGCGCTGGCGAGCGCCAGCGCGCCGGCCTCGGCCAGCGCCACGCAGGCCACCGCGACGGCGAGCGCGTGCCGCTCGGACAGCTCGCCGCCGGCCACCGGGCGGGCGCACTTGACCGGGTGCTGCCGGTCGCGCTCCGCGTCGGCCACGTCGTTGACGAAGTAGACGGCGCAGGAGGCCAGGGTGAAGACCGCGAAGGCGGCCAGCGCACCACCCAGCCCTTCGATCCGGCCGCGGTCGGCGGCGGCCACCGGCGCCGCGAAGACCAGCAGGTTCTTCGGCCACTGCCGGGGCCGAGCGGTGCGCAGCATCGCGCCCGGCAGGCCGAACCGGGCCGGACGGGTGGCGCCGGTGGGTATCGGTCGCAGTTCGGGGGCCGGCAGCACCGGCGGCTGGGCGGTCATCGGGCGTAGACCGCGGTGAAGTCGCGGCTGGTCGGCTCGAAGTACCGGTCGGCGGGCCGCTCCTGGTCGGGCAGCAGCTTGGTGGGCGTCAGGCTCGCCGGGTCGGCGCCCTGGTAGTAGTTGTACGACATCCAGGCCGGGTTGATGTCCAGCTGCATCGCCTGCACGCAGCCGGCCTGGTGCAGCAGGTCGGCCAGGGTGCGCACCGAGAGCGCGGGCCCGTAGACGTAGACCAGCCGGCCGTCCGCGGTGACGCCGGCGCCCGAGCGCCAGACGAAGAACTTGCCGCCGATGGTCAGGCCCCAGCCGCTCTCCACGTTGTGGTCCACGTCGTCCGGGACCGCGCCGTGGTCGACGATCAGCCGCAGGTTCTGCCGCACGCCCACCACGTCGGGCTCCATCGAGACCTCGTCGCCCCAGCTGCCGACCGCGGTGTGCCCGTCCTTGTAGAAGACCAGCGAGGCGGCGCCGTCGCGCAGGCTGCCGTGGGTGACGCCGTTGAGGTAGAAGCCGCCCTGCGCCTCGGCGACCTTGAAACCGCCGTTGAAGCTGGCCAGCAGGCCGCCGCGGGCGTCGGCCGGGATGTTCGGCGGCACGCCCCAGTCGTCCGGGCCCGGGTCCTCGGTGCCGGGGTGCAGCTGGAAGCGGAGCAGCCGTTGGTCCATCGAGACCACGGCGGCCAGGTAGGAGGTGTGGTCGCTGTCCGGGCGCAGCAGCGCGCTCTGCACCGAGGGCACGCCGCGGGAGTTGCCGATCACGTGCCAGACGCCCTCGCCGGGCAGCGGGTCGCCGGCCGGGGAGACCAGCGGGGCGGGGTTGATCGGGGCCAGGGCCGGGGCGCCGGGGTGCCGGCCCTCGGCGGCGGCCAGCGAGGCGGCCGCCGAGGCCTGGGCGGCCGCCTGGGCGGAACTCTCACCGCCGGGGTTGAGCGCGATGGTGGGCCGGCCGCCGACCTTGGGCGGGTTCATCTTGTACTGGGCGGTCTCCAGCCCGGTCACCATCGGGCCGAGGTGGTGGTCGCGGGCCCATTCCGCGATCCGGGCGACGGCACTGTCGTTGCCCGGGGCGAGCAGCGCGCCGCCGATCGAGAAGCTGAGCCAGGTCAGGAAGGCCAGGAAGAGGCCCAGCACCACCTGGACCGGGCGCTTGCGCAGCAGGCGGCGGGTGCGGCCCGCGCGGCGCGGGGCGGGTTCGGGGGCGTCGGGGCCGTCGGGGCCGGCCGCCGCGTCGGGCGGCGCGGCGGTCGGCGGGTGCTGGTCCGTTCCGGGTTCGGTCGACGAGGTCACGCCACTCTCCCTGCACTGGCGGCAGCGCCCGAGCGCGGGCGGGCAGCCCGGTGCGGCGGGGCGGACCGCGAACTGTCTGGCGTGCTCCAGCTCACTCCCGCCCGGGCCGCCCGGCGACGCGGCGACGCAGGGGTCGGCGGCACCCGCGGGGCACCGGGCAGAGCGTCAGCTGCCCTGACCGGGATGGGATGTGACGTCTCGTCAGACTCGTGCACGGCCCCCCGGGGATCACCCGGACGGGCGCACCCCTACGGGCCGACGATGCGCACCGGCAGCTCCGCGAGCACCTCCCGCAGCGAGTCGGCGAAGCGGTCGTACTCGGCGGCGCGGGCCGAGCCGGGGCGGGTGGCCAGGCCGATCCGGCGGCCGGGCGCGGGGTCGGCGAAGCGCACGGCGGCCAGCTGGTCGGTGCGGCCGGACTCCACCGCCAGGGCGGTGGCGGGAAGCAGGGTGACGCCGAGGCCGCCGGCGACCAGCTGGACCAGGGTCGACAGGCCGGCCGCCCGGGTGGAGCCCCCGCCGGCGTCGGCGCCCACCTCGCGGCAGAGGTCCAGCGCCTGGTCACGCAGGCAGTGGCCCTCCTCCAGCAGCAGCACGTCCAGGTCGAGCAGCACGTCGCGCGGGACGTCGGCGCGGCCGGCCAGCGGGTGCTCGGGCGGGGTGACCAGGACGAAGTCCTCGTCGAAGAGCGGGATGTCGCGGGTCGGCGCGCTGCCACCGGCGGGCAGCGCGAGCAGCAGCAGGTCGAGCCGGCCGGCGGCCAGGCCCTCCAGCAGCGAGCCGGTGCGCTCCTCGTGGATGTGCAGGTCCAGCGCGGGGTAGCGGTCGCGGACCAGGCGCAGCACGGTGGGCAGCAGGTAGGGCGCGACGGTGGGGATCACCCCCAGGTGCAGCGGGCCGGTGAAGGGGCGGCGGGCCGCCTCGACCTCCAGGGTCACCTCGTGCAGCGCGGCCAGCGCGCGGCGCGCGTGCACGGCCACGCGCTCACCCAGCGGGGTGATGATGACCTTGCGTGTCGTACGCTCCACCAGCTGGGCACCGAGCAGCTCCTCCAGCGCGGCGAGCGCGCCGGAGAGCGCGGGCTGGCTGGTGCCGACGGCCGTGGCGGCCTCCCGGAAGTGCCGGTGCTCCACCACCGCGAGGAACGCGCGCAGCTGCGCGACGGTCGGGGTGCGCGGCCTGGGGGAACTCGGTGACTGCTGGGTACTGATAACTCTCTCCGATCAGATGGATCGACTCTGGCTATTTCACTGATCACTGCAGGCTGTGTCACTGTTGGGTCACGTCGGGATCCGTCGAATCATAGGCAATCCGGACACACTCCCCTCATTTTCCACACCCAGGAGAAGCGAACGTGCTCACGATCGGTGACAAGTTCCCCGAGTTCGACCTCAAGGCCTGCGTCGACCTGGACGCGGCGAAGGCGTTCGCCGACATCGACCACAAGACCTACGAGGGCAAGTGGAAGATCGTCTTCTTCTGGCCGATGGACTTCACCTTCGTCTGCCCGACCGAGATCGCGGCCTTCGGCAAGCTGAACGAGGAGTTCGCCGACCGCGACGCGCAGGTCCTGGGCGTCTCCGGTGACTCGGAGTTCGTGCACCACGCCTGGCGCAAGGACCACGCCGACCTGCGCGACCTGCCCTTCCCGATGCTGGCCGACATCAAGCACGACCTGATGCGTGCCTGCGGCGTCGAGGGCGAGGACGGCACCGCCCAGCGCGCGGTCTTCATCGTGGACCCGAACAACGAGATCCAGTTCACCATGGTGACCGCCGGCTCGGTCGGCCGTAACCCCAAGGAGGTCCTGCGGGTGCTGGACGCCCTGCAGACCGACGAGCTGTGCCCGTGCAACTGGACCAAGGGCGAGGACACCCTGGACGCCGCCGCCCTGCTGGCCGGCTGAGCATGGCGCTCGACGAACTCAAGGCCGCGCTGCCGGAGTACGCCAAGGACCTCAAGCTCAACCTGAGCGCGGTCATCGGCAACTCGGACCTCCCGCAGCAGCAGCTCTGGGGCACCGTCCTCTCCTGCGCCATGGCCACCGCGAGCAAGCCGGTGCTGGCCGAGCTGGAGCCGCAGGCCAAGGAGCTGCTCTCCGAGCAGGCGTACACCGCCGCCAAGGCCGCCGCCGCGATCATGGCGATGAACAACGTCTACTACCGCACCACGCACCTCCTCTCCGACCACGAGGAGTACGCGAAGCTGCGGACCGGGCTGCGGATGAACATCATCGGCAACCCGGGCGTGGAGAAGATCGACTTCGAGTTCTGGTGCTTCGCGGTCTCCGCGATCAACGGCTGCGGCCAGTGCCTGGACTCGCACGAGCAGGTGCTCCGCAAGGCGGGCGTGGACCGCGAGACGATCCAGGTCGCGATCCGGATCGCCGCCGTGGTGCAGGCCGTCGCCTCGGTGCTGGACGCCGAGGCGCAGCTCGGCTGAGGCACGACCGGTCAGTTGTGGAGGGGCCCTCGCAGCGCGCGGGGGTCCTTCAGCATGTTCAGGCCCGCCACCGTCTCGGCGCCGAAGACCAGCGCGGCCCGGGGCGCGGTGCGCAGCCGCAGCATCTCGTAGAGCACGTCCGCGAAGGGCTGCACGGTGAGCGCGTGGGCGACCGCCCCGGCCTCGGCGCGCTCGGCGTGCTCGGCCAGGCGGGCCAGGTCGCGCAGCATCGAGCGGCAGCGGACGTAGGCCTGGGCCCGGCCGCGCTCCAGCACCGGGCGGTCCAGGCCGAAGATCCGGATCGTCTCGCTGCCCTTGGCGGTGCGCGGGCGGTAGGCGCCGGTGGCCAGCACCAGGTCGAGGTGGTCGGCGGGCTCGTCGGCGGTGGGGTCGATCAGCAGCGCCAGGCCGTCCCGGTCCATCGGGTAGAGGTCGCGCTTCTGGTTGCTGTTGCAGTAGGCGCAGGCCCACAGGTGGTTGAGCCAGTCGAAGGCGCGCTGCGGGGCCATCGCGATCGGCTGGAAGTGGTCGATGCTGGTGCCCTCGCTGTCCCCGCAGTACATGCAGCGGGAGAGCCCGGCGGCCATCGCGACCAGGTGCGCGCTCAGCTCGCGGCGGATGGTGCGGCTGTCGCGCCACAGCTCCCGGGCGCCGCCCCGGTACTGCGGCAGCCGCTCGCCGCGCGCCGACATCCGCTCGACCAGCTCCTCGGGTAACGGCGGGCGCTGCAGCGGGATCATCGCGGACGCCCGAGCCGGGCGGCGACCTCGTCGACCCGGGCGCTCAGCGAGCTCATCAGGCGGTCGGTCAGCTCCTGGTACTCGGCCAGCTCCTCGTCGGTGGAGTCGCCGGCCAGCACCTTGCCCTCCAGGTCGCCGATCCGGCGCCGGGCGTCCTCGGCCCGGGCGGAGTAGGGCGACTCCAGACCGAAGAGCTCGGAGAGCACCGCGTCGTCGCCGCTGCCGTAGACGATCCGCCGGTACAGCTCCTCGCTGACCGGCTGCGGCGGGGCCTGCTCGTCCAGGCCGGCGATCCGGATCAGCCCGCCGGGGTCGGCCGCCTGGCAGATGTACGGGCTGTGCGTGGAGACGATGAACTGCACCCGCGGGAAGTGCGCCGTCAGCCACGGCCCGATCCGCTGTTGCCAGCTGACGTGCAGATGGGCGTCGACCTCGTCGATCAGCACGATGCCGGGCAGGGTGACGGCGCCGTGCTCGTCCTGCGGGAGGCCGCCGTAGCAGTTCTGGAACTGGCGGACCAGGTCGAGCACCAGGGCGGCCACCGTGCGGTAGCCGTCGCTGAGTTCGCGCAGCGGGAAGTCGGGTCCGTCGACCAGCCGGTCACCGTCGCCGGTGCGGTGCACCCAGAGTCCGTCCGAGTCGACCCGGGAGACCGCGAAGCCGTCCGGCAGCAGGCCGTCCGAGAGCAGCGCGCTGACCACGTCCAGCGCCTGCTGGGCACCGGGGCGGCCCTCCAGGCGGCGCACGTGCTGGTCGATCAGCCAGGAGACGCCCTCGGCGAGCGAGGCCTCCTCGTGGAAGAGGGTGGCCAGTCGGCCGACCGGGCCGGCCGAGAGCATCAGCCGCTGGCTCTCCCCGGCCCCGCCGAGCAGCCGGCGGAACGGGCCGTAGCCGGCGAAGAACCAGCCGCGCGGATTCTCCGCCCACGGGCCGCGCTCGGGGCTGGCCGAGCCGAAGACCTCCAACTCGGGGCGCGGGCCGCCGGTCAGGTGGCTCCCCCCGGCCGGGGGCCGGGGAAGCGTCCAGCGCAGACCGAGGTGGAGGTCGTACTTGGGCGCCTTGCCGCTGCCCGCCAACCGGTCCACCGACCAGTCCGGGCGGACGAAGGCCTGCACCCAGCCGGTCCGCTCCCCCGCGCTCAGCCAGCCGGAGAAGTCGCTGACCAGGCTGCGTGCCACCGAGGGCCCGCCCAGTGCCAGCGCCAGCGCCCGCAGCAGCGTGGTCTTGCCGGCGCCGTTGCGCCCGGCCAGCACCGTCCAGCCGGCCTGCGGGAGTTCGAGCTGCCGGACCTCGCGGGCCGGTGTGAACCCGCGGATGCCCGAGATGCCCAGCCTGGTCACATACATGACGCCACTTTAGGAGCTGACGGGCTGCTCCGGGGAGGGGTCGGTCAGCTTCTGCGCCGATTGCGCCGCCGCCGCGTCCTGGGCGGCCTCCAGCGCGACGAAGACCTCGTCGGCCGCGGCGTTGCGCCGCCGCAGGTGGCCGACCACCGTGTTGGTGACCGCGATCAGCGGCACCGCGACGATCGCACCGCCGATCCCGCCGATGATCGAGCCCGCGGCCACCCCGAGCACCACGCCCAGCGGGTGCACCCGCACCGCGCGGCCCAGGATCAGCGGCTGCAGCAGGTGCCCCTCGATCTGCTGGACGGCGATCAGCACCACCAGCACCATCAGCGGGGTGTAGAGGCTGTGGCTGGTGACCAGTGCGATCAGCACCGCCAGGGTGCCGGTGACCAGCGCGCCGACCAGCGGCACGAAGGCGCCCAGAAAGATGATCACCGCCAGCGGCATCGCCAGCGGCACCCCCAGCAACTGGATCCCGATCCCGATGCAGAGCGCGTCGATGAAGGCGACGAAGACCGTGCCGCGCACGTAGGCGGTCAGCGTGGCCCAGGCCTTGGGCCCGGCACCGGCCATCGCGTAGCGGGACTGCTGGGGCAGCCCGCGCAGCACCCAGCTCCAGATCTTGGCGCCGTCGTAGAGCAGGAAGTAGGTGGTGAAGGCGCCCAGCAGCACCCCGGTCACCACCTCGATCACGATGCCGGCGGTGGTGAAGCCGAGCGAGGTGATCTGCTGGGTGTTGCTGGCGATCGCCTTCGTGGCCTGGGTGGTGAAGTCGTTGAGCTGCTTGTCCGTCAGGTGCATCGGACCCTTGAGCAGCCAGTTGTGCATGGTCTGCACACCGTTGGTGGCCTGGTTGGAGACCTCGCTGATGTTGGTGGTGACCTGCCAGACGACGAACCAGCCGACCAGGCCGATGCCGACCAGCCCGGCCAGGAAGGTGCCGGTCGCGGCCAGCGAGCGGGGCACGCCGTGCCGCTTGAGCCAGGAGACGGTGGGCTCCAGCAGCGCCGAGATCAGCACGCCGGCCAGCAGCGCGAAGGCGACCAGGCGCAGCATGTCGACCACGTAGAAGATCACGTAGAGCGCGGCGCCGAGCAGCAGCAGCCGCCAGGTGGACTCGGCGGCCACCCTCAGCCCCCAGGGCACCGCCTCGGCCGGGGTGGCCGGACGGCCCGGGTGCGGGTCGCGGTGGCGCGGCGGCTCGTGCGGGCCGGCCTCGCGGGGTGGCGGCACGGGCCGGGGCGCGGCGTCGAGGGGGGACGCGGCGTCGAGAGGTGGGGCGGCGGACGGGGCGGGCCGCGGTTCGGGCGCCGGGTCGACCAGCGCGTCGAGGGCCGGCTCGGGCCGCGCGGCGTGCGCTCCGCCGTGCTCCTCGATGGCGGCACGGCGGCGCTCGGCCAACCGTCCCACCACGGACGTGCTCCAGGAGACGACCTTGGCGGCCGTGCGGTCGCGCTGCCCACCCCGTGCCATGCGGCCCGTCCTCCCGGTTCCACCGCGGACCAGGCGCCACGGCGTGTGCGGTACGACGCTACCTGCCCACTTCACCCTTTCGGCGCACCGGGCCCGAAAAACACGCGAGCCCCCGGCCGACCCGGCCGGGGGCATCACACGCTGTCGCCGGTCTAGTACCAGCTGTGGGCCTGCCAGAACGACCAGGCGCCGCACGGGCTGCCGTACCGGTCGTTCATGTAGCCGAGGCCCCACTTGATCTGGGTGGCGGGGTTGGTCCGCCAGTCCGCGCCGGCCGAGGCCATCTTGGAACCCGGCAGCGCCTGGACCAGGCCGTACGCGCCGGAGGGGTTCATCGCGGTGTAGTTCCAGCCGCTCTCGCGGGTGACGATGTTGCTGAAGCACTGGAACTGGGTGCTGTCGCCGATGATCCCGGACGCGATCGACTGCACCGAGCCCGGGCTGACCGAGACGGGCGGGGCGGAGTCGGACGACGCGGAGTCGCTGACCGCGAGCTCGGACTTGGCCTTCGCCTTGGCGGCGGCCTGCGCGGCAACCTTGGCCGCGGCGTCCGCGTCGGCCTTCGCCTTCGCAGCGGCGTCGGCAGCGGCCTTGTCGGCGTCGGCCTTCGCCTGCGCGTCGGCGGCGGCCTTCACCCGGGCGGCCTCCTCGGCAGCCTTCTTCACCGCCGCGTCGGCCGCCTGCTGCTGGGCGACGGACTGACCGGCGATGTTGTCGCTGATGGCCTGCGCCTGGGGGGCTGACGGGACGTCCGCGAGCAGGGTGGACCCCGCGACGTCGACCGACTGGGCGGGCTGGGCCTCGCTGCCCGAGGCCACACCGACGACGGCACCGACTGCGGTGACGGCGGTGGCGGAGGCCACAGCAACTCCCCGGACCGAGATCCGAGTCACATGGTTTCCTTCCAGCGTCGACCCCGCGTGACCGTGAGGACGCAACATGCCCTGGTCACTGGCCTCCACCAGAGCTGGTCACGGGAGGCGCGGGCCCGGTGTCCGCGGGCCGGTGAACCGGTCGCGGGCAGGGAATTCGGGCGGCGTACGGACCTTCCATATTCAGTTGACGCCCAACCAGCGGGCCGTACGCGGGGCCTGACAGAACCCACACCATGCCGCAACCGGACGCGGGTACGCAATTCCCGGTTGCGTGGCGAAGCTCACATCGGCCGGCCGCGGGGAAATCGGTCGATCGCTGGACGGCGGGCGGTGCGATGTGCAGACGATCCGCCCGCTGACCGGCCAAACCCGGTCAGCGGGCGGATCGTTCGTAGGCTGATATGTCAGGCCTACGGCTGGATGTCCTCAAGCATCTCGGTCACCAGGGCGGCGATCGGGGAGCGCTCGGAGCGCGTGAGGGTGATGTGCGCGAAGAGCGGATGCCCCTTCAGCTTCTCCACCACCGCCACCACGCCGTCGTAGCGCCCCACCCGGAGGTTGTCCCGCTGCGCCACGTCGTGGGTGAGCACCACCCGCGAACCCTGGCCGATCCGGGAGAGCACCGTGAGCAGCACGTTCCGCTCCAACGACTGCGCCTCGTCGACGATCACGAAGGCGTCGTGCAGCGAGCGGCCCCGGATGTGGGTGAGCGGCAGCACCTCCAGCATCCCGCGGGCGATCACCTCCTCGATCACCGCGGGCGTGGTCACCGCGCCCAGGGTGTCGAAGACCGCCTGCGCCCAGGGGCTCATCTTCTCCGACTCGTTGCCGGGCAGGTAGCCCAACTCCTGGCCGCCGACCGCGTAGAGCGGCCGGAACACCATCACCTTGCGGTGCTGGCGGCGCTCCAGCACCGCCTCCAGGCCCGCGCAGAGGGCGAGCGCGGACTTGCCGGTGCCGGCCCGGCCGCCGAGCGAGACGATGCCGACCTCGGGGTCGAGCAGCACGTCGAGGGCCACCCGCTGCTCGGCGCTGCGCCCGCGCAGGCCGAAGGCCTCCCGGTCGCCGCGCACAAGCTTGACCCGGCCGTCCACGGTGACCCGGCCCAGCGCCCGGCCCCGCTCGGAGCTGAGCACCAGTCCGGTGTGGACCGGCAGCTCCTCGGCCCCGTCGACCGCGACGGCGGCCTCGTGCGGGGCGCCGAAGAGTTCGTCCACCTGATCGGCGGGAACCGCCAGTTCGGACATTCCGGTCCAACCGGACGTGATCGCCAGCTCCGCGCGGTACTCCTCGGCGAGCAGGCCGACCGCGCTGGCCTTGATCCGCATCGGGAGGTCCTTGGAGACGACGGTGACGTCGTACCCCTCGGCCTGCAGGTTGCGGGCGACGGCCAGGATCCGGGTGTCCGCCTCGCCGCCGCCGACCCGGTAGCCGGCCGGCAGCACGGAGGTGTCCGAGTGGTTGAGTTCGACCCGGATCGAGCCGCCGACCTCCCCGACCGGGATGGGTTCGTCGAGCCGGCCGTACCGGACCCGGAAGTCGTCGAGCAGGCGCAGGGCCTGGCGCGCGAAGTAACCCAGTTCGGGGTGGTGCCGCTTGGCCTCCAGCTCGGTGACCACGACCACCGGGAGCACCACCTCGTGCTCCTCGAACCGCGTCATGGCGAGCGGATCGGCCAAAAGCACGCTGGTGTCAAGGACGTACGTGCGCCGGTCTGGTGTCCGGCGGCTCTTGGTACTGACCACTAGGCCTCCAGGGCGGGCGACCCTGCGTCACCCGCGGCTCACCGGCCCCCGCGACCCCGATGGGCAGGGTGCCGGTCTGCCATGTGTATGCCCTGACAGGACGTCGGGCATGCTTGCTCATGCGAAGTCCTGGATCACTTCTCATGAACGTTCGGTGCGGTCAGGTCATGAACGTTCGGTGCGGTCAGGCGCTCTTGACGGCACCGGCCCCCGGGAGGCGGGGGTCAGCCGCCGTAGCGGCGGTGGCGCTGCTCGTAGGCGCGCAGCGCCCGCAGGAAGTCGACCTTGCGGAAGGCCGGCCAGTACGCCTCGCAGAAGTAGAACTCACTGTGCGCGCTCTGCCAGAGCAGGAAGCCGGACAGCCGCTGCTCGCCCGAGGTCCGGATCACCAGGTCAGGATCGGGCTGGCCCTTGGTGTAGAGGCGCTCGGCGATGTGCTCGACGTCCAGGATCTCGACCAGCTCCTCGATCGAGGTGCCCCGGTCGGCGTGCTCCTGAAGGAGGGAGCGGACGGCGTCGGCGATCTCGTGCCGCCCGCCGTAGCCGACCGCGACGTTGACCGTGATGCCCTCGAAGTGCTCGGTGGCGGCGGCCGCGTCCTTCAGGATGGTGGCGGTCTTGCCCGGCAGCAGGTCCAGGGTGCCGATCGGGTTGATCTTGTACCGCTTCTTCCCGGCCAGGCCGGTCACCGCGTCCTCGATGATGCCGAGCAGCGGGACCAGCTCCTCCGCCGGGCGGCTGAGGTTGTCGGTGGAGAGCATCCAGAGGGTGACGACCTCGATGTTGGTCTCGTCGCACCAGCCGAGGAACTCGGAGATCTTGTCGGCGCCGCGCTGGTGGCCGAAGGCCGTGGTGCCACCGGCCGCCTTGGCCCAGCGGCGGTTGCCGTCCATGATCACGCCGACGTGATGCGGGGTCCGGCCGAGGTGGGCCTCGACCCGCTGCCCGTAGAGGCGGTACATGCCGCCGAGCAGGGTCCGCAGACCCGGTGTGCGGTCGACGAGATCGCGCAGACCCATGTGTTGCCCCTCTGAGCTCGACCCCTTGACCCCACGGCCCCCACGGCCCCGACCGGCCCTGGCTGCCACGGGTCCTGGAGCAGCGTACTCCGCGTCCCCGAGGAGGAGGAAAGCCGCAGGTCGGACGCAGTGACGGACACGGCCAGGTCTCCGGTTCCTTAAAGAATGCGTAAGGAGGCTGTCAGGTGCTTGACGCATGCCATTGGTCTAGTCCAGCTTGTTCGCAAGCGGTTGCGGGTTCAACCGAATCAGCCGCCGACCCCCTCTCTTCGTCGTGCCGTCTTTTGTGTGAGTGGTTTTCCCTCCCCCACGCGGGGCCGCCGCGACCCCCACCGCGGCGGTCCCTCTCCTCCTCCCCACAGGAGAGTTCGTCATGTCCCGTACCACCTCCTCCACCCACCGCCGGCGCCGTCGGCCGCTGCCCGCGCTCGCCGCCGGCACCACGGCGCTCGCCCTGGCCGGTGCCGGTCTGGCCGTCTTCGCCGGCGGCGCCAGCGCCGCGGTGGGCAACCTGACCAGCAACGGCGGCTTCGAGTCCGGGCTCTCCGGCTGGACCTGCGCCGGCACCGCCGCCGCGGTCTCCTCGCCCGTGCACAGCGGGACCCAGGCGCTGCTGGCCACGCCCAGCAGCTCGAACACCGCGCAGTGCAGCCAGACCGTCTCGGTGCAGCCCAACTCCAGCTACACGCTGGCCGGTTGGGTCCAGGGTTCGTACGTCTACCTGGGCGCGACCGGGACCGGCGCCTCGGGCGGGGACCCGAGCACCTGGTCGAGCCAGAGCAGCTGGAACCAGCTGAGCAGCACCTTCACCACCGGGGCGAGCACCACCAGCCTCACGGTGTACGTGCACGGGTGGTACGGACAGAGCGCGTTCAGCGCTGACGACATCACGCTGACCGGGCCGGGCGGGACGGCTTCGCCGACTCCGACGCCCACCCCGACGCCGACCCCGACGCCGACACCCACGCCGACGCCGACCCCGACGCCCACCCCGACCCCGACGCCCACCCCGACGCCGACGCCGACGCCCACCCCGACCCCGACGCCGACACCCACACCGACGCCCACGCCCACGCCGACGTCGACCCCCACGCCTCCGTCGGGCGGGCTGCCCAAGCACCTCATCACCGGGTACTGGCAGGACTTCGACAACGGCGCGAAGGACCAGAAGCTCTCGGACGTCCAGAGCAACTACGACATCATCGCGGTCTCCTTCGCCACCGCCGACCCGGCCAACACCGGCGGCATCACCTTCTCGATCGACCCGACGCTGGCGAGCAAGGTCGGCGGCTACACCGCTGACCAGTTCAAGGCCGACATCGCGGCCAAGCACGCGGCCGGCAAGCGCGTCGTCCTCTCGATCGGCGGCCAGGACGGTGCGATCACGGTCGGCAACGCCGCCGCCGCCACCAACTTCGCCAGCAGCGCCTACTCGCTGATCCAGCAGTACGGCTTCGACGGCGTCGACATCGACCTGGAGAACGGGATCACCCCGACCTACATGGCGCAGGGCCTGCACACCCTGGCGAGCAAGGTCGGCAGCGGCTTCGTCCTGACCATGGCGCCGCAGACCCTGGACATGTACCAGACCACCAGCGGCTACTTCCAGCTCGCGCTGGGCGTCAAGGACATCCTCACCGTCGTCAACACCCAGTTCTACAACTCCGGCGGCATGCCCGGTTGCAACGGCAACGTCTACAACCAGGGCACCGAGGACTTCATCACCAGCCAGGTCTGCACCTACATCCAGGGCGGCCTCGACCCGTCCCAGGTCGGCATCGGCGTCCCCGCCTCCTCCCAGGCGGCCGGCGGCGGCTACGTCAACTCGACCGTGGTGAACAACGCGCTGGACTGCCTGGCGCAGGGCACCAACTGCGGCAGCTTCGTCCCGCCGGCCAAGTGGCCGACCATCCGCGGGGCGATGACCTGGTCCACCAACTGGGACGCCACGAACGGCAACGACTTCTCCACCAACGTGGGCAACCACGCCCACGCCATGCCGTAACTCCACTGCGCTGACGGCTTCTTGAGGGAGGAGTCGACGCGCGAACCGGCGGGGCCCGTCGCACCGAGCAGGTGCGGCGGGCCCCGCCGGCGTCCGCCGGCGTCTGTCGGCGTCTGTCGGCGCTGTCAGAGGTGCTCGGCCAGCGCCGCGTGGACCCGCTCCCAGGCCGCCCCGGCGGCCTGCGCGTCGTAGTCCGCCGGGCGGTCCTCGATCGCGAAGCCGTGCTTCACCCCGGGGTAGCTGATCAGCTCGTGGCGGACACCGGCGGCGGTGAGGCGGCGCTCCGCCTCCTGCCACTCGGCGGGCGGCAGGATGTGGTCCGCGTCGCCGACCAGGCCCAGCACGAACGCCCCGTTGCTCGCGATGTCCGCCGCCTGCTCGACCGGCGGCACCGGACCGACCATCGGCATGCCCGAGTTGAGCATCCAGCCCGGGTAGAAGAGCGCCGCCAGCTCGAAGCGCAGCGCGGTGGCGGCACGCAGCGCGATGTGGCCGCCCATGCTCAGCCCCAGGAACGCCACGCCGCGCCCCTCGGCGAGCCCGCGCGCCGCGTCGAGCGCGGTGCCGGCGTCGGCGATCAGCTCGTCACGGTCGAGTGCGCGCATCAGCACCAGGCCGGCCTCGCGGTCCGCCGCGCTGTAGCTCAGCTGCGGGCGGCGCTGCTGCCGCCAGTAGAAGTCGGGGACCAGCACCGCGTATCCGGTGGCGGCCAGCCGGTCGCCGACGGTGCGGATGTAGTCGTTGATCCCGTACAGCTCGGTGCAGAGCACCACCGCGCCACGGACGGGTACGGCTTCGGCGGGGCGCACGACGTACGCCTCGATGCCGCCTTCGGTCAGGAATTCCCAGTTCGCCATGATCGTACTGAAACACAGTCAGGCAGTTCGGAGCTGTGATTTCGCGGCTCGCATCGCCTCCCTGGCCCGGGCGGCGCCGGCCGGGGTGAACTCGGCACCGCCACCGATGGTGAGCATGCCCCCTGGGCGGGAACGGCCGGTGCAGGCCCGGCAGAAACCGGGGCCGGCGACCGGGTCGTGGCAGCGGGCGCACTCGGGCAGGGGCGCGGCCGACCGGACCTCTCGTACGGCCCCTCGGACCGCCGCCTGCGGCATCTTCCGCTCAAGGCGGTTGCGCAGCAGCCCGGCCGGGGCGGTCACGGTGGCGGGCAGGTCGTCGAGCAGGGCGCGGGCGAGGTCGGCGGCGGTGCTGCCGAGCTCCAGCCACCGGGCGACGAGCGGCGCGAGGGCGTGGGCCTGTGACTCGCGCAGCCGCAGCCGGGGCTCCGGGCGGATCACCCGGTAGAGCGTGGCCACCGCCTCGCGGATGGCCTCCGGGACGGGGAGGACGGGCCGGGTGGGTTGTTCCCCCCGGTTTTCTGTCTTTTGAGTGACAGGCGGACCGGGTGCTGCCCCGCCGGGGCCCGGGGGGATGACACCCGGCGGCGCGGCCTGGGGAGTGTCGAAGACGTGGATCTCGGAGCGGAACGTGCCGTCCGGCAACCGGGTCTTGACCACCCAGTAGTACCCGGCCTGGGTCAGCTCCTTGAGCGCCTTGCGGATCGCGGCCCGGCCCTGGGGGCTGGAGTCGGCCATCTGGCGCCCGTCCTCGCGCCAGCGGTCGGGGCGGGAGAGCAGATCGGCGAGCAGGCCGCGCGCAGTGTAGCTGAGCGTGCGGTCCTGGAGGAGCCGATCGGGAAGGGGGGTGCACGAGCGCAGCGGAGCGCTACGATGTTTACGCATGGGGAGCCTTTGCACTCCTAGTGCCGCGGCCCCGGGGTGTTCCAGCACCGCCGGGGTCACATGCGTCTGATGGTTCGTCAAAAACCTAGCACGGGCCCGATCATGCTCAATCCTCTTGGTCGAAAATGATTTATAGTCAGGCAGTTTGCCTGCATTGTTTCATTTCTGATCAGGGCCGACGATGACCCAAACTCGCTTCCCGATCCCCTCACGCGGCCCGCACCCCCAGGCGAGGGTGAGTTCCTCGACCAGCAGCATCCCGCGCCCCGTCTCGCCGTCGGCAGCGCGGCAGACCCGGGGGACCGCACTGCTGGCATCCTCGACCGCGATCCAGAGCTGCTCATGGTCGACCTTGAGCTCGATCCAGATGAGTTGACCGGAGCGCGTCCCGTGCACGAGAGCGTTGGTGACCAGCTCGGAGACCACCAACTGCCCGACCTCATGGAAGCGCTCTCCACCCTTGACTCCGCGCAGAAGCTCGCCGAGGAGCCGTCGAGCCCTGGCCGGGGAGTTGGTCCTGCGCGGGAGCCAGCAGGTGTCGGTGGCAACCAGCTCGTCAGCCATGGGAGCGCTCCGGGTGGGTGGTGGGCTTGCACATCTCTGCCTGCCTCTCTCGGCATTTCCAGGCGGTTCCCCCGGTTACCAGGTTGGCTGGACGGGAAGATTCTGGCCACCCTCCGGCCGGTACCAACGGCGCTCAGTGAACAGGCAGTTGAAAGGGTGTTCGATGGAGCTGCACGAGGACGAGGGGAAACTGACCCCGCGCACCATGCTCGGCCGCAGACTGCTCCGGCTGCGGGAGTCGTCCGGGCTGACCTTGCGGGGGCTGGCGGAGCGGCTCGGTTATCCGCACTCGTACATCAGCCGGGTCGAGCATGGGGATCAGTTGCCATCGGAAGCGCTGGCCGATGCGCTGGACACGTACTTCGGGACGCACGCACTGTTCCGGGATCTACTGGAACTCGCGCAGGAGAGTCCGATCCCTGACTACGGCCGCGTCATCGTCGACGGTGAGAACAGGGCAACTCGCATTCAGGTCTTCACCAGCAGTCTGGTCCCGGGCCTTCTGCAGACGGAGGACTACGCCCGTGCCCTCTTCCGGGAGTCCATTCCCGGTGCATCGGAGGAGAGGATCACTGCGCATATCGAGACTCGGATGCGGCGAAAGCGGGTCTTCATCAAGGAAGATCCCCCGTTCTTCTGGGCAATGATGGATGAGGCAGCGTTGCGGCGCCCCGTCGGTGGGCCTCAAGTTATGCGAGGGCAGCTCAAACAGCTTCTCGAACCGCCAGCGATCCCCCATGTGACCATCCAGGTACTGCCCTTCGCGCAGGGGGCCTACCCGATGCTGGGCGGCAGCCTCATCCTGCTGACCCTCCCAGGCGGAAGCACGATCGGATACGTCGAGAGCTTCGCCTCCGGAGAGACAGTGGAACTGCCCAGGAAGATCCTTGAGCTGACCCAGATGTTCGACCTGGCCCGCTCGAAGGCCCTGCCGCAGGAGGAGTCCCTCGACCTGATCCGCACGTACCTGAAAGAGTACGAGCATGACGACGAGCCCTGATGTCACCTGGCGCAAGAGCACCTACAGCAACGGCCAGGGCGCCGAGTGCGTTGAGGTCGCCTACGGCGTCCCCGCCATAGCCCCCGTACGTGACAGCAAGGACCCGCACGGCCTTGCGCTCATCTTCCCCGTTCACGCCTGGGCCGCCTTCGTTGCAGAGGTCAAAGCCGGGCGGCTCTAGCCCGCCGCGCCCCGGCCCCACCCCGCGTCATTTGCGCTGATGGCACTCCCTACGCTTGCGTTGCTCGAACGCGCGCCGCAGTGGTCGCGCGGACGGTCCTCGAACCAGGCACGGAGACAGCATGAGCAGGGTCCAGCTCGAAGAACTGCGCAGTGTGATCCACCCACCGGGCAAGCTCGACAGCAGGGCGGAGCACTGGGCCGGGCGGCTCTACATGCGCTCTGTCTCGCTGCGGGTGACCCGGTTGCTGCTCAATACCCGGTGGTCGCCGAACCAGATCACCGGTGTGATGGTGGTGGCCGGGATGCTCTCCGGGGCGGCGCTGCTGATTCCCGGGCTGGGCGGCGCGGTGCTCTCGGTGGTCTTCATGCAGCTCTACCTGCTGCTGGACTGCGTGGACGGGGAAGTCGCGCGGTGGCGGAAGCAGTTCAGCCCGCTCGGGGTCTACCTGGACCGGCTGGGCGCCTACTTGGCGGACGCCGCCGTGATGGTGGGCATGGGCTTCCGGGCGTCCTCGCTGGGGCTCTCCCCCTACCTGGTGGCGGGGCTGGTGGCGGCGATCGGGGTGCTGCTGCTGAAGGCCTCGTCCGACCTGGTGCACGTGGCGCGCTCGGACAGCGGGCTGGCCAAGGCCACCGACCAGTCGGTGGTGCCGCGCTCCTCCGGCCTGGCCCGGGTGCGGCGGCTGACCTCGGCCGTGGGCATCCACCGGATCTGCAACGGGATCGAGTGCACCCTGCTGCTGCTCGTCGCGGCGATCGTCGACACGGCGCGCGGCGACCTGACCGCCACCCGGGTCGTGACCGTCGCGGTCACGGCCGTGGTCTGGGTGCTGGTGCCGGCGCACGTCGTGTCGATCGTCTCCTCGTCCCGCCTGAAGAAGTAGGGCCGACGAAGAAGCAGGGCCCGAGGATCAGTTGGCGGCCGCGTCGCGCAGGTGCGCGGCCGTCAGCAGCGGCAGCAGCGTGATCCCCGCCGCGCCCAGCGCCTCGGCGCCGCCCTGCTCGCGGTCGATGACGCAGAGCGCCTCGCGGACCTCGGCCCCCAGCGCCCGCAGCTCGGCGGTGGACAGGACGATCTGGCCGCCACTGGTGACCACGTCCTCCACCACCAGCACCCGCCGCCCGGCCACCTCCGCGCCCTCGGCCAGCCGGCAGGTGCCGTACGGCTTGGCCTGCTTGCGGACGAACGCGCAGGGCAGGCCGGTGTGCCGCCCGAGCGCGGTGACCACCGGGATGCCGCCCATCTCCAGCCCGGCCAGCACCTCGGTGCCCGGCGGCACCAGCGGGACCAGTTGCTCGGCGATGGCGTCCAGCAGGACGGGGTCGGCCTCGAAGCGGTACTTGTCGAAGTACTCGGTGGCGGTGCGGCCCGAGCGGAGGGTGAACTCACCGGTGAGGTGAGCGGCGGAGTGGATGCGGCCGGCGAGCTCTGCGGGTGTCATGGGCAGCCATTCTCCCAGGTGGCGGCCGCCGTCTCCGGGGCCGGGGGCCGGGACGGCTCCCAGACCGAGCCGTCGTGCGCGAAGAGCACCCGGCGCGGGTCGAAGGCGAGGAGCCGCTCGACCCAGGGGCGGTGGTCGGGCAGCGGCTGTGCCACGCCCTCGCGGGCGGCCTGGTAGGCCAGTTGGTCCGAGCCGAACTCCGAGGCGAAGTCGTGGGCCTGGCCTGCCAGGACCACCGTCCCGTCGGACTGGCGGACCACCAGGGACTGGTGGCCGTCGGTGTGCCCGGGGGTGGGGATGATCCGCACGCCCGGCCAGATCTCCGCCTCGCCGGTGAACTCCCGGTAGACCGCGCCGGGGTAGTCCACCAGTTCCTCGACGGTGTGGCCGCCCCGGCGGGCCGCGGCCAGTTCCACGGCCTGCACCAGCACCGGTGTGGCGCCCAGCAGCGGGTTGCCGCCGCAGTGGTCGAAGTGCAGGTGGCAGTTGACCACCAGGGAGATGTCCGCGAGCGTGACGCCGGCGTCCGCCAGCGCGGCCTCCAACGGGCGCCGCCGGGGCCGGTAGTGGGCCTCGGTCTGCGGGTCGGCGGCACCGATGCCGGTGTCGAAGAGGATCAGCCCCTCGTCGCGCCGCACGAGGTAGGCGAGGACGGGCTCCACCCGCGGCTGCGGGCCGCCGACCTCCTCGGCGGGTCGTACGAAGGTGCCCAGGTCGAGTCGGCGCACGGCCGGGTGATCGGTCATCCGCCCATCCTGGCAGGCGGCTTCGTGCCGGGCAGGCGAGTCAGCGATCGGCAATCAGCGCCGGCGCACCAGCGCGTTAGCGCTGCTGTCGAGCCGCTTCAGTTCTGCTAACTGCGCGGTGGCGGCCTCCCGCGCCACAGTGGGCGAGCGGCTCCCGATGCCGTCGCTCCCGAGGAGGCTGGTCCATGTCCCCGCTCCACCGTGTCACCGCCTGTGCGGTGGCGCTGCTCGCCGTCGCCGCCCTCGGCGGCTGCCGGTCCGGCGCCACCACCGGCTCCACCTCCGGCTCCGGCCACGCCGCCGGCGGTGGCGCCACCGGGCCCGGCGCGGCCCCCGGGGCTCCCGGCCCCGCCGCGGCCCAGCCCGCCGCCCGCTGGGTGATGACGATGCCGGACACCGTCGCCGGACACCCGAAGATCACCCCGAGCGCCGCCCAGCTGAAGCAGATCACCGACTCCTGGGCCGGCAGCCAGGCCAAGGTGCACGCGGGCGGCCAAGTGGTAGTGGGCGTCTACGACGACCCGGCCGAGGACGCCTGGCTGATCGTCACCGGCGTCAACGGCAGCGGCTTCGACCCGGCGGCGGTCAGCACGCTCAGCACCGCGCCCGCCGCCACCAGGGACGGGCAGGGCGACGCGGTCACCAACACCTTCAAGAACGTCGACCCCGGACCGCACGGCGGCACCGACACCTGCGACGAGCAGCTGGACGAGGCCCGCACGCTCCAGGGCACCATCGCGGCCGAGGACACCACCTGCTTCTGGATGACCCCGAGCACCTTCGGCGCGATCACCTTCTACAACAAGAAGGACGACAGGATCACCATCCACGACGTGTCGATCACCCCTGACGTGGCCGGCCCGATCATGCTCTCGGTCCGCGACGACGTCGAGCACCAGGGATAGGGACGGGGCTGGGGACGGAATTAGGGACGGGGACAGCGCGGGCTCAGTTGAACGGCCCGGACAGGCTCGGCTTGAGCAGGTAGGGCTCCCGCTCCAGCACCCCGAGGTCGTCCACCGCGAGGCTGGCCTCCTGGGTCGCCCGCGCCAGCGCCGAGACCACCGCCTCCACCACCGGTGACGGCCCGTCGGCGCCGGTGCGGTAGTAGCCGCGCAGTTCCATGAGCCCTGGCACCGGGAGCCCGGTGACGGTCAGTCCCCAGGCGCCGCGCATCACGGCCGCGCCGGCCGCCTGCACCACGGCCGCGCCGAGCCCGCCGCGCAGCAGGGTCTGGGTGGCCGTCCGGGCGGTCGCCACGTGGCGGCGCCCGGGGTTCAGGCCGTGCTCGGCGGCCAGCCGCTCGAAGACCCGGCGGACCGCCGAGCCGGGGGCGCCGACGATCCACGGGGCTCCGGCGAGGTCGGCGAACCCGCTCGGGCCGGGCCACTGCGGGGGGACCACGACGCGGAAGGTGTCGCGCAGCAGCAGCTGGTACACCATGCCGGCCGGGGTCGGCGGCGCGTCCAGGTCGTAGGCGGGCAGCACGGCGAGGTCGACCTCGCCGTCCCGCAGGCAGTCCAGCTCCGGCTCCTCGGCGCGCAGTTCGCGGACCTCCGGCTCCAGCAGCGGGTGGCGCTCGGCGAGCAGGACCAGCGCGTGGCAGACCACCGGCAGGTAGGAGGGGACGGCACCGATCACCACGGGACCGGCCACCGGCGCGCCGATCAGGGCGAGTTCGCGCTCGGCCCGCTCCAGCTCCTCGGCGATCCGCCGCCCCCGCGCGGCCAGTGCCCGCCCGGCGGCGGTGAGTTCGGAGCGGGCGCCGCGACGGTCGACCAGCGGCACCCGGGCCTCCTGCTCCAGCCGGGCCAACGCCTGCGAGACGGCGGAGGGTGTGACGCCCAGCCGCCGGGCGGCCGCGGTGATCCCGCCGAAGTCCGCGACGGCGTGCAGCACCAGCAGGCGCTTGGGGTCGAGGTCCATGTCGACCATCAGACCGGGCGGCGGCGCGCTCGCGCAACTGTCCGGGGGTCCGGCCGTAGAGTTCAGCGGTGACGAGTCCGACGAGCCCGAACCGCCCGACGAGCGGGACCGGCCTGACGAGCGAGACCATCAGCAGCGGCGAGCCGGGCTCCTTCCCGTGGAGCGTCTTCCACCGGCGGCACCCGGAGCTGGTGCGCCAACTGCTCGACGCGTTGCCCTACGGGCCGGCCGAACGGGCCGCCGTGGCATCCCTGCTGACGGAGAGCACCAGCGGCGCGGGGCTGGCGCCGCTACCGCCCGAGGCGGCCGACGCCGAGCGGTGGCGGTCCTGGGGCGCGGAGCGCTGGTACGGCAGGCCCTGGGCCGAGGTGCCGTTCCTGTGGGCCGAGAGCTACTTCTACCGGCGGCTGCTGGAGGCCACCGGCTACTTCCGGCCCGGGGCCTGGCAGGGCATCGACCCGTTCGGCCCGGTCAAGGCGGCCGAGTTGGCCGGCCCCGAGGTGACGGCGGAGCTGGCGGCACTGGACGAACTGCCCGCGCTGGAGCCGGAGCGGCGTGAACGGGCGTTGCTGCGCTCGGCGCTCTGGGGCAACCGCGCGGACCTGAGCTTCCGGCTCACCGCAGGGGCGGACGGCGGCACGGACGGCGGCGACGGCGGCACGGACAGCGACGGCGGCACGGACGGCGGCGGCGGCACGGGCCGTGAACCGCTCGTCGACGAGAGCGCACTCCTCCGGTCGGCGCTGGCCGTCGCCCCCCGTCCACGGGTGAGCTACGTCGCGGACAACGCCGGGCGCGAGCTGCTGCCCGACCTGGTGCTGATCGAGCACCTGCTGGGGTCCGGGGTCGCCGAGGTGCTCCTGCACGTCAAGCCCTACCCCTACTACGTCTCGGACGCGACCACCGCCGACGTGCTCGCCGCGCTGGACCGGCTGCTCCGCGCCGGGAGCGCGCAGGCCGAGCGGATCGGCGGCCGGCTCCGGGCGGCGCTGAGCGACGGGCGGCTCGTCCTCCACACCCACCCGTTCTTCAGCGCGCCGCTACCCTTCGAGGAGTTGCCCACCGACCTGCGCGCGGTGTTCGCCGCGGCGACCGTGACCATCGTCAAGGGCGACCTCAACTACCGCCGCCTGGTGGGCGACCGGCGGTGGCCGCCGACCACGCCGTTCGCCGCGCGGGTGGCGCACTTCCCCGGCCCGGTGGCCGCGCTGCGCACGCTGAAGTCGGAGGTGGTGGTCGGCCTCGACGCCGCGACCGTCAACCGGCTGGACGCCACCGGCGAGGGCTGGCGCACCAGCGGGACGTACGCGGTCTTGCAGGTGGCGGGCGTGACGGGCACGGCGGGCACGGTACGCGCGGCGGGCGCGGCGGGCGCCTAGCGCGTCGCCAGCACCGCGAGCAGCGCGCCCAGCAGCATGCAGGGCCCGAACGGGAGCGGGTCGCTCGCCCTGGCCCGCCGGGTGAGCAGGAGCAGCAGGCCCCAGCCCGCCGCCAGCAGGAAGCCGGCGAAGGCGCCGTCGAAGACGGTGCGCCAGCCGTACCAGGCGAGCAGCGCGCCCAGGGTGAGGGCGAGTTTGGCATCGCCCAGGCCCATCGGGCCGAGCATCGCCAGCGCGCCGTAGACGAGGCCCAGCGCGGCCGCGCCGGCCAGGCAGCGCAGCAGCACGTCGGGGCGGTCGAAGCCGCCGAGCGCGAGCAGCGCCGCCGTGCCGAGGCCGAGCGGCAGGGTGAGCGCGTCCGGCAGCCGGTGCACGGCGGCGTCCACGAAGGCGAGCACCACGGCGAAGAGCGCGATCCAGCCCAGCACCGGGCCGACCGGCCAGGCCGCTGCCGCGCCGACCGCCACGCCCGCGCCGACGGCGGCCAGTTCGACCGCGAGCGGCGGGGGCCCCAGCCAGGCCGCGCACTCCGGGCAGCGCCCGGTCGGCGGCAGCCACCACGAGACCCGCCCGCACTGCCCGCACCCGGCGAGCGGGGCGCCGGCCGGGACGGCGTAGCGGGTGGCGGCAGCCCGCAGCCCGGGTGCGGTGGCGGCACCGGCGAGCGCTCCGACGATCAGTTGGATCACACCGGTGCTCCTCCCCGCCGGGCGGCCCGGCTAAGCCCGGCGGGGTCGCGCGGCGAGGGCGCACGGCAAGGGCGCACGGCGGGGCCCCGCGCACCGATCGCCCGCGCGGCACCGCGCGATCCCGCGCCGCCCCCGCTGCCCCGCGCCGCCCCCGCCGTCGTGGCTCCCGCCAGGCGCTCGCGGCCCGGCGGCCCGCACCTTTGGCGGATCACGTGGCCAAGAACACGCCCGGGCGCTCGGAGCCGCCCCGTAAAGTGACCGCATGCAGGTCATCCAGTCCAGCAAGCTCGCCAATGTCTGCTACGACATCCGTGGCCCGGTGCTCGACGAGGCGATGCGGCTGGAGGACCAGGGGCATCGCATCCTCAAGCTGAACACCGGCAACCCGGCCGCCTTCGGCTTCGAGGCGCCGCCGGAGATCCTTCAGGACATCCTGCGCAACCTCTCCTCCGCACACGGCTACGGCGACTCCAAGGGTCTGCTCGCGGCCCGCCGCGCGGTGGTCATGCAGTACGAGGAGCGCGGGCTGCACGGCCTGAGCGTGGAGGACGTCTTCCTCGGCAACGGCGTCTCCGAGCTGATCCAGCTCGCGATGACCGCGCTGCTCGACGACGGCGACGAGGTGCTGGTCCCGGCGCCCGACTACCCGCTGTGGACCGCCTCGGTCAGCCTGGCCGGCGGCACCGCCGTGCACTACCGCTGCGACGAGCTCTCCGAGTGGTACCCGGACCTGGCGGACATCGAGTCCAAGGTCACCGACCGGACCAGGGCCATCGTGGTGATCAACCCCAACAACCCCACCGGCGCGGTCTATCCGCAGGAGGTGCTGGAGGGGATCGTGGAGATCGCCCGGCGGCACCAGCTGGTGATCTACGCGGACGAGATCTACGACAAGATCCTCTATGACGACGCGGTGCACGTGCCGCTGGCCACGCTGGCCCCCGACCTGTTCTGCGTCACCTTCAACGGGATGTCCAAGGCCTACCGGGTGGCCGGCTTCCGCTCCGGCTGGATGGTGCTCTCCGGCGACCGGCACCGCGCGCGCAGCTACATCGAGGGCCTGGGTGTGCTGGCCAGCATGCGGCTGTGCGCCAACATGCCCGCGCAGCACGCGGTGGCGGCGGCGCTCGGCGGCCGGCAGTCGATCAAGGACCTGATCCTGCCCGGCGGGCGGCTGCTGGAGTCCCGGGACGCCGCCTACCGGCTGCTCAACGAGATCCCCGGGGTCAGCTGCGTGAAGCCCAAGGGAGCGCTCTACGCCTTCCCGCGGCTGGACCCCTCGGTCTACAAGATCAAGGACGACGCCCAGATGGTGCTCGACCTGCTGCGCGCGCAGCGGATCCTGATCGTCCAGGGCACCGGCTTCAACTGGCCCGAGCCGGACCACTTCCGCCTGGTCACGCTGCCCCGTCCGGAGGAGATCGAGGACGCGGTGACGAGGATCGGCGACTTCCTCGCGGGGTACGTGCAGCCCTGATCCGACGCCCCGGGAGGATCCGACGCCCCGGGAGGATCCGGCGCCCCGGGAACGCCGACAGCCGCCGAGGACGCCGACACCTGCGGGGAACGCCGACGGCCGCGGTCCCCAGTCCGGCGATCCCTTGGTCGGGGTGGATCGCCGGGCCGGAGGCCGCGGCCGTACCTGTCCAGGCTTACGTGCCCGACGCACCGCTGAAGGCGTCGACACACCGCTGAAGTCAGCGGTCCGGCCGCCACGCGCTGGGCAGCGGCGGCCGGACCTGGTCCAGTTACCCGATGCGGGCTCAGCCCAGGCGCTTGACCAGCGCGCGGTACTCGTCCCAGAGCTCGGCGGGGGTGTGCTCGCCGAACAGCTCCAGGTGGGCCGGGATCAGCGCGGCCTCCTGGCGCCAGATGTCGGCGTCGACCGAGAGCAGCAGCTCCAGGTCCTCGGCCGACAGGTCCAGGCCGTCCAGGTCGAGCGCGTCCTTGGTCGGCAGGACGCCGATCGGGGTCTCCACGCCCTCGCCGGTGCCCTGCAGGCGCTCGACGATCCACTTGAGCACGCGGCTGTTCTCGCCGTAGCCGGGCCAGACGAACTTGCCCGCGGCGTTCTTGCGGAACCAGTTGACGTAGTAGATCTTCGGCAGCTTGCTCGCGTCCGCCTGCGCGCCCAGCTTGATCCAGTGCGCGAAGTAGTCGCCCATGTTGTAGCCGCAGAAGGGCAGCATCGCGAACGGGTCGCGGCGCAGCTCGCCCACGGTGCCCTCGGCGGCGGCGGTCTTCTCCGAGGCGATGTTGGAGCCCAGGAAGACACCGTGCTGCCAGTCGAAGGACTCGGTGACCAGCGGGACCGCGGTGGCGCGGCGGCCGCCGAAGAGGATGGCCGAGATCGGCACACCCGCCGGGTCCTCCCACTCGGGGGCGATGGTCGGGCACTGCGCGGCCGGGACGGCGAACCGCGCGTTCGGGTGGGCGGCCGGGGTGTCTGACTCCGGCGTCCAGTCGTTGCCGCGCCAGTCGGTCAGGTGGGCCGGCGGCTCCTCGGTCAGGCCCTCCCACCAGACGTCGCCGTCGTCGGTCAGCGCGACGTTGGTGAAGACGGTGTTGCCCCAGAGGGTCTCGATCGCGTTGGCGTTGGTGTCCACGCCGGTGCCGGGGGCGACGCCGAAGAAGCCGGCCTCCGGGTTGATCGCGTAGAGCTGCCCGTCGGCGCCGAAGCGCATCCAGGCGATGTCGTCGCCGATCGTCTCGACCTTCCAGCCCGGGATGGTGGGCTGGAGCATGGCGAGGTTGGTCTTGCCGCAGGCGCTCGGGAAGGCGGCGGTGACGTACTTGACCTCACCGTTCGGCGCGGTGAGCTTCAGCACGAGCATGTGCTCGGCGAGCCAGCCCTCGTCGCGCGCCATGGTGGAGGCGATGCGCAGCGCGTAGCACTTCTTGCCGAGCAGGGCGTTGCCGCCGTAGCCGGAGCCGAAGGACCAGATCTCGCGGGTCTCCGGGAAGTGCGAGATGTACTTGGTGGTGTTGCACGGCCACGGCACGTCCGCCTGGCCGTCGGCCAGCGGGGCGCCGACGGTGTGCACGGCCTTGACGAACTCGCCGTCCTCGCCGAGCTGGTCGAGCACCGCCTGGCCCATCCGGGTCATCACGCGCATCGAGACGGCGACGTAGGCGGAGTCGGTGAGCTCGACGCCGTACGCGGCCAGCGGGGAGCCGACCGGGCCCATCGAGAAGGGCACGACGTACATCGTGCGGCCCTTCATCGCGCCGCGGAACAGGCCCTGCTCACCGGAGAAGATGTCCCGCATCTCGGCGGGGGCCTTCCAGTGGTTGGTCGGGCCGGCGTCCTTCTCCTGCTCGGAGCAGATGAAGGTGCGGTCCTCGACCCGGGCCACGTCGCTCGGGTCCGAGGCGGCGTAGTAGGAGTTGGGTCGCTTCTCGGGGTTGAGCTTCTTGAAGGTGCCCAGTTCGACGAGCTGGTCGGCGAGGCGCTGGTACTCCTCCTCGGAGCCGTCGCACCACACAACGCGGTCGGGCTGGGTGAGCTCCGCGATCTCGCTGACCCAGGCCAGCAGGCGGTGGTGGCGGGTAGGTGCCGCGACGCTGACGGCAGAGTTCTCGTACGACACGATCGCTCCGTTTCACGCCTGATCGCTCATGGACAGGCGTCCGGGGGGTTGAGGGTGGTTACACCGTAGCTCCGCTCTTCGAGGGCCAGTACGGCACAGTGGCGGCCTTGCCCGAACTTTTGCTACTCATTGGCCAAAAACTGGCCTCTGAGCGGTCGCTTGCGGCAGAGCCCGGAGTAGCGCCGATCACACTCGACCACTCCACATTGTCCAAAAGTGAGGGAGGCCACTTCCTACTTATTAGTAACCTACGCGTCCGTAGGTACCATGACCGCTATGACTGCGGATCAGAACTCGGCAGCGGCCACCGCGGATCCCGGCGCCGCCCTGCCCGTCAAGCCCGCCTGGCGCGGCTGGCTGCACGCCGGGATGTTCCCGGCCGCCCTGGCGGGGGGCATCGTGCTGATCTGCCTGGCGGACTCGCCGCGGGCCAAGCTCGCCTGCGCCGTCTACTCGGTGAGCGCCTGGCTGCTCTTCGGGATCAGCGCGGTCTACCACCGCTTCACCTGGGGCCCGCGCGGCGACGCCGTCCTGCGGCGGCTCGACCACGCGAACATCTTCCTGATCATCGCGGGGTCCTACACGCCGTTCACCATCCTGCTGCTGCACGGCGGACGGCGGGAGCTGCTGCTCTGGCTGGTCTGGGGTGGGGCGCTGGCGGGGATCGCGTTCCGGGTCTTCTGGGTCGGCGCCCCGCGCTGGCTCTACACGCCCTGCTACCTGGCGCTCGGCTGGGCCGCGGTCTTCTTCCTGCCCGACTTCCTGCGCACGGGCGGGGTCACGGTGATCACGCTGATGGTCGTCGGCGGACTGCTCTACAGCGCCGGCGGCGTGGTCTACGGGCTCAAGCGACCCAACCCGTCACCGCGCTGGTTCGGCTTCCACGAGGTCTTCCACGCCTTCACGCTCGGCGCCTTCATCGTGCAGTACATCGGGATCTCGCTGGTCGCGTACACCGTGGCCACCTGACCGGGCGGCGCGCGTCCACCGCGCGCGTCCACCGCGCGCGTCCACTGCGCACCCGTACGCCACGCAGCGGTACGCCACGCAGTTGTAGTCACGCAGCTGCAGTGACGCAGCTGTAGTGACGCAGCTGTAGCCACGACCAACGCCTGTACGTCACGCACCTGTACGTCACGGCCAACCGACCCGACCGCGTACTACAGAACGTCCGATCCGCAGGCCCGTCAGCCCGTCTGACGGGCCTGCTGCTGGTCACGGCGAGCCACAACCTCCGCGCCCACCTCGCGCGCCCGCCGGCAACGCTCGCAGTGCGCGGCGTCCGGGCGCTCGTCGGGCGCCTCCAGGACGACCGACAGCCTGCCCGCCCGCCGGAAGCGGCGCGCGACGTGCACCATCACCAGCAGCGCCTCCGCCGAGGCGACCGCCCAGACGAGCGCGGCGCCGTCGGCCAGGAAGGCCGCGACCACGGCCAGCGCGGCGCCGACCACTGCGACCATGCCCCAGAACTGCAGGTCCCGAGCGTCCTTCACGGCCATCGCCACCTCTCCCCGTTCTGACCCAGTGGCACATCGTATCTACCGATAGTGACTGGGCGTAGTCGGGGACGGGCGAACAACACGTCAATGTTCCGTCAACTCCGGGTGCCGCCAACGGTCCCCCAAGACCCTTGCAGCGGTGGGCACTTGACACGACCCTTGACGGCTCGAAAATTATGAGAGTTACTATCAATTGATAGCGACTATCTAAGACCGCAAGCCCATCCGGAGGTCCGTCATGCCAACTCCCGCCCGGGGCAACGCCGTCCGCCCCCAGACCACCGCACCCGCCGGCACCGAACCGCGCAGCGCCGAACGCGCCGGTGCCGAACGCGCCGGTGCCGAACCCGACACCGGGCACCCCAGGCGGTGGCTCGCCCTGGTGGCGGTCGCGCTCAGCGTCCTGGTGCTCGGCTTCGACCAGACGATCCTCAACGTCGCGCTGCCCACCATGGCCACCGCGCTGCACGCCGACACCGGCCAGCAGCAGTGGCTGGTCGACGCCTACACGCTCGCCTTCGCCGCGTTACTGCTCCCGGCCGGCCTGCTCGGCGACCGGCTCGGCCGCCGCCGGCTGCTCACCACCGGCCTCGGCCTGTTCGGCGCCGCCTCCACGCTGGGCATGTTCGCCACCGGCCCCGGCCAGCTGATCGCCGTGCGGGCCGCGATGGGCCTGGCCGGCGCCTTCGTGATGCCGCTCTCGATGGCCGTGATCCCAGGGCTCTTCCCGGTCGGCGAGCGGCGCAAGGCAGTCACCATCCTCACCGCGTCGGTGGCCGCGGGCGCGCCGTTCGGGCCGCTGATCGGCGGTCTGCTGCTGCGGCACTACTGGTGGGGCTCGGTCTTCCTGATCAACCTGCCGCTGGTGGCGATCGGCCTGGTGGCCTGCCTGGTGCTGCTGCCGGAGTCCAAGGACCCGGCCGCCCCTCGACTCGACCTGCTCAGCGCGCTGCTCGGCGCCGCCGGCCTGGCCGCGCTGACCTACGGGATCATCGAGGGCCCGGCGCGCGGCTGGTCCGACCCGCTGGTGCTGGTGCCGCTGATCGGCTCGCTGCCCGCGCTGACCGCGCTGGTGCTGCGCAGCCGCCGCCAGGCGCACCCGATGCTGGACCTCGGCCTGCTCACCGACCCGGTCTACCGCTGGGCCGGCATCGCGGTCTTCCTGGTCTCACTGGTGATGCTCGGCGCCTTCTTCATCCTGCCGATCTACTTCCAGGGCGTGCTGGGCAGCGACGCGCTGGGCACCGGCGTGCGGATGATGCCGATGATGGCCGGGCTGGTGGCGGCCGCCCGGCTCGGTGAGAAGCTGCACCACCGGCTCGGCTCGCGGGCGCTGATCTCACTGGGGCTGCTGCTGCTGGCCGCCGCCCTGCTGGTCGGCAGCCGGACCGGCGACGGCGACGGCTTCGGCTTCGCCGCCTGCTGGACACCGTTCTTCGGCGCCGGTCTGGGCCTCTCGCTGATCCCGGCCTCCGCCGCCGCGATGACCCACCTGCCCAAGGACCGGGCCGGGGTCGGCTCCGGGCTGCTCCAGACGCTGCGCCAGGTGGGCGGCGCGTTCGGGGTGGCCGTCTTCGGCAGCCTGCTGTCCGGCGTCTACCAGGGCGCCCTGCACACCGACGGGCTGTCCGGAGCGCTCGCCCACACCGCCGGGCAGTCCGTGCTGGCCGCCGACTCGATCGCCGCGCAGCTGGCCCGGCCCGCACTCGCGCACGCCGCCCACCACGCCTATGTACACGGGATGGACATGGTGCTGATCGCCTCCGGGATCCTCGCCGCCCTCTCGGCGGTGCTCGTCGCGCTGCGGATGCCGCGCCAGGAGCCGGACGGGCAGCCGCGCTCCCTGGAAGAATCGCCGGCATGAGCGAAGCGCAGCCGACCGCGGCCACCCCCGACCTCCAGCCCGGCGAGGCCTTCGCCGCGCTGTACCGGGAGCCGCAGTCGCTGCGCGAACGCAAGAAGCAGCGCACCCGGCGCGCGCTGCGCCAGGAGGGCTACCGGCTCTTCGCCGAACAGGGCTGGGAGGCCACCACCGTGGACCAGATCGCGGCCGCCGCCGAGGTCTCGCCGGCCACCTTCTTCCGCTACTTCCCGACCAAGGAGGACCTGGTCCTCTCCGACGAGTACGACCCGTCGATGGCCGCCGCGCTGCTGGCCAGGCCGCTGGACGAGCCCTTCCTCGTCTCGGCCCGGGCGGTGCTGGTGCCGATGTACCGGGTGGTGATGGAGCACGACCGGGACGAGACGCTGACCCGGCTGCGGCTGATGGTGGAGGTGCCCGCGCTGCGGGGCCGGATGCTGCAGGGCGCCGAACCGCAGGCGATGTTCCTCGCCGTGCTCACCCGGCGGGCCGGGCTCCAGGAGCCGACGCTGGACATGCGGGTGCTGGTCGCCGCGTTCACGGCGGCCCTCCTGGAGGCGATGCTCTACTGGGCCGAGCAGGGCGGCGAGCAGGACCTCACCGTCATGCTGGACCGCACCATCGCCGCGCTGGACAAGAGCTTCCGGATCTGAGGCCCGCGCGCCGTGGCCAGGCGGCGGCGCGGAGCGGCGCGCGCCCCCGCGGCGTGCGGGTCCGCGGGGGCGTGAGGTCTCAGACTTGGGTCTCAGACTTGGGTCTCAAGCCTGCGTCTCAGACCCGTGTCTCAAGCGCATGTCTCAGACCCGTGTCTCAAGCGCATGTCTCAGACCCGAGTCTCAAGCCTGTGTCTCAGACCCACGTCTCAAGCAGACGTCTCATACCCATGTCTCAAGCAGGCGTCTCAGACCTGTGTCTCAGACCCGTGCCTGCCTGCGGCGCACCGCCAGCACCGTGCCGGTCAGCGCGATCACCCCGAGGGTCGCGGCGGCGGTGACCGCCGGGACCGGCAGCCGCGCCGGGACCGGGGCGGAGCGGTCGGCGGTCGCCGAGAAGCCGCCGCCCAGGCCCGCCTTGTCGTACGCGGAGCCGGGCAGCTTGTCGCCGTACCGCTGGTGCACCAGCTGCTGGTACGCCGCCAGGCTCACCCCGCCCGCGCCCACCGAGCTCCGTGCCTCGGTGTCCAGCGGCAGCACCCGTCCACCGCGCAGCACGTACCAAGCGTTGACCTGCGGCTCGCGGAAGACGGTGCCCCCGCCGCCGGCCGCGCCGCGTGCCGCGTAGTCGGTCTCGTCGCTGCCGGAGGCGATGTTCACCACCTGCCAACCGCCGTTCTGCCGAACGGTCCAGACCGAGGCCGTCTGCCCGTCGGCCGCGGACACTTCGGTCGCGGTGAAGTCCGCCCTGGCCACCGGCGCGCCCTTGGTGCCGGCCACGAAGCCCGGGTCCAGGGTGTAGACCGCGACGGTGGCGCCGGTGAGGTGCGGCGCCGCCTGCGCGGCCGCCTTGGCCTCGTCGGCCGCGCTCAGCCCGAGCGGCTGGGACGGCGGGACGCCGTCCCGGGCGAAGAAGTGGCCCAACTGGTCGAGCACCGCGGGCGCCTGGACCGCGCTGCGGGCGGCCGCCAGGTCGCTCTGCGGCACGGCGGCCGGAGCAGCCGCGGGGGCGTCGGCCTGCGCGAGGGGGGCCGCGGCCAGTGCGGCGGCCGCGGCGAGCACGGCCGTGGCAGCCGCCCGCCGAATGTTCTGACGCTTCGTCATGACGGCCTCCTCACGCGCCGATCTGGTACAGGGAGTGGGTCCAGGAGAACGAGCTGTTGCTCACGTAGTAGCTGTAGCTCGCCCAGTTGTAGCGGTTGTCCGAGGGCCACGGGTCGCCCCAGTAGACCCAGTTGTCGCTCAGGTCGTAGCCGTACAGCACCTCCATGTGCCCGCCGCCCGAGGACCACTGGATCCGGGTCTCCACCGGCCGGTTGTTGTTGATCTCGTTCTGCACGGTGCTGTAGTAGAGGTACCCGGTGACGTAGTCGCCCGGGTCGATGCCGATCCAGTCCAGCGCGGTCTGCACGTTGTTCAGCGCGGCCTCGCTGTTGGGGCAGGTGGAGCTGGTCGAGCGGCCGAACGCGGCGTCGCAGAACTGGTTCTGGCTGTAGTCGTAGCCGAACCAACTGGCGATGGTGTCGCCGCTGGCCGCCCAGCACCAGTTGGAGTTCTGCTGCTGCTGCATCGAGATGTTGAGGGTCCTCGCGGTGCCGCCGGCGGCCGTTTCGGTACCGGCGGCGAAGGCCGGACGAGCTTGGGCGAGCGGGGCGGCGGAGCCGGCGGCAGCGTTGGCCGGGGAGCCGGCGGCGGCGGTAGCCGGGGAGCCGGCCGCCACGGTCAGCGCGGGAGCCAGTGCGGCCAGCGCGGCCACAGCGAGCGCGCGGCGCAGACGCGACGCGGCGCGCGCCGGTGGTCTGGGAGCGGACATGGCGTTTCCTCCTTGCGGGAAGGCAGGGAAGGGAAGTGGGGGACACGCGGTCCCGGCGCCGTTTCGCGGACGGCGGCGGGATGTGACTGAGCATCAGGCCGTTGACCGCACCTGGTCAACGGCCGTCCTGGCAGCCTGCCGCCGGGTGTGAACGCCGCGCTCCGAGTGTGAACGCCGGTGGCCGCTGCCCTCCCGAAGGGTGACAGCGGGCGGCGGACGTGTGAATATTCACCACCATCACGGCAGGGAGGGAGCCGCCATGGGGCGAGTACCGCAGGAGCAGGCGCGGCGGGACGCGCGGCACCGCGGCGCCCCGCCCGAGCTCGCCACCGTGCTGCGCACCGGCCCCTTCCACCTCGCCCTGCGCACCGCGCTGACCGCGCGCGGGCTGGCCCTGCACCGGGTGCAGCAGCGCCTGGCGCAGCGCGGGGTGCACGTCGGGGTGACCAGCCTCAGCTACTGGCAGCAGGGCCGGCGCCGCCCCGAGCGGGCCGAATCCCTGCGCGCGGTGGAAGCCTTGGAGGAGGTGCTGGACCTGCCGGCGCACTCGCTGACCCGGCTGCTCGGGCCGCGCCGCGCCCGCGCCGAGGAGCCGGGGCCGACCGTCGCGGTGCGCCCGTACCGCGACCTGATCTCCCCCGCCGACGCGGTGGACGAGCTGCTCGCCGAGCTCCCCGGCACCCGCGACACCGGACTGCACACCATCACCCACATCGAGCGGATCCGGCTGGGCGCCGACCGCGAACTGCTGCGCCGCGACTCCCAGCACGCGGTGCGCGCCCACCGCGAGGGCATCGACCGCTACCTGGCGATCTACCAGGGCGACGCCGGCTGCGACGTCTCCCGGGTACTGGTGCGCGCCGAGGAGAACTGCCGGCCCGGCCGGATCCGCCGCGACCAGGCCTCCCGCCTGGTCATCGCCGAACTGCTGCTGGACCGCAGGCTGCGCACCGGCGAGACCCACCTGCTCGGTTACGGCTTCGACGACGCCCCCGCGCCCGGCCCGAGCACCGAGTACGTGCGCGGCTTCAACTCCGGGACCGGGCAGTACGTCCTGCAGGCCACCTTCCACCCGCGGGCGCTGCCGGTGCGCTGCCACCGCTTCGCCAGCCGCGCACCGGGGACGGCACCGTACGAGAGCGAGGAGCTCACGCTGGACGGGCAGCACTGCGTGCACCTGGTCGCCACCGGGCTGGCGCCGTGCCTGCTGGGGATCAGCTGGGACTGGGAGTGAAGCCGAGGATCACACTGTCCTCCACCGGCCGGTAACCGAGCTTCTGGTAGATCGAGTTGCTGGTGGAGTTGGCCAGGTCGGTGTAGAGCAGCACCTGCCGCGCGCCGCGTTCGCGCCCCAGCGCCGAGACCGCGGCCGTCGCCGCGCCGGCGTAGCCGTGCCCGCGCAGCTCGGGCGGGGTGTAGACCGGGCCGATCCGGGTCATCCCCGCGAGCACCGGGGAGAGCCCCGCCAGCGCGACCGGGCGGCCCTCGACCTCCCAGAGGTGGAGGTCGCCGTCGGCGGCGCGGCGGGCGACCAGGTCCTCGACCCCGGGGAACGACACGTTGACGGCGGCGAAGAAGGCCTGGAACCAGGCGACCAGCAGCTCCTGGTCCGCCGGGACGGCCTGCCGGAGGCGGCCGTCCATCACGGGCAGCGCCAACTCACCCAGCCGGTAGAGCCGTTGCTCCTCGTGCACGGTGACGGTGCCGCCCGAGCGCTCGGCCCAGGCCGCGGCGAACGCGCGGGTCTCGCGCACGGCGCCCCCGACCCCCGTCAGTTCGGGTCCGTCGGGCAGCGCGTCCAGCAGTTCGGTGGCCGCCTCCAGCGGCATCCGGCCGAGCCGGAGCGGGTGCGGCGGGGTCTGTATCAAGGCCCCTGCCACCAAGGAGCCCGCGCCCGGGCGCCACCAACCGAAGCGCGGCGGGCTGCTCGGGTCACCGCCCGCCGGGCTTCCGCCCGCCAGCCGGTCGACGAGGGTGAGCAGGACGGTGTTCTCGGCCGGGTGCGCTGCCAGGAAGTCCGCCGCGGCCGCGCGGAACTCGGTGAGCGAATCGGTGAAGGTCCAGGTCATGACCCGATGCTGGGTCATGACCTGGCCGACCGCACCCGAATTACCCGACCCGCGCGCCCAACTGCTCGGCCAGCACCGCCGGGTCCGCCGTCGGCAGCCCGCACACGAAGTGCCGGCAGACGTAGGCCGCCGGCGCCCCGCCGAGCAGCGGCCGGTCCGCCAGCAACGGCACCTCGGCCCCGGCGCCAGGCTGCCGCGCCGACTCCGCCCCCAGGTCCGACCCCGACCCCGACCCCGACCCCGCCTCCGACCCCGACCCAGCCTCCGGCTCCGGCTCGCCGAGGGCCACCACCGCGCCGGGCGCCGTGGCCAGCAGCGCCGTACGGTGCAGCACGGCGGTGCGCGGGTCGCCCGCCGCACCGACCACCGCCACCTCGCGCGGCCCGTCCAGCAGCGCCTCCGCCGCCGCCAGGCCCCACCCGATGAACCGCGGCGCCTGCCCGGCCAGCGCCGTGACCACGCCCAACGCCCGCTCGGCGGCGGTGCGGTGGCGCTCGGACCCGGTGTAGGCGGCATAGCTCAGCAGCGCCTGCGCGGCGGCCGTCCAGCCGGAGGGAGTGGCGTTGTCGGTCGGATCCTGCGGGCGGCGGATCAACTCCTCGGCGTCATCGGCCGTGTCGTAGAGGCTGCCCGAGGCCTCATCGGTGAAGTGCTTCAGCACCGTGTCGAGCAAGCCGCCGGCCAGCCCCAGCCACTCGGACTCCCCGGTCACCGCGAAGAGCGCGAGGAAGCCCTCGGCCACATCGGCGTAGTCCTCCAGCACGCCCGCGTTGGCGCCCGCCCGGCCGTCCCGCGAAGTGCGCAGCAGCCGCCCCTCCGCGCTGAGATGGACGCTCAGCAGCAGGTCGGCGGCCCGCTCGGCGGCGGCCACCAGGTCGGGGCGGTCCAGCAGCGCCCCGCACTCGGCGAGCGCGGCGATGGCCAGCCCGTTCCAGGCGGCCACCACCTTGTCGTCCCGGGCCGGGGCCGGCCGCCCGGCCCGCGCGGCCAGCAGCCGCTCGCGCACCCGCCGGTAGCCCGCCGCGTCCTCGGGATCGCGCAGCAACTGCAGCACCGAGGCGCCCTCCTCGAAGGTGCCCTCCTCGGTCACGGTGAACAGCTCGGCCGCCAGCGCGCCGTCCTCGGCGCCCAGCGCCCGGGCCAGCTCGGCGGGCGTCCAGACGTAGTACGCGCCCTCCCGGTGCGTCCCGGCCGCGTCCACGCTGTCGGCGTCCAGCGCGGAGGCGAACCCGCCCTCGGCGGTGCCGAGTTCGCGCACCAGGAAGTCCGCGCTCTCCAGCGCCACCCGGCGCGCCCGCTCCTCCCCCGTGGCCCGCCACAGGTGCAGGTACACCCGGATCAGCAGCGCGTTGTCGTACAGCATCTTCTCGAAGTGCGGCACCACCCACCCCGCGTCCACCGCGTACCGCGCGAAGCCGCCACCGAGTTGGTCGTAGATGCCGCCGCGAGCCATCGCCTCGGCCGTCCGCTCGACCTGTTCGAGCGCCACCGCGGAGCCGGTCCGCGCGTGGTGCCGCAGCAGGAACTCCAGCGTCATCGACGGAGGGAACTTCGGCGCCCCGCCGAATCCGCCGCGCACCGGGTCGAAGCTCCGGCTCAACCCGGTCAGCGCCTGGTGCAGCTCCACCTCGCCGGGCGCCGCCACCCCCGCCCCCGCCCCGTACACCGAGGCCCGCTCGGCCAGTTCGGCCCGGATCCGCCCCGCGACCTCCGCCACCTCCTCCGGCCGCTCCCGCCACGCCGCCACCACCCCCTCCAGCACCTGCCGGAACGAGGGCATCCCGTGCCGCGGCTCGGGCGGGAAGTACGTCCCGAAGTAGAACGGCTCCTTGCCCGGAGTGAGGAACACCGTCATCGGCCACCCGCCCTGCCCGGTCGCCGCCTGCACCGCCTCCATGTAGACGGCATCGACGTCCGGCCGCTCCTCCCGGTCCACCTTCACCGAGACGAACTGCCCGTTCAGGTAGGCCGCAACCGCCTCGTCCTCGAACGACTCGTGCGCCATCACATGACACCAGTGACAAGCGGCATACCCGACGGACAGCAGCACCGGCACCCCCCGCCGCTCCGCCTCCGCGAAGGCCTCGGGCCCCCAGGGCCACCAGTCCACGGGATTGTCAGCGTGCTGCAGCAGGTACGGGGAGGTCGCATCGGCCAGCCGGTTCATGCGTCCCAGCGTCTCACAAGGCCCCGCCCCCGACGGCGGAACTCGCGCACCGCCGTCCACTCGTCCGCTATTGCCCGGCATGAGGCGGTAGTCCCGGGCCGCGCGGCGGCACGGATCCGCACCACTATGCCGGAGAGACCACCATGCAACTCCCTTGCCAGGGAAGGTGTTCGTCCCGCCGAACGGCCTCGATGGCGATCCGGCAGCGATGCTCAAGGAAGCGTGGGGTGAGCCCCTCGCCGAGGTCGGCGAGTCCAGGGTGGGAAGGCCACCTTGCGTCTTCGAGGCTGCACAAACCAAGCCCGGACCCGCCGCCCGTCACTCGGTGTCGATATCGGCCTCCCCGACCTCCTTGTCGGCAGACTCAATGCCCAGGCTCTCGATGAACTGCCTCTCCCGTGCAGCCACCTCGTGCTGGCGCGCAAGGATAAAGTCGGTGTAGTCCTCGGCCTTGAGATACTCGATGGAAGCGAGACTGACTCCGTGTGAGTCCAGGATGTCGGTCCGCCCCTCCTCCGCGAGCTTGATCAGAGCTTGCCGGATCGACACGCCGGGCGGCGTCGTCATGACGATCCGGTTGGCGGGACTGGATGCCCCCGGGACCCCGCTCTGGGTGATGATGTGCCGATAGGTCTCGGTGTGTGCCGTCGCCAGCTTCTCCAGCACGTTGGCGGTGTTGCCATCAAGGTTCTTCCGCTCCGGAAACGTCTGCAGGTCCCAGAGGAGGTAGGCACGCACCCGCGCACTGCGCAGGTCGAAGCGCGCAGGGAAGGCGCGGGCCCGCTCACCCGAGAAGCTGAGCCCGCTCGTTCCCTGGGCGAATGCCTTCATCTGCTGGATGGAATTCCGGACCTGAGTGGTGGTGGCCCCGGCGAAGGTGCCCGCCAGCGACGTGGTCCAGAACCAGCTCCGGAGTACGTCCCGCTGCTCTGCGTCCGCCTTGTCGGAGAAGTGGAAGAAGACGGCGAGCAACATGATCTGAATATTGTAGGGAACCAGGCGGGCCAACGGAACCCGGACCTCGTTCCGCAGGAACTCGACGACGACTTGCAGGATCCGGTCAGTGTCCTCCACCGCGGTCGTGAGCTGGCTCTGGACCTTGCGGGCCATCGTCTCCCAGGAGGTGTCCCGCTGCACGTCCTCCTCACCGGACAGCGCGAGGACGGTCTGGAAGATCGTCATGATCGGGATCTCGCCGAATCCTGAAGCGGCGACACGCCCCTTGATCTCCTCCATCTTGTCGCTGAGCGTCTCCGGCCCAGTGGCTTCGTAGGTCAGGGCAGAGACCATCTGGTCGGGACGCATCTTCTGGCCGCTGCTGTTGATCCTGGAGAAAACCTCAATGGCCTGCTGGAGAGTACCGCCCTCCATCTTTACCACGGAGACCTTGTAGTTCTTCACTCGCCTCGCGATGCGCTCGCTCTCCATCGTGAGGCCGTCGGCCTCCTCCCGAGAGTCAGAAACATCGGACAGTTTCCGTGCGTATTCGAGGAAGTCCAGGGTTCCCAGCACGGACCTCATCGGCAGGAAGTTGCCGGGCACAGCTTCACCGCTCTTCCAGTGGCGGTAGCGCACGCCACCGTGGTCCGACCGGACGAGCGGCCGGTAGACCCACCACATCCAGTCCTCCTGCTGCGCGGACTGTGGGGCGTCGGCCGAGCGGTGGAGGACCCCGAAGAGCGTCGAGAGCCGCTGATGGCCGTCCAGCACATAAGCGACCTTCGCTCCCTCTGGTGCTGGCGGGATACTGCGCCCACCAATGGTGTCGAGGCTCGCGAGTGGCATGGCGGTCTCCCAGATGAGCAGGCTTCCCATCGGATAGCCGCGCTCCATACTGTCGAAGAGCTGCAGCATCTGGTCAGGGCGCCACAGGAACGGGCGCTGGAACTTCGGCACCCGCAACTCACCCCGAGAAATCCGCTCCAGCACCTCCTCCAAAAAATGGACCTCCGGCACCACCGAGATATCCTTGATCACCTCGACGTCTCCCATGCTCAGATCACGCCCCGAATCTTTTCGAACATCGATCGCAATTCCTGCGTCGCGCCGGAACCCAGAGCATCCAGGTCCCGCTCCACTATGCCGCCGCGCATCACCTCTTGCAGGAACAGGCCCGGCAGGTCCGTTCCGAATCCCTCCTGGAGAGTGATGAGATCCTGCTCCGCCACACTGTCATAAAGATCACCGTGGCGCGGTGGGACGAAGTAGGTCGTCGCTGGCTGCCCGGAGTGCCGCCTCTTCTGGTCAGCGCCCTTTTGCGGCTTGCCCTTGAATCCATGCTTCATGTCGAAGTAGGCGCGCTGCTCGGGCGTGAAGCTTTTGAGGGAATCCAAGCGCTTGGCCATGGAAGACATTCCGACAGCTCTCTTCGGCTGCCGGGCCAGGACCCGGTTGGGAATGTAGTTCTCCATCTCTCGGAAGCTGAGGACGTGCGAACTCACGCCTTCGCGGGCCGCGGCATCGGCCTTCTCGTGATTGCCGGTCCGGTCCGCGGGGTGAAAGCTGTCGCTGTCGATGACCAGGACCACCCGCTTGGTCCTGGAGAAATTCGCAGCCTGATCGACGGCATGCAGGATGGCACCGTCCTTACCTCCTCCGTTGTACACGTCGAGGCGACTGCCTGCCTTGGCGTCGATGACATCCTCGCAGCCCAGTAGGCGGGCGAGCGCCTCGATCATCTGCCAGTCGTAGATCGCGTTCTCCACGACCAGCACAGCTGGCCGCTCCAAGTCGCGGATGTCGCCCGCCAGCGTCGCACTGGCCACCCTGATCACGCCTGTGCTCCCCCTATGCGGCGCCCAGGCCTGCGCCATGCTCGCCTTCTGTGCGAGCAGCAGGTAGATCTGCGCCAGGGTCGGGACATGACGCTGCAAGAAGGCATGGAAGGCGTCCACGTCATGCGGGGAGATCACCCATTCATGCCGTGCTTCCCTGAAGAACGCGATCAGCTTCAGTATGAGCTCGGCGTTCTCGTCACCCTGGCGGTCCCTCAGCAGGTCAACCGGAATCTCAACGCGCATCATCGATCCGATTCGCCTGCGCGTCCGCGAGGGCCCGCACCTCCTCGAAGTCCTCCGCGAAAACTCCCCTCGGCCAGTAGTCGAGGTTGCCGAGGGTGTCTACTTCGATCTTTCGCAAGGAAGCGGATCCCTCGGCCTGTTCAACGAAGTAGATCTTCACGTCCTCCGCCCTAAGTCTCCGCTCCGCAACCCGCCGGCGCAGCCTGAGGAGGAAGTTCTCGCTGTGCGTCTCCACCAGGAATCGCACCTGCGAATCGCGCACGGCGTCGACGTACAGATCGGCAATCGCGGCGTGCGCCGACGGATGGAGGTGAAGCTCGGGCTCCTCCACAATTTCGATCACAGGTTTCGCGGGCGGCTCCACCCGGTCCGCGGCCCGCTGGATCACGATCGGGAGGAACTGGACCACACCGGTGCCCACGTCATCGATGTGGACGACGAGATCGGTGTCGCGCAGGGAACGCAACTTGGGAACGTACATACCCGAGCCGACATCGGTGACTTCGAGGCGCCACCCGGGCAGGAGTCCTGCCAGCAGGGCATTGACCTCGCGGCCAATCCGACCACGCCCATGCATCTCGTCCGTGGCGAGCATGCCAAGCGCCCTCTCTCCCCGGTAGCCGACGCTGCCCGACGCTCTAGCCGGGGACCGGAAGAAGCGCTCCGGACTTTTCCTGAACGGACCCAGGTACCGGATCTCGTCAAGCTCTGCTCGAATCATCCTGGTGACTTCGCGGACACCGCCCACGGAGTCCGGCCAGTCCGCCGGATCGGGCAACAACCCGCGAAATCCGACGCTTCTCTCCTGTCCGTCGACGAGATACGCGCGCTTCTCCGAAGAATAAGCATCGCGGCTGGGGATCCAGGAGAGGTTCGTGACCTCCGAGCCGCAGGAGATCTCCAACGAGGAAACCAGCTGAATTCCCTGGTTGGCGATGTTCTGGACTTCGGCTGTGGCCCTGAGGATCGTTCCGCCCTCGATGCCGAACGATGCCCCCATACGAATGCGCCCATGGGGTGACAAGCCGTGAATCAGATCAGTGAACGATGGAGTGAAGCCCTGGATCGGATCCAAGTCGAGAGGGTACGGGGAATCGCCCCGGATTCCGGTGGACAGGAGCGGGAGGGCTCGCACGACCGCGCTCTTGCCGGCATTGTTCCGACCCAGCACCACGGTGATCTTTCCGAGCTCCACCTCCTGCCGCTCTCTGAAGCAGCGGTAGTTCTCCAGCGAGAACCGTTCCAACGACACTTGGGCCCCCACTCGGTCAAACTATGTCTGGCGAGGCCGTGCCGACCTCAGTGAACACCGCTCCAGCGGCGCCACAGCGTAGCTGGAGCAATACTCTCAGACGGTGGCAGCTCAGTGCCCGAGATTCGGCCTTCCCCCTCCGGAGATGCCCTACGTTTGCCTCGGAGCTCCAACTATTCGGCGAGTCCGTGGGTCTCAGCACAACAGCCCGGACCCCTGGGCGGGAGAGGCGCTGCGCACGGCTGCGGGCGTGGGCGCCTCGTGGGATGCGTTCGCCGTTGCCCTGCGCACAACGGCCAGGAAGTGGCAGCGGACCGAACAGCTACCCGGGGCTGCGGCTCGCCGCTCAGCCTCCTCCGGCTCCCAATCCCACCGGCCCACAGGAGCCGTGTACAGCACGGAGCGAGGGGCTGTCGCGCGCGTACGGCACCGAAACGTCAGGCAATCAAGGGCGACGACTCGGATGATGAGCCAGCCGGTACCGTCAGCGGGCGTCGGCCTCAGGCCGGGGCAGTTCGTCCAGGTCGAGATTGTAGGTACGCCCGTCGGCCAGCTCGATGGGCAGCTTGCCCGAGCCGTACTTGTGCGTGTGCGCCGCAATGTAGCCGGAGCTGGTGGGTTGGGTGTGGATGACGACCTCTGCGGCGTATGGGTCCACCACCACGTAGACCGGGATGCCGTAGCGGCCGTACTTCGCGGTGCAGTCGTCGTAGTCCTTGCGCGCGGAGGAGACCGACACCACCTCGGCGATCAGCAGCACGTCCTCGAAACTGTAGCGCTTGCCCTGGCGCTGCGCGTCCTCCCGCAGGATCGTGAAGTCCGGGGCGGAGTTCTCGTCGGCTGGGAAGTCCAGGTAGACGTCGGAGGCGGTCTTCGCGTGCCGGCCGAGCGAGAGCGAGTCGATCTGCATCGACTTGATCGTGCTGGAGTGCTCGAAGCTCTGCGGAGTCATGACCACCTTCCCGTCGGTACCGAAGAAGACAACGTACCCAGCGGGGAACTCGGTGTGCATGACCGCGTCGACGCTCATCAACGGCTCCTTCCTGTCGCCTCTCAGGATAGGGGGCCATGGTCTCGTACGGGTTCGCTACGAGAGTGCCAGCCGAGAAAGGGCAGCGGAGGTGCGCTGACCTCGCCCCAGCGTCCCTGCCCCGACCTGGCCGCTCATCGTACGCGCCCATACAGCTACCCTCTGGCAACACCCCAGGTCAGGACTACCTGGTTGTGTTAAGTCACTGGCACCAGTGGCACGCCGCGTACCCCACACTCAGCAAAACCGGCACCCCGCGCCGCTCGGCCTCCGCGAACGCCTCGGGTCCCCACTCCCACCAGTCAACCGGGTTGTCCGCGTGCTGCAGCAGATAGGGCGACGTCGCGCCTGCGAGACGATTCACGCCGCCACCCTACTCATGGCAGGCAACGGGACACGGTCGAAACGACGGCCCGATGCGCCCGAGTGCCGGCGGTGTCCCGGGCAGGCCTTCCGCCCGGGACACCGCCGGCCGCGGCACCGCCTACCGGCCGACCCCGGGCTTCACGGCTTCCATGGCCCCTGCCGGCTGTGCGTTCGCGGTGTGCCCGATGCCCCGGAACCCGTTCCCGAGGTAGCCGCCGATCATGATGACGGTCGCTGCCGCGCCAAGGGCGAGCGCCAGCCGTTCGCCTCTCGACAGAGCGGTCGCGCCCTCCGACGGTGCGGTCCAGCGGTAGACGAGCACCCCGGTCGCGAAGGCCCCGGAAACGACAAGGGCAGTGGTCAAGTCAAAGGTTATGTACAAGAAGCCCCTCGGGTTCGGAGCCCGCGGCCAAAACGGGACGTCTTGGCCGCGGGCACAGGCAAACGGCCTGGTTCACGGACGGATGCAACGCGCCTCGACTGGCGGTTGCCTGGGTCGGCTACTCGGCGTCCAGCTTCTGTCGCAGCTGATCCAAGGTGGAACCGTCGGGCGTCCGCCACAGGGTCCAGCCGTTGATGATGTTTCCGGTCACGGCCTCTGCGGCCTTCGACGGCGAGGGAAAGGGGGAGGAGTGCCCGTCGACGACGAGCTGACCGTCGGCGGTGACGACGGCGCGGCCCGACCTGTTGGCGCGGCGCTGACGGAACGTGAGGACCGTCCCCGGTTCGAGCAGGTCGGCGCGCATCAGCCCGGCCAGAGGGCCCTGGGGAATCACCGGAGCGGCCTGCGCGGAGACGGCCCCTTCACCGAGGGACAGGGTGACGTGGACGGTGTCGTCACTGCTCGCACTCACGAGTCGGGCGATGACAGCGGGGTCGAAGTGGATGCTCAGCGTGGCCATGCGCGCTCCTGGCATAGGTGGCCTCCCGCGGCGGGATGCCTTGACTCATCTTCGAGATTAAGCAGTGCAAGCAACTCAAGTCAACTCTTTGATCCAGCGATTCAGGAGAAGTTCTGGGAGCGCCGAACAATGACCGGCTCACCTGCGGACGTGGTTGGCGGTGAAGCGCCGACAGGGTGCGAGGCCCGCAGGCGCCGCAGCTGTTCGGGAGGCACCCGAGGTTCATCGCGCCAGGAAGCTGTTCAGCGCCTTGCTGCGGATGTCCCGCGTCATCGCCAGTTGCTCCAGCAACCGCCTCTCGTGGGCGTCGAATCTCGCCATGGCTTCGCCGATGGACCGCTGGGCGCCGAGATCGGGAAGGGCGACGGGCAGCATCCCGAGCACCTCGAGCGAGATGGTCCGCAGAGCCAGGCTCCCGGTCGAATGGGTGTCGAGCCACTCCCGGGCTCCGGGGCTGCGCAGGAATGCCGCCAAGTAGTGGGAGTCAACGGCATCAGGAGGACTGATCACGAAACAGCCGGTGCCGCAGACCCAGCCCTGCTCTTCTTCTCCGACCACGGCGCATCGCCCGAGATCACCCCGGCGGGCGACCACGATGTCCCCGCGATTCAACCGAAAGCGGTCAAGTCGTTCGGCATGCTGCTCGGAGATGTACTTGATGCCGTCCTCGATGAAGCCGATGTCCGAGATATCCTTCGGCATCACAACGGGCACCCCTCCGGCCTCCACGTAGTCCTGGGCCCGGACCAGGCTTCCCGAAGGCCCTGCGAGCAGCCGCACGGGGCGGCCGCCGACCGTCGACCGGCCACTCACCACGTCCTTCAGCAGCAGGTTCTGGCATCGGATGCCGTCCTGCGCCAGCTGATCCTGTGCGCCGGCGACCTGCGCCAGTTCCGCTCCGAGCTCCGATGTCTCGCGGTTGCGCCGCTCGAAATCGGCCAGCATGGCGCTCAGGTCTGCGGCCAGGCTCGGCCCGCCCTCCTTCCGGAGGTAGGTCCGCGGATCCAAGTTGCCTGCGTTCTGGATGAGTTCGGCGTAGGTGACCGATCGGGAGAAACCCGGCTCGTCCACCTCCCCCGAGCCTGCGAGCCAGAGTCGGAAGCGATCTGCGATGCGGTCGACGTCCTCGCCCGACAGCACGCGGGGCCGCTCCGACGACCGACCCCCCGCACTGCGCGCATCGACGAGGATCACGGAGTCGCTTCGGTGCACCGGACGGGACTGACGGCCTCGGCCGAGTACCCAGACGTGCACCGCGATGTTGGTACCCGCGAAGAGGTGCGCCGGCAGGGCGATCACCGCGAGAACCGCGCCCAGGGCGACCATCTCGCGGCGGATCAGCGCCTCCGCTCCTCCCGCCCAAGCCGCCCGCGCAGGCATCACGACCGCCGCGATCCCGCCTTCCTTGAGCTGGGACCAGACAAGCTGCAACCAGGCGAAGTTGGCACTCGACTCCGCTGGCGCGATGAACTGCCGCTCTCCCCACCCGTCGATCCGCTGATTGAACGGCGGGTTGCTCAGCACCCGGTCGGCACGGCCCAGGTTCCCGTCCCGCAACAACGCCGCGGGATCCGCCAGTTCCACCTGCGGCATGCTCACCCCGTGCAAGGCCAGGTTCAACATCGCCGGGCGCACATTGCTCCGGTCCACCGCGTACGCCTCGAACGAGTTGTCGCTGACCGGCCACCGCTCGGCCAAGTGCCGAGCAGCAGCCGCGAGCATGCTGCCGGTACCACAGGCCGGATCCATGATCCGGTCTCCCGGACGAGGGTCAGCCAGATCCACGAGCAGATCAGCGACCCCGCGTGGCGTGTAGAACTCCCCTCCCGGCAACGCCCCTTCCGCCGCGTGCCGTTGGAGCAGCAGCTCACAGACGTCGGCCACCGCGACCTCTCCGAAGCCGGGGCCCCGGTCCAGCGCCGCGACGAAGGCCGTCATCCAGGCGGCATCGTCCGGTCCGCTCCCGAGGTCGAGGTCCGACGACCAGGGCAGCGGAAAACCCGGTCGCCGGGCCGCCCCCTGCAAAGCCCCCCGCAGGTCGGCCACCGGGGAGAAACCGACGGCGGCCTCCGCCGAGGCGCGCCTCCACCGCTTCGCGAAATCATCCTCGGGTCGGCCTTCCGCCTCCACAAAGGCGGCCAGCACCAGGATCGCCAGCATCGCGTCGAGGTCACCGGACGTACCGCGGCCACGCCGGTACGGCGCGTACGCCCGCCACAACCGCTCGGCAACCTCTGCTGCCGGGTCTGCCGCTTCTGCGATCATCGAATGCATCTCCCTCGAAGTCCTTCTCGTCCTACTTCACCTGGCTGACGAAGTACGCCCCGGCGGTGACCATGATCAGCAGGCACAGTCGCAGCGTCGCGCCCGTGCTCTGCATCGCCCTGCCCAACAGGTCGATGAACGCTTTCATCGTGTCCCGACTCTCCTGATAGATCTATATGCGCAGTATTACTGCGCACTCTCATCGACATCGCCGACCGAAGACTGACATCCCGTCAGGTCGGCATACTGCTCAGACTAGCGGCAAGCTGGCGCATGCGAGGGGAGTGGCGCATCGAGTCGGGGGCCAGACGCGCTCTGCGCGCAGCAGCGCTGCGCACATCAGCTCAGGGCAAGCCGCAGCTCCGACCGTCGATCCACTCGACGGAACTGCGGCGACGGCACGCCCATGAAAGCCCTGCATGTGACTCAGATCACCTGCAAGCTCGGACCCCCCTGCTCGCAGGGGGCCTACGGCTTCTCGATCAGGTTCAGGAGATGCCGCTTGCCGGTCGGAATGGCCGACCTCACCCGGATGCGTGGACAGGTGCGGAGCACAGAAGGCCTCCATCACGTAATAGAAAGTGTCTTACACTGCGACCATGAAGCCGACCCGAGCCGGGACCACCGAGAACATCTCCGTGTCCATGCCCACAGAGCTGATCAGTGAGCTCCGCTCTCGAACAGGTCGCCGCGGGCTGTCCAGCTACATCACCGAGGCGGTCAGGCACCAACTCGCCATGGACGGGCTCGCCGAGATCGTGTCGTCCCACGAAGAAGAGCACGGCGTGCTCACGGAGCAGGAGATCGAAGCCGCTCGTCGCGAGCTGTTCGGAGACGAGAACGCCGGTGGCGTCGAACGAGGCGCTGCGTGAAGGAGCAGCCGGCCCGCTCGCTGGTGCTGGACTCCGAGGCGCTCTCCCTGCTCCTGCGCAACGACCGTGGGATGGCGGCTCGCATCGAGGCGTCCCGGCAGGTCGGAGTGCCCGTCCTCGTGTCTGCGCTGACCATCGTTGAAGCAGCGCAGGGGAAGACCGATCTGGCGCGCTTGAAGTGGGTGCTATCCCGGCTGCGGGTGGAACCGGTCAGCCAGGAGGATTCCCTGACCGCAGTGGCGCTGCTTCGAGACGCAGGCGGGTTGCACGGGCACAAGTACGCGATCGACGCTCTCGTCGCCGCGCTCGCGCTCCGAGTCGCGGGCCCCGTGATCGTCCTGACCTCCGACCGCGACGACTGGTCGAAGCTCTGCGGAGGCCGCGTGATCATCAGAGAGGTGTGAGAGCGTTGTGGTGAACCGTGCGGCGTTCGAGGTTTGCAGGTGGGGAGGGTGAGCGTTCGCACGCAGGTGCCCGTGACCGCTTGGGCGTGAAGCAACGGGCCCCTTGGTAGAGAGCTGGTTGTCGAGACCGCTTTCGCCCGAGGAGGCCCGTTGCCCAACCAGTTCAGCACTCCCGGTGCCGGCGAGTCCACTGCGCTCACTCCGGGGTGTGACTGCTACGTGCACCTGTACGGGGCGATCGGGGAGGGGCACCGCGCGCCGCGCTACGACAGCGACATGACGGACGCCGAATGGGCGGTGATCCGCGGCGCGATGCCGATGCCCGCCTGGCTGGAGGGGAAGGGCGGACGCCCTGAGGCGCACTGCCACCGGGGGGTGATCGACGCGGTGCGCTATCTGGTCGACAATGGCGTCAAGTGGCGCAATCTGCCTGCGGACTACCCCTTCTGGCGGGCGGTGTACGACTTCTTCCGCCGCTGGCGCCGCCACGGCTACATCCGCGAGCTCTACCAGCGCTTGCGCCGCACCGAGCGCAAGAAGCAGGGCAAGGCGACGGAGCCGAGCGCGGGCATCATCGACTCTCAGTCCGTGGACGGCTCGGAGACCTGTCCGGCCACCTCACGCGGCTTCGACGGCGGCAAGCTGCGCGACGGGCGCAAGCGCCACGTCCTGACCGACACCGGCGGACTGCTGCTGGAGGTCACCGTCACCGCGGCCAACGTGCACGACTCCAAGGCCGCCCCGGAGTTGCTCGAGGCATTCATGGCCGAGCCCGGACGGCTGCTCGAACTCGTGTGGACGGACTCCGCCTACCAGGGCCAGGAACTGGCCGACGCCTTCGCCGCGCACGGGGTGAGAGTGGAGGTGGTCAAGCGCACCGACGGAACCAAGGGGTTCAGGGTACTGGCGCGCAGGTGGGTGGTGGAGCGCACGCTCGGCTGGCTCTCGCGCTCGCGGCGCCTGAACCGCGACCACGAGCGCCGCGACGACCACCACGTGCAGATGGTGTGGTGGGCCGCCTCGATCACCCTCGGCCGGCGGATGGCCCGCCAGCGCCTGCACTGGCCCGAGTTCCGCCCGCACCGGCTCCCCGCGCCGGGCCCGGCGCGGGGATGAACAACCCGCCCGGCACCCGCCCCAGCCAGCCCCTGGCCTGCAGCGCATAGGCCCGGTGACGGACCTTCTCGATCTCCTTCAGCCGCTCTGCGTCCCGCCCCAGCGCGACAGTCAACGCCTTGACCGCCACCGGGGCACCCGCACCCGCGACCACATCGAAGACCTGCCGATAGGCCCCGGCCAGCACCTCCACGCCCAGGCCCGGCTGCCACGCAGGCGGCCGCGGATCGTAACCCGTCCGCAGGACCGAAGGCACCGCGGGCACTGCCGGCTCCGGCACGCCGTCCCCCGCCTCGTGCGGCGGCTGCGGCGGCACTTGCGGTGCCGTCACCGGCGCCAGCGCGCGAGCGGTGGGCGTCACCGCAGTCAGCGGCTGCACCATCACGGCCTCGGCCTCCTCCGCCAGCGCACGCAGCACCTCCTCCCGGCCGATCCGCGCACACTCCAACCGCTCCTGATGGACAGCCACCTGCTCCTGGGCCTCGCGCAGCAGCTCCTGCCAGGCATCCAACTCTTCCCGGGCCCGCGCCTCACGACGCTCCAGCAACGCAATCACCGACGGCACGAACGACACCTCCACCACCGACCCAACCAACCGTCAGCTGGCTGCCCTGAAGAAGCCATCCACACACCACCGTGCTGAGGAAACCGCAGCTCATCGAGCTACAGAGCGGTTCACCACAACGCTCTGAGCACCGCCGACTGCCGCGTTTGCGAGTTCACTGGCACCAGTGACACGCGGCGTAACCGACGGAGAGCAGCACCGGCACCCCGCGCCGCTCCGCCTCCGCGAACGCCTCGGGGGACCACTCCCACCAGTCGACGGGGTTGTCGGCGTGCTGCTGGAGATAGGGGGAGGTGGCATCGGCCAGGCGGTTCACCATTCAGGCAGTATCCCAGCTTGACAACCCTTCGCCGCAAGATCTTGGCGAACCACGCCGGGCCAACCGCTGCCAGCCGGCCTGGTGCATGGCGCCTGCCGGCCATGACCTTCCAGGCGGAGCACCACTACTCTAACGGTTCGCCAGATCTCGCGTGTGAACGACGAAATAGCCCCGAACGGGATCGCACCCACTTCGGAGCTTCCAACAACAACGGAAGGCAACAGGAACGATCTAGAAGTACGTGACCTGGACAATGTAAATCTGCTCATGCCGGACAATGGTCAGGAATTCGAACATGCCACCGGAGACGTGGGCCGTCCTACTCCTGGGATTCTCGCCCCGATACGAGGTCCCGTCGAGGTAGAGGGCTTCCGCAGCTCGCACCAACTCGTCGGCCTTCTTCTCGACTTCGGCGACGAAGGCCGGCGGCGCTTCGCCGATGACGTATTCCTCGCTGGGGAGGTACTCCCAGGACCACGTCATACGCCCAGCACCCGGTATGCGGCTCGGATGATCTCAGCAGCGGTGAGGGCATGGCGCCTGGAGTCCTCCGGATCCTCGGCCACCTGCATGAGGTACTCGGCCCGGCGGAGCTTGGAGGCTGTCCCCGGATGCCGTTCGATCTCGACCACGACGGCCCATCGCAGGAGGAACCCCCGGAGAGGATCAAGGGTGTCGGACTCGATGGCCTTGGTGATCGCTTCAGCCTGCTCGGTCTGCATCTCCAGCAGACGGTCCGGCGCTACGACGGCAAGGGCAGCCCTGAGAGCGGTGATGGTCCGCTCCGGGCGCGGGATCAGCTCTTCGGCATGGTGCTCCGGCTGTGCGGTCACGTCTCCTCCGTACAGTTGGCCACTGCCACGCTACAACGCGGCAGGCCCGCTGATCCTCCGGTTCGGATGGCACAACGTCTTCGACTCGCTCACCACGTGTGCCCGGCTCAGTGCTGTTCGATAACAGTCCAGGTCAGGACTCTTGGTTGTGCTAAGAGGTCGCGCGGATAGGCGGCAGGCGGGGCCAGCTGACAGACGGAACAGGCACAGGTTCTGTGATCATGGAGTTGCGACGCTCTGTGATCACCGGGGAGACCTGTGCCTGCGCTGCCATCCTGGCTGACCGAACCGCTCTGGGACCAATTCGCCGCCCTGCTGCCGCAGCGGCCCGAGTTCGATCCGGCCCACCCGTTGGCGCGGTCGTTCTGGCTGCGCCGCCGGACGGCCGGTGTTCGTCAGGGTGTCTTCGGGTGCCTGGTGTCTGCCGGCCTGCTGCGTGCTGTGTCGATTGGTTCGGTGTGTGAGAGTGCGGCGAGGAGTTGCAGTTTCTCGTCGCTGTCGCTGTCCTTGTCTGGGTAGTAGACGACCAGGATGACGTCGTCTACGGGGAGTTTGTCGCGGTGGAGCCGTAGTTCACCGACGACTGGGTGGTTGACGGTGGTGGTGCCTCCGTCGAGGTTGCGGACGTCGTGTCGGGCCCACAGGGTGCGGAACCGCTGGCTGGACAGTGCGAGTTCTCCGACGAGTTCGACGAACCGGGGATTGTCGGTGTCGTCCCCGATGGTGGTGCGAAGGGTGGCGATGAAGCCGGCTGCGGCTTTCGTCCAGTCCTGCTGGAAGGCTTGTTCATCGGGGTCGAGGAGAAGGGAACGGAGCCGGTTCTCACCGGGCCGCAGTCGCGGGGAGAGCGCGACGGCCATCGGGTTGGAGGCCAGGACGTCGAAGGCGCGTCCCTCGACGAACGCGGGTATCTGAAGGTGGGCAAGGAACTGGTGCACCCGTGCCGGTACCTGCTCGGGTCGCCTGCGACGCGGCGTCCGTGGGCGGGCTGCCACGAGGCCGAGCAGATACGTCCGCTCGATGTGGTCGAGGTGCAGGACACGCGCGAGTGATTCGAGGACCTGAGGAGAAGGATTCTTGTCGCGGCCCCGTTCCAGGCGCAGATAGTAATCGGCGCTGATTCCGGCGAGCAGGGCGACTTCCTCACGGCGCAGGCCCGGGACGCGGCGGTTGCCGCCGGACGGGAGCCCCGCCTGCACCGGGGAGACCAGCTCACGCCGGGCGCGGAGGTAGCTGCCGAGCCGGTTGCCGGATTCCTCATCCTTCATACCGACACCGTAATGCGGTGCGCGCGTTTCAGAGGGGGCCCTGGCAGGACCAGGGAAGACGGGGGCCCTGCCACACCCGGCGGATGCCGTCAAGACTTGCGGCATCACTGTTTGTGAAGGACAGGGACCATCGCTGAATGCGCCGCGAGCCTGAACGCCGTCGCGCCCTGAACTGAAGGGAAGATCTCGTGGATCTCTCCAACCGCACCGTTCTCGTCGTCGGCGGGACCTCGGGCATCGGGCGAGAACTGGCCCGCCGGTTCGCCGCAGCGGGCAGCACCGTGGCTCTTGGCGGCCGTCGCCCGGAGGCACTCTCGGAACTCGCCCAGGAAGGCTTCGGCACTTTCGGCATCGACGTCACCGACAGTGTCTCCGTCGCACGTGCCCGCGACGCCGTGCTCGCCCAGTACCCCGCACTGGACACCGTGGTGACCATGTCGGGCGTCATGCTCCTGGAGGACCTGCGCGACTCTGCGCACTTCGAGGCGGCACGGACGACGATCGACACCAACCTTGTCGGCACCATCCGCGTCATCGACGCCTTCACCCCGCACCTGGTTGAACGCGGCGCCGGCACCTTCATCACCGTCACCTCCGGCATCGCCTTCCTGCCGTTCCCGCCCATGCCCACCTACGCCGCCTCGAAAGCTGCGGTGCACGCCTACTCCGAGGCACTGCGCGCACAGCTCGACGGCACCGGCGTCAGCGTCGTCGAGCTCGTCCCCCCGGCCGTCGCCACGGCAGGACAGGAGAAGGTGAACCCGCTTGCACTGCCGCTCGACGACTTCGGAGCCGAGGTCATGCAGTTGCTCTCGCAGGACCCCACCCCTGAGGAGATCCTGGTCGACCGGGTCCTCATGCACCGCTGGGCTGAGCGCGACGGCACCTACGACGACCTCGTCGCACAGCGTTCCCAGGCCCTGACCATGCTCCCCAGCCGCCAAGGCTGACACAGCCGCTCGCCCTTTGGGCCGCCATTCAAGTCGGCCGATCGCTCTCGCCTCGTTGAGGACATCGCCGCCGCGGTCCCTGACGGCGCGCTACCGGTCGGCGAGAGCACGGCCTGCCGCTGGCGGCCCGTCATGGTCGGCATCCTGGGCGGGCTGCCCAGCGGTGAGTGGTCCAGGCTCGGCGGATCAGACTACGTACGGTGATGATCGTGTCGGCGAGGTCGAAGAAGGCCTCGATAACGCGGGTCCGGCGTTCGTAGCAGCGCGTGAGCCGGTGGAAGGCATTCTGCCAGGCGTGCGTGCGCTCGATGTGCCACCGGTGGGTGGCCTGGACCGGCGCTTTGATCCCCTTGCGGGCGATCCGGCCGTGCAGACCGCGCTCGGCAAGCACGGCGCGGGAGTTGGCCGAGTCGTAGCCGGCGTCGAGATGGACGGTGATCTCGTCGGGCAGAGGCCCAAGTTCGCCCAGAAGATCGAGAGTTGGGGCCAGCAGTGGGGAGTCGTGGCGGTTGGCGCCGGCCAGGACGCGGCCGAGCGGGATGCCGTAGCCGTCGGTCATGCCCGAGCGCTTCATGCCCTGTTTGCCCCGGTCGACCGGTGAGCGTCCGGCCGCTTCGCCGCCGCCGGGGGACTTGGTGATGGCGCCGTCCACGGCGATCTGGTCGAGGACGAGACCGACGATGCGGTCACAGGCGTCGAGCGCGATCTGCTTCAACTCGGCGAACAGGCCCAGGCGTATCCATTCGTCGCGGCGGCTGCGGATCGTCGTGGCCGAGCAGGCGGAGTCCGCGATTCGCCTCGTAGGAGCAGCCGAACCGGAGGACTTGAAGGAGCTTGTCGAAGACGATCCGGTCGCTGATCCGGCGCCGGTGGCAGCCCAACGGGTGGGCCGGATCGAACTCGGGCCGCTGCGGCAGCAGGGCGGCGAATTGGTCCCAGAGCGGTTCGGTCAGCCAGGATGGCAGTGCAGGCACAGGTCTCCCCGGTGATCACAGAGCGTCGCAACTCCATGATCACAGAACCTGTGCCTGTTCCGTCTGTCAGCTGGCCCCGCCTGCCGCCTATCCGCGCGACCTCTAAGTCATTGACACCAGCGACACGCTGCGCAACCGACTGATAGCAGAACGGGTACATTGCGCCGCCGGGCCTCCTCGAACGCCTCCGGCCCCCAAGGCCACCAGTCGACCGGGTTCTCGGCGTGCTGAAGCAGATGAGGCGAGGTCACACCAGCCAACCGGTTCATACGTCCCGGCCTCTCACGGCACTCCGACCCCGACGGCGGAACCGATGGACCAGGCCTGCCGGCACGCCCTTGAACCGGTCCACCGGCGCTGCTGCTATCGGCTGCCGCTCCGTTGATCCGCGCTGCCCGGCATGAGGTGGGATTCCCAGGCCCAGGCGGTGATCTCGCTGCGGTTGCGGGCTCCGAGTTTGTTCTGGACCGCGGTGAGGTGGCCCTTCACGGTGCTGACGGAGATGAAGAGGGCGGCGGCGATCTCCTGGTTGGTGCGGCCCCGGGCGACGGCGCGGACGACGTCGGTTTCCCGGTCGGTGAGCGGGGGGTTGGGCTGGAGGCCGGGGGAGGCTGTGGCGGGGGCGAGGTTGCGGAGCAAGCGCCTGGTGATCGACGGGGAGATGAGGGCGTCCCCGACGCCGGCGGCCCGCACGGCGGCGGTGAACAGGGTGGGGTCGCCGTCCTTGAGGACGAATCCGAGGGCTCCGGCCTGGAGGGCGCCGTAGACGTATTCGTCGAGTCCGAAGGTGGTGACGATGACGACCCGGAGCGGGTCGGCGATGCCCGGGCCGGCGAGTGCGCGGGTGACGTCGATGCCGTCGAGGCGGGGCATGCGGATGTCGATGAGGCAGACGTCGGGCCGCAGTTGGCGGGCGAGGGCGACGGCCTCGGCACCGTCGCGTGCTTCCGCGACGACGGTGATGTCGGGCTCGTCCTCCAGGATGAGGCGCAGGCTGGTGCGGATCATGGCCTGGTCGTCGGCGACCAGCACGCTGATGCTCACGGGCGGTCTCCGGCTTGCAGGGGCAGGGTGGCCCGTACCGACCAGCCGGCGCCGGGCTGCGGACCGGCGTTGAGCGTACCGCCCAGTGCCTCGATGCGCTCGCGCATGCCGACCAGGCCGTAGCCGCCGCGCGGGGAGGCGCGGATCGGGGAGTGCGGCGGAGCATCGTCGCCGATCTCGACGGTGATGTCCGTGCTGTCCTGGGAGATGGTGACGGTGGCCGCGCGGGCGCTGCGGGCGTGGCGGGCGATGTTGGTCAGGGATTCCTGGACGACCCGGTACACGGTGGTGGTGACCACGGGTGGCCAGGTCGGCGCCGCGGTGGGCAGCCGGAGATCGACGGCCGGTCCGTGCTCTTCGAAGCGGCGGACCAGGTCGATGAGTTGCTCCGGTCCTGCGGTGACGGCAGCGCCGTCCTCCGCGTCGCGCAGCAGGGCGACCACCCGCCGCATGGCGTCCATGGCGTCGGTGCCCGAACGTTCGATGTCCGCCAGGGCGTCGCCGAGGAGGTCGGGCTGCTTGCGGAGCATGATCTGGGCGGCGTGGGTGTGCATCACGATGCCGGAGACAAGGTGAGCGACGACATCGTGCAACTCCCGAGCCAGGGCCAGGCGTTCGTCTCGCCGCACCGCCTCGACGGCGGTCTGGCGGCGATGCTCCAGGAAGCGCAGGACGAGCCCCGTGCCGAGACCGGCCAACCAGCCCTGGACGCCCATGTGGAACGAGGAGGCGGCATGTGAGGTGGTCACGAGCCGGCCGAGTACCGTGACCGCGAGCCCGGCCGCGGCGACCACGGCGGCTCGTCCGGGCGGCAGGACCCGGACCGCCGAGCCGGCGAGGACGGTCAGCGCCAGGGACGCGGCAACGCCGGGCTGACCGGTCGGATACCCCATGCCGGCGGCGAGGACGGCGGCAGCCGCGACGGACAGGCCGATGGCCACGGTGACCAGCCGGTTGCGCTCCCGGAGCAGCGCTGCGACGCACACCACCGCACCGACACCGCAGTCGAGCAACCAGCCCCGGCCGCCCGCGTGGGCGGCGTGCCAGTAGGCCGTCGCTGCCAGCACCACCGCGAAGGCAAGCCCGAGCAGGACGTTGGTTCGCCTGGCGGCCAGTGCGGCCAGTGCGGCCAGCCGTTCCATCACACTCACGGTGCTCAGGCTACGGAACCGGTCGTGGCCGCCGTACCGGCCAAAAGGACTGCTCCGATCCGCCCGATCAGTACTTTTGGCCGGTACGAGTCCCGGTCGGCGCGAGCAGGCTTGCGGCATGCAACGAGACCCTGACACACCCTGCGGCGACGCGGGACCTGCACGAGCCGGCAGGTGGACGTGAACCGGTCCATCTGGGCCCGCCTCCGATTGGAGCTGCGGGTCATCGGCATCGCCCCGCCGGGGACGGCACTGGCGGCAACGCTGGGCGGCGCGATCCTGGTGATCGTCATGCATGCCACCGGGGCCGGGGCGGAGCACCTCGACCTCGCCGCCGGCGCGGTCCTGGCGGGCTTCGCCCCGCTCGGCACCGCCGTCGCGGCCTCCTCGATCGTGGGGCGCGATACCGGCGCCGAGCTGGTCATGACCACCACGGTCTACCGCCGGGTGCTGTTCCTGCGTGTCGGCCTGGTGGTGGCCCCAGCGGCCCTGGTCACGCTGTTGGACGCCGTCGTGTTCCGCGCCTTGAACGCCTGGCCCGTGGGGCAGGGCACGGGCGGTTACGTCCTGGTGTGGGCCCCGCCGATGCTCTGGCTGGTCGCACTGGCGATGCTCATCGGGATCGGCCTGCGCAGCCCGGCCGCCGCGAGCGGCCTGATCGGGGGCCTGTGGCTGGCCCAGTACCTGATGACGCGCGCCATCCGGGACAACACGGTGCTGCGGGCGCAGTACATGTTCATGGGCGTCGCCGCCAAGGTCCCGGCGCACGAATGGACCGTCAACCGAATCGCCCTGCCCGCCGTCGGCGTCGTCGCCGTGATCGCGGCCGGCCTGCTCCTGGGGCGTGGCGAACGATTTGTGGGGAGCGATACCGCATGACCACCGTGCTTCAGCGAACCACCCCGCCGACGGCAGCTCGCACCTGGTGGGCGAAGACCGTCGCGGCCGCCCGCTACGAGTACCTGATGCAGGTGCGCCGCCCGGCAGTCTGGCTGGTCGTGATCGGGCTGATCGCGCTGCGCTGCGCATCGCCCTTCCCGCCGGGTTTCACCAGCACCACGGACCACACCTTTCTGGTCGCGGACTGGGCGGGCAACTTCATCATGCTGTGCCCGATCGGCGTCGGCGCCGTCCTCGCCGACCGCGTCCGGCGGGAGGCCCGGCTGGGGCTGAACGACCTCCTGACCTCGACGCCCACCGGCATCGGACCGCGCCTGTGGGGCAAGGCCATCGGCGCCGGCGCGGCGAGCATCACACCGGTCGCCGTCGCCTGGGTGGGCCTGCTCGGCTACCTGACCGCCCAGCGTGGGGCCGGGGTGATCCCGGTCGGCCTCGCGGCGTTCGCCGCCATCATCCTTCCCGGGCTGGTCTTCGTCGTGGCTGGCTCGGTCACCGTCCCGTACCTGACCGGGCCCGTGCTGTACCGGCTGGGCCTGTTCGGCTACTGGATCTGGGGAAACATGGTCGGCCCGCGCTACGGCATCCCCACCCCCGCCGGCACGCCCTTCGAAGCCATCGGCGAGTACCCGGCCGGTGCCTGGTTCCACGGCACCCTGTTCGACGCCAGGCAGCGGGGAATCACCCCGACCGGCGGCGAGGCCGTCCTCAGCATCGCCTTCCTGCTGCTCATGGCGCTCGCCGCCCTCGTGATCACCCAGCTCGTGCTCACCAAGAGGAGCCCGTCATGACCGCGCCCAACGTGACCATCACCGATCTGACCGTCACCTTCCGGCGCGGCGAGGTCCGCGCCCTCGACGGCATCAGCCTGCGCCTGCCCGTCGGCATGGTCGGTCTGCTCGGCCCCAACGGGGCCGGCAAGACGACCTTCATGCGGGTCCTGACCGGGGTGCTGCTGCCGGCCTCGGGCACCGTCGCGGTGGACGGCACCGAGCTCACGTCGCGCAGCCAGCGCCGAGAGGTCAGGGCCACCACCGGCTACCTCCCCCAGGAGCTCGGCCTGTACCCGGACTTGACGGCCCACCAGTTCCTCGACTACATGGCACTGCTCAAGGGCATCACCGACCGGCGCGCCCGCCGCGCCCGCGTCGATGAGGTCCTCGAACTGGTCTCGCTCAGCGATGTCGCCAACCGGAAGGTGAAGGGCTACTCGGGCGGCATGAAGCGCCGCGTGGGCATCGCCCAGGCCATCCTGAACGACCCCCGGCTGCTGATCGTCGACGAGCCCACCGTGGGGCTGGACCCCGAGGAGCGGCTGCGGTTCCGCAGTCTGCTCGCCAGGCTGGCCGGCGACCGGACGGTGCTGCTCTCCACCCACATCGTCGACGACATCGTGCAGACCTGCCCGAACGTCGTGGTGATCGAGCACGGCAGCATCGCCTTCCAGGGCGCAATCGGCGACCTCGCCGCCCACGCCGAGGACATGGTGTGGCAACTCACCCAGCCGGCCACCGCCCCACCGCCCGACCTGCCCACCGTCACCGTCACCCCCGGCATGACCGGCACCACGTACCGGATCATCAGTTCCGGCATCCCCGCCCCGGACGCGGAGCGCGTCAGCGCCACTGTCGAGGACGGCTACATCGCCCTGATGCACGCCATCGCCCCGGAGCGGGCCCAGCGCCCTGGCCCCAACCTCCGCGCCATCTGACCCCACGCCGCCAACATCCAAGGACCAGCAGATGCCACACCAGCCACTCGCCACCGTCCTGGCCGCCGCCGCCGACACCACCGGCTTCCACCCCGGCCCCGCCTTCTTCGCGTTCTGGGCCCTCATCATCGGCGCCATCATCGGCGTTCCCGTCTACGTCGTCCGCCTGATGCGCAACCGCCGCAACCGTCGTTGAACACCGCCTGAGCACAAGGCGGTTGGCGCCTCCGCGCTCCGGCGGTGCGACCAGGTCTCCTCCGTGCGGTAGGGCCACCACCAACCACGCGACGGGGCTCCGGTCCCGCCGTTCCCAGGGGAGCGCCGCGCGCCGTACGACACCGGCACGTCAAGCGATGAAGATCGACAAGTCATCCAAAAGTTCCAGCCAGCGGACGTTCGGTAGCGCCCAGTACTTGGTGACGTGCGTCGGGTAGACCTGGGCGGTCTCGCCCATGCTGACCAGATTGACTACGTCCTCCCAACCTCTCACGGGATGGACGCGTTCCAGCTTTCGCCCGCGCGGGGTGTTGAAGGGGAAGTAAGCGTCCTCCCAGTAGTCCAATTTCAGCGGAGCCGAGACACGCGGGAAGTCAGCCAGTGTCTCCAAGCTGACGGATGAACCCCCGGCCAGGACATGGTCCTCAGCGACAGCGAGTATCCGTGGATCGGTGAACAGCGTCGGGCCGACCGTCAGGTCCTCCTCCTCCACCGGCAGCCAAGCGACAAAGACATCGCATTCGCCATTGCGGAGACTTCCGAACGGGTCTTCCATCGTTGACGTGCGTACCTGCAGCTCACACTCGGGGTTGCGCCGTCGGAACTCTTTCCAGTAAACGTGCAGATCCACGACGTTCAGCGGCATCATGAGCACCCGGAGCCGGCCAGTGATCCCGCGGGCGGCCATGCGGGCGCGGGTGATCGACGCGTTCAGGTCCCGGTAGGCGGGGGCGACGTCGTCCCGCAGCCGCCGACCCAGCTCCGTCAGCTGAACCGTGCGGCTCGTCCGTTCGAACAGCGTGCCGCCGATGGCTCGTTCCTGTGCCTTGATGGCCTGGCTGACCCGGGCCGCAGAGACGAACAGGCGCTGGGCGGCCCGGCCGAAATGCTTTTCCTCCGCCACGGCCAGAAATATCTCAATATCACGCAATTCCACAGGCCGAACCCCTTCCCCCTGTGACAACCACCGGATCGTCGCCATTCGCGCCAGTCTACGGCGATCAAGCCGCCGTGATTCCGCGGACGAACCGCCCGTGCGAGGCTGCGAGTGCTGGTGCTGGTGCTCACCGCCATGCGGGTCACTCCCTCGGACTGGCCAGAACCGGTGAGCAACACGCCAGGAGCGCAAGTGCCACACCTGCGGGCATCGGTGCGGGAGGGTGGCCCACCTCGGTGATCGCGCGGCATGGTGCAGGGTGCGGCCACGAGCGGTGAGGCGGCGAGCAGCCCCGGGCGCGCGGGCAGGTGTCTGTATCGCGCCGGGTGCGCCCGCGGCGACGACGCGGGCGCCGAGTCGTCAGGCGGGCTGGACGGTGATCGTGCAGAGGCGCTTGGTGGCCCGGGTCAGGGCCACGTACAAGTCCCTGTCCCCACCGGGGCGGGCCGTGATGATCTCCTCGGGGTTCATGACGACGACCCCGTCGAATTCCAGGCCGCGCGCTTCGGACGCCGGCACGATGCGTGCGTGCTGATCGATGCCCTGGGCCGTCAGCTCACTCACCCTGGTGTCCGCGCAGACCACTCCCAGAAGCTCGCCCGGGTGCGCGGCGCTCTGGGCGCGGAGCTCCTGGACAACGGCGGTGACCAACTCGTCCGGAGACGTGGTCACGGTGCGGGGGCTCTCACCGCTTCGCAGTGACCGTGTGGGCTTCTGGTCCGGAGCGATCCGCGTGAGCAGGTCCCGGACGCTCTCCAGGATCTCCTGCGTGGTGCGGTAACTGACGGTCAGGTTGTGCAGTTTGAACCGCGGCCCGACGTGGGGGCTCAGTGCTTCCTTCCAGTCGCGTGCCGCGGCGACCGGGCCCGCCTGGGCGAAGTCACCCACCAGCGTCATCGACCTCGACGGGCAGCGGCGGACGATCATCCGCCATTGCATGGCGGTCAGTTCCTGCGCCTCGTCGACGACGACGTGCCCGTACGTCCGCTCGGGGGGACCGTCGACCAGACTCGCCGCCTCGTCCAGCAACGGCACATCGGCATCGGTCCACGGGTCCTCCGGACCGCGCAGCAGGAGGGACCGCTCCTGCGCGGTCAGGCGGGGCAGGCGCTCGGCGAGAGCGTCGACGTTCGTGTCGACGTTCGTCAGGAGCGCCTTCACGAGGTCACCGGGTACCAGCCGCGGCCACAACACCTCGACCGCCCGGTCGACGCCGGCGTCGTCGAGGAGATCGGCCCGGATGGCGTCCAGGTCCAGCTCGTGGACCGGACCCGGGTCGGCCGCGCCTTCGACACGGCGCCGGGCGGCCCCCGTGAACCGGTCGAGGTTGATGCCCGTCATCCTTTCGGCATCGGCGTCGATCTGCTCCAGGAGGTCGCCCATGTCTCGTTGCGTCGCGTCGGTGACGGCGTCGACCAAGAGCTCCTTGAACACCTGGCGCGCGGGGTTGTGCCCCGGTACGGCTGCCAGGGCGGCGTCGCGTGCCGTGGCGACCTCCTCGCCGGAGAGGTGAACCAGTTCCTGTCCGACCCGCACGGTGAAGTCACCGGCGGGGGCTTGGTGGACGCGCAGCAGGCCGGCCAAGGCGTCGGCGAGGTCGGAGCTGCCCTTCAGACGCGCCGTACCGATCGGGCCCGCCGTGTCCGTGGACACTCCGGCCAGTTCCCGGCAGGTCGCCAGAACGACGTCGTTCTCTCCGAGCGAGGGAAGGACCTGCGAGATGTAGTCGAGGAACCGGGCGTTCGGGCCCACCACCAGGACACCCTCCGCCGCGGCGCGCGGGAACGCGTACAGGACGTAGGCCGCCCGGTGCAGGGCGACCACTGTCTTGCCGGTGCCGGGCCCGCCCTGCACCACGGTCACCCCGCGGTGGGCGGAGCGGACGATCTCGTCCTGCTCGGCCTGCAGCGTCGCGACGGCCGCGTGCATCCTGCCCGTACGCCGTGCCGACAGGGCCTCGGTCAACGGGCCGTCCCCGACGACGTCCTCGTCGGTCGCGGCGGTCCCGTCCAGCAGTTCGTCGCTCACCGAGATGACCGTGCGCTCCTCGACGCGCAGGTGCCGGCGCCGCCGCAGGTCCATCGGGTGGACCGGTGTCGCCTCGTAGAAAGGCCGCGCCGCCTTCGCGCGCCAGTCCACGAGCAGAGGCAGGTCATCCTCCTCCGTCTGCAGTCCGATCCGCCCGATGCGCAGGGCCGTGCCATCCGTCCAGTCGATGCGCCCGAAGACCAGCCCCTTTTCGGCGCCCTCCAGCCGGCCGATTTCCTTGGCCAGCCGATCGGCGGCGATTTCTCTCTCGTACGCCCCGCCGGCGCTGTCCGCCGTGCCCTTCAGCACACTCGCTCGGTGCACTCGCGCCTCGGAAAGCCGCTCGGTGAGCAACTCGTACAAGGAGGACACATAATCCTGCTCCGAGTCAACCGAACGCACGGCGGGATCAGTCATTTTCGACAACAGCGGCTCCTTCGATTCGAGCCACACCATACGGTCAAAGCTCCCCGAAAGATAAGTCTTGACTTGCTTGATGGGATTTGCCCGCTGCCACCAAGCCGTCAAGCCTGGAGTTTCTCGTCATAACCGTTGCGACCGGGCGAACCATATGCCCTGCCGGATTTGCGAACTGAATAATTCTGTGCCCCTGGCGGATTTCCGAGTCGAAGGATTTCACCTCCGGGCAGGGGTGGCGGCCGAGCCGGTCGCATCCGGCCCGGATCTCCTGACGGAACAGGTCGGGCATCCGCAGGCCGACCACGAAGGCGGCGTGCGGATGCCCGGCGGGGTCGACGGGCTCGACCGGCTCGGCGGGGTCGATATCGGATGCGCCGTGCCGGACGTCCTCGATTTGAGTCGAGCCGAATTACCCGGTCATGGCATCGGGTTGGGCTGCGGCCCACGCGGCCCGCAACTCCGAGAGGCGCGACCGGATTTCCGGGTCATCGGCACTCGAAGCGACCAGGCCGGGCAGGACGACTGCCCGCCCCTTGTGCAGGCGTACCTCAAGGAGGCAGTGATCGATGCCGCGGTTGACCTCCGGTGAGAACCCGAACGACTGCACCTGCGGCCAGGTGACCACACGTGTCCTCAGTAGGGTCCGCGTGGTGAGGCCCGCGGCATTCACCGTGGTACTGCCGCAGAAGGGGCCCACGAAGGAGGCGGCGATGGCGTAGGCGACGATCAGGGCGGCCGCGAAGAGCGCGGTCATCACGGGATTCCGGCCCTTGGCCGCTGCGGCGAGGATGATGGCGAGGGCGCAGGCCAGAGCGGTCGGGAAGAGGACCAAGGTCCTGCGGCCCGTCCGCCGGTACTGGATCGGCGCCTTGAAGTAGTGCTGTCCGTCGCGCCGATCGCTCATGGCTCCCCCGCTCACTCCGCTGCTGACCGTCATTGTCGTGGAGGTGCCGAACGGAATCCAGTGCTGCTGCGGTTGACAGGGCGCCCCGCAGCGGCAGGAATCCCCGGAGAGGGTCGAGGGTGTCGGAGTCGGCGGCCTTGAACCGGCGGGCACCCTTGCAGAGCAACGGATTTGGGGCCTGCGGGGAGCTGCGGATAGCGTGAGCCGGTGAGCCTGCGAATCAAGCACGTGACGGTCGATTGCGCCGACCCGCCGAAGCTGGCTGCCTGGTGGGCGCAGGCCCTGGGCGGCTCGGTCACGGCAGACTTCGGTGGCTTCTACGCCCTCGTGGAGGGCGGCGGTCTGGCCATGGGGTTTCAGAAGGTCCCCGAGGCGCGCACGGACAAGAACAGCGTCCATGTCGACCTGGCCGCCTCGGACCGCGCCGTGGAGATCGAACGCCTGATCAGGCTCGGTGCCACGGAAGTCGCCGAACACACGGTGCCAGGACTGGCATGGACCGTGCTCCGCGACCCCGAGGGCAACGAGTTCTGTGTCTCGGGCCCCGCGCCCGATGAGCCCGCCGCAGGCTGAGAGCGAGCTCCCGCGACGCGACGGAGGCATTGGGTCCAGGCCGCCTCCGGAAGCCGGCCCCGAGATCGACAGGAGCCCCAGCGTCCCCGACTCCTCCCGACTCCTCAAGATGACAGCGGGCCCGGACCGTTCCGACGGTCCGGGCCCGCTGTCGGGTCGATCAGGGGGCGGAGTCGGGGACGCTGGGGCTCCTGTCGTACGCCTTGGTCGGGTTCATCCCGATGTTGTTGATCTGCACGGTGTCCTGGGTGCTCACCTGCGCGCACTTGCTGGAGTCGTCCGCGGTCTGCGCCTCGGAGTTGCTCAGCGCCGCCTGGGTGTTCACCGGCGCCGGGGCCGCCGGGGAAGCCGCGCCGCCCGCGCCCGCCGGCGCGGCACCGAAGGTGCTCCCGGCCGTCCAGTCCTTGCCGATCACCAACGTGATCCCCGGACCGTCACCCGGCCTGACCGCCGAGGACGGCAACCCCACCGAGGCCGCCACCTCCTGCGCGTCCCCCTCCCGACCCGCCGTGTACGTCACCTCGCTGACCGCCGCACTCACCGTCGCGTTGGTCGCCGAGGTCAGCGAGCTGTACCCCGCCGTCTTCAACGCCTCCGCCAGATCCCCCGCCCGACCCGCCACCCCACTGCCGTTCTTCACGTGCACCGCGATCTCCTTCTTCGGCGCACCAGCCCCCGCCCCCGCGGCGGCCGCCGACGACGCAGGAGCGGCGGGAGCGGCGGGAGCAGCCGGAGCCGGCGCGGCCGAGGAGGTGTCCGGGTTCGCCGTGGAGGTGGCCTGCGCCGCCGCCGACGACTTGCTCCCGTCCCCGGTGGTCAGCGACTGGTCATTGATCATCGCGCTGAAGAGGTTCTTGGCCGCCGGGTCGACCACCACACGCTGCGTATTCGTCGGGTCGGGGTCGTTCTGCATCGTGGTCATCGTGATCCGGTCGGTCGGCACCTTGTTCAGGTCGTCCGCCAGCCCCACCAGCTGCGGGATCCCGCTCAGCCCGTTGTCCACCGTCAGCGCCTTGGTCGCCGCGTTCGCCAGCGACAGCACCGCCGCCGGGTTCGTCAACGTCCCCGCGCTCTTCAACTGCCGCACCATCGAGGACAGGAACATGTGCTGCGCCACCGTGCGCCCCACATCGCCACCATCGCCGAAACCGTGCCGGGTGCGCACGAACTCCAGCGCCGCCATCCCCTGCAGCGTGTGGTTGCCCTTCTTCAACTTCAGGTGCGAGTACGGGTCGTAGACGTTGTTGTCCACGCACACCGGCACCCCGCCCACCGCGTCCGACATCTGCACCACACCCGTGAAGTCGACCATCATGAAATGGTCGATGGGTATACCGGTCAGCTGGTGCACCGCCGCCACCGTGCACCCCGGACCGTAGTCCAGGGTGCTGTTGATCATGTCCCGGTGCGCCTTCATCGACGTGTGGTTCTCGGTGTCCGTGCAGGCCGGCAGGTCCGCCACCGTGTCGCGCGGGACACTCATCACCGTCGCGTTGCTGCGGTCCGCCGACACGTGCAGCACCATCTCGACGTCGGCGTTGGCCCCAGGCCCGCAGTCCCCACCGATCTGGCAGTCCGCGGCGTTGTCCCGCGCGTCGGAGCCGATCACCAGGATGTTGATCGGCGTGCGCCCGAAAGCGTCCGGCTTCTCGTGACCCGCGTCGCCCGAGGTGCCCGCGAAGAGCGCCGAGTGCTTGATGTTCCCGTTCAGCTCCTCGTAGACGTAGCCGAAGGTCCCCGCCGTCACCAGCACCAGCCCGGCCGTGGTGTACGCCAGGATCCGCAGGCCCTTGCGCTTGGGCTTCTTCATGCTCTTGCGGGCCGCGGCACGACCACCGGTCGGCGGCGCGGGAGGCTCGGAGCGGGATCCGGCGCGGGCCGCCGCGCGGCCGCCTGCCCGCGGCGCGGGGAGCTGCGGCTGGGCTGCGCGCGCACGGCGGCGAGGCCCGGGACCGGGGGTGTCCACCTGCGTCTCGCTCACGTCCGCCGCCTTCGTTCGTGCCTGGTCGAATCTGGTCGTGTCAGTCGGGACGTCGGCGTGTCGCGCCACGGTTCCCCGGCGCGCAGCATAGCTGTCCACCCTTTGAAGCCGAACCGCGGTGGAACGGTTGAACGACCAGGCAGGCCGGGCAGGCGAACGGCGAGCCGTGGTGCGGAGGTGACAAAGGCCACAAGCCAGAGGCCACAAGCCAGAGGCCACAAGCCGCAAGCGGGGCGGCGCGGGGCGACTACTCCTTGGGCTGCTCAGGCTCCTCGACGAAGTCGATCCGCTTGAAACGGCCGTTCATCGACTTCAGCAGGAACCAGGTGGCCACACCGAGCCCGCAGAAGACGACGAAGCCGAGCAGACCGGGGGTCACCGAGTTCGGGTCGTAGCTCGCGGCCAGCTCGGTGGTGGCGTGCGCGAGGGTCACGGAGGTACTCATGGCTCCATGGTGACCCGGCCCCGTTACGGCCGGGTCACCGGGGTGGGGCGTGTCGCCGGGCGACCCGCCCCACCAGGGGTCGGACCGCTACTGCGCCGCGTCCCCGGCCAGAGTGGTGGCGCGCAGCCCGGCGAACAGGTCGTCCTCCGGCAGGTCGGTGTCGACCAGCGAGCGGGCCAGCTCGTAGTCCTCGGTCGGCCAGACCTCGCGCTGCACCGACAGCGGCACCCGGAACCACGGGCCTTCCGGGTCGATCTGGGTGGCGTGCGCGAGCAGCGCCTTGTCCCGGGTCTCGAACCAGTCCTCGCAGTGCACCTGGGTGGTGATCTCGCGCTCCTTGCGGCCGCTCTTCTCCCAGCCGTCGATCCACTCGCCGTACGGGGAGTCGTGCCCGTTCTCGGTGAGGTAGGCGTGCAGCGCCCGGATCCGGCCCATCGGGAAGCCGTGGTTGTAGTAGAGCTTGAGCGGCTGCCAGGGCTCGCCGGCCTCGGGGTAGGCGTCCGGGTCACCGGCCGCCTCGAAGGCGATCATGGTGATCTTGTGGGTCATGATGTGGTCGGGGTGCGGGTAACCGCCGTTCTCGTCATAGGTGGTGATCACCTGCGGCTTGAACTCGCGGATCAGGCGCACCAGCGGCTCGGCCGCGGCCTTCTCGTCCTGCAGCGCGAAGCAGCCCTCGGGCAGCGGCGGCAACGGGTCGCCCTCGGGCAGGCCCGAGTCGACGAAGCCCAGCCAGGCCTGCTCGACGCCCAGGATCTCCCGCGCGCTGTCCATCTCCTTGCGCCGGACCTCGTGGATGTTCTCCTCGACATACGGGTCACCCTGGAGCTTCGGGTTGAGCACAGAGCCGCGCTCCCCGCCGGTGCAGGTGGCCACCAGCACCTCAACGCCCTGGGCGACGTACATGGCCATGGTGGCCGCACCCTTGCTGGACTCGTCG